>NZ_JBJEIH010000001.1:0-3801 GCF_051876855.1 Bifidobacterium sp.
AAGTCGCACGGCTCGAGCGCGCGTTCTTCGAGGATTCGTATGCGTATGCGGTGGGAGAGTGACAGTCCGCCGCTTGCAAAAAGATTCGGGCGGCGGACTGGCATCACTCACTGCTCCGAATCACCGGTGAGGTGGCGCAGCAGATCCGGCGGTACGGGGTGGGTCAGGTGCAGATTGGATACCACTACGCGCTGCTGGATTTCTTCGCCGTTCTTGTTCACCCCGCGATTGGTTTCCTCGTGCGAGTCCTCGATCGAGGCGGCGCGGCCGACATAGTAGTACGTCGTTTCCTTCGTTTCGACTTTCCTGCGGATGAACACCGGTACGAAGTGGGATTCCTGCCAGGGTTCACCGTCGGTTTTGCGAATCCATTGGAACTCTGGCGATTGCAGGGAACGGTTGTTCTTGCTGAACCATTCGATGTCCTGGTCATCAATGAACCGGTCCTGATACTGGCTTGATTCGTACTTGATGAAAATCGGCATGGTCCCTGTACTCGCGTCGTAACGGTAGCCGCCCACATTCTGTGGGACCTGTTCGTTGCTCCAGCCGCACATCCGCATCACATCAAACAGCGAGTATTTCTCCCCCACAATGAATCCGTGATCGAACACAGCAGACAGTGGCAAGCCCTGTTTGCTTGCGGTGACGCGGGTTTCTTCATACCGTCCGACACATTGTGCCAGTCCTGCTTGCACGGTGTCCACAAAGAACTGGCGGAATGTCGCTTTTCCTTGCAAGGAGACCAGAAGCTGGGACGACAAACGTGCCCCACCATCCCCGGACAGTTCAACCATTGGCACGCCACCGAAACGCTCCCGGTTCGCGTTGGTGAAATACGAATAGTCGAGTACCTGCAACGCCGACTCGCATTGCTCGATATTGCCGTTGCAATCAGGGAACAGACTGGTGACCAAATGCTGCAAAGTTGGGGCATCCAAGACATTCACGCTACCGGCCTGCGAGAGTATGTCGGCATGGTCGCCGACCATATCCCGTACGGCATACGGCATTTCGATTCCGGCGAGCGCTGCCAACGCCACCAGCTCGTGTGGCCGCAAGCCGCGCAGCTGCGTATCGGTCAGCATGGTCAGCATTCCGTCTTCGATTGAGGTTGTTGTTTCGAGTTGGAATCGTGTATCTGGATCATCGTTCTCGGTGTTGAGACTGCGTTCGCGTGAACGGACGAAAGCCAGGTAGTTCTTCGATTTGCTGGCCATGGTGTATACGAGTGACGCGTCGCGTGCCGTGATATCCATAAGCATCGGGATGCGGTTCAGTTCGCGGCGCAGTTCCCGATATTGCTCGCTGAGTTTTCTCATGTCAGACAGGTCGGCATGGTCGATCGCATCAAGCACGCGCTTGCGCGCGATGGGATCGAAGCTGATCGAGCATAAGCCCGGCGCTTGGTTGTTCAGGTTCTTGCGTACGCGGTCACGGTCGCCGCTGTTGCCGTACAGGGCGATCGGGATGAGATAGTTGTTGGCGTAATTGCCGATGAAATCCACGACGACGACCGATGATTTTCCTGGGTATTTGCGTAGGCCTCGGCCGAGCTGCTGGGTGAATATGATGCTGGATTGTGTCTGTCGTAGCATCACGATTTGGTTGGTTGCGGGGATGTCGATGCCTTCATTGAACAGGTCAACGGTGAAAATGTAATCAAGCTCGCCGTCTTGCAGCGCTTGTTCCACCTGCTCGCGCTCTTTCGGTTTGCTGGCTCCTGTCAGACATGCGGTCCGGTATGGGCGTTCAGCCTGTTCGTTGATGATGTGGGTGAATTTCTCTGCGAGGATTTCGGCTTCCTCGACCCGGCTGCAGAATACGATGCCTTTGACAGGTTCTCCTGCCTGCCCATAGATACGCAGCTTGTCGATGATGTAGCTGACGCGGTTATCGGCGGTCAGTTCGTTGACCCACCTGCGTAGTGCCGCTCGATCCTTCTCGTTCGTGTGTTCCATACTCACACCGGTGTCGGGCAGTCCTTCTGCGGTCTCAGTGATGAACTCGCTGACCCCGTAGTAGTGGAACGGGCAGAGCATGTCTTCTTCGAGCGCTCGCTGGAGACGGATCTCATAGGCGATGTTGTTGCCGAACAGGTCGAAGATGTTCCCGCTGTCGTTGCGTTCCGGGGTTGCGGTCATGCCGAGCAAGAATTTCGGCGTGAAATGGTCGATGATGCGTTTGTACGTGTCGGCGGCGGCATGGTGCGCCTCATCGATGAGAATATAGTCGAACGCATCCGCAGGGAAGTTGCCGAGGACGGACTGCTGGGCCATGGTCTGCACGGTGGAGAACACGTACTTTCGATCAGCGCCGGCTTTGTCGGTGCCGGTATACAGACCGAATTCGTCATCCGGACAACCCAGCACGCGCTGGTATGATTCCATCGCTTTGGTGAGGATTTCCTGGCGGTGTACCAAGTACAGCATCCGCTTGGGATGACATTGTTTCACATCAAACGCTGACAGGTAGGTCTTGCCGGTACCGGTCGCGGAGATCACAATGGCACGGGTTTCGCCCTGCGCTCGCAGATGGCGGAGGCTGGCCAGCGCTTCGCGTTGCATTGCGTTCGGTTTGACCGACTTGCTTGTTGGATCCGGCTCTGGTGATCTGCGTGAGGGCGCAAGCGGCGGGGTGTTGTGCTCGAATTCCTTCTCGTACGCTTCGATCCACGCGTCGTCAAGCGGCACGGATTGTTCCCGCTGCAGTTCGATTTCCTGGCTGAGCTCTTGCGCGAACCGGCCATCCCGTAAGGAAGGGACACGAAGATTCCACTCGCGGTTGTTTCTCAAGGCGTTCTCGGTCAGGTTCGAGCTGCCGATATACACGGTGTACGCGTCTTTGCCATTCACGGTATGGCGGAACACATAGCCTTTAGGATGGTAATTGTTACGAGACGGATCGGGGGTGGGTTGCCCGCCAGTATCGGGACGTTCCCAAACGCGCACGTCGATACCTGCCGTCTGCTGTAGTTCGTTGAGCTCGCGGAATGCTTGCGGCGAATTGAAATAGTTGTAGGTCGAGGTGATGATGCTGCCGGCGTGGGCATGATTGTGATCGTGGAAATTCAGAAAATGCTGTTTGAGCATCTGAATCACCGATTGCGTGACGAAAGCGACTGACATGGAGAAGCCGTTGCTGTTGTCCAGCTCGTGGATCAGCGCATCCTCCATAGTTCTGCCGCCTTGGTTGGCGATCAGTTGGGGAACATATCGTTCGTCTGCGTGGGTGTCTGCGGTGATGAATCCCGAGCGCAGCGATCCGGCGATAAGCCCTTGCGTGACATCGGCGATAATGCTGGAATCTGTGGACTCAGTGGAGAAACGGCCGGGCATATTCGGCATTGGCGTGGTAGTCATGATTGCATGGCCTCCGGGAAATCGGAGACTGCACAAACGGTAGACGGCATGCTCTCCAACAATCTGACGGCTTCCCTGTCAGCAGGTGCCCAGTCAAGTTCGTGCAGATGATTGGGAGAAAGCCAGCGAACCTCGCGATGTTCGGTCAGATGCGGTTCGCCTTCTGTGAGATGACACAGGAAGGTCGTCAGCTCGATGGTGCCGAAATCGTATGCGTATCTTGTAGTGCACAGCTCATGACCGACTGTGATCTCGCAGCGCAGCTCCTCTTCGATTTCGCGCTGGAGCGCCTGCTGCGGGGTTTCGTGTACTTCGATCTTGCCCCCGGGGAATTCCCAGTACCCGGCGAGCGATTTAGTGCTACCGCGTTGCGCGCACAACACGGTGCCATCGCGCATGATAGCTGCGCCGACGACCCGGATCAGTCGTTGCTGAGGCT
>NZ_JBJEIH010000002.1:0-3716 GCF_051876855.1 Bifidobacterium sp.
GCCTTGGTTTCACTCATCGTGTAGGTGCCGTTGGACAACTGCAGCACGAGCGGCCCATCGCCCTTGGACGTCCACGTGTGCTTGTACGAAACGCCTTCGAAGGTCGTGCCGGTGACCGTCAAGCTCGCCCCGGCCAGTTCGCGCGACACGTTGTCGCTGCCGACCTTGCTCAAGGTGACTGGCGTGGTCGCCGGTTCGTCGATCATTTCTAGAGCTCGGCCGTACTGGCGTTCGCCGTTGATTTCGAGCGCGCCACCGGTCGTGACGGTGAAATCGATGGGGGCGGCGACCGCATACCCCGCGGGCGCCGCAGTTTCACGAAGCGTATAGCTTCCTGGCTTGAGCTCGGTCGAATGATTCTTGCCCTGCTGCGAAGTCCATTGGTCTTCAACGGATTCGCCGTCAAGGTTCACACCGCTGATTTCGAGCTGTGCACCGGCGATTTCGCCGATTCCTTCGGTCAAGCTCTTCTTGGAGACCGTCACCTTGTGGCTGGCGTACTTGTCGACCGCGGTGATCGTGTTGCCGCCGAGCGTGCGAGTGCCGTCGCTGTCGGTCACGGTCAGGGTGCCGTCATCGCCTACGGTGAAGTCAATCGGGTCGATGCTCGTGTACATGCCGGAGGCTGGTGCCTGGGTTTCTAGGAGTCGGTAATCGCCCGGTTCAAGGGTCAGCGCGTGCGCGTTTTCGCCATCCGTGGTCCACTGGGCGAGAGTGGTCTTGCCATCTGAGGTGGTCACTTCGAGGACGGCGCCTTCCACGCGCGTACCCGCCACGTTGACTTTGTCGATATTGACTTGGAAGCGGCTGCGCTCGTCGCGCATGGTAACCGTGGCCTGATCCTGTTCTTCGCCGCCGATAATCACCTTGCCGTCGCTAACCTTAAACGGGATGGATTCGGCGATGTCATAATGCGCCGGCGCCTGTGCTTCGGTGAGTACATAGGATCCGTCGGCCAGCTCGGTTTCGTAAGGTTGCCCGCCTGAAATCCACGGTTGGACAACATCGACGCCGTTCGGGTCAGTCAGTCGCATGGTCGCACCGGCCAGCGCTGCTCCGCTTTCGTCCGTTTTGGCGAATTTGACGGTATGACGGTCGATGGTGTTGGTGATGGTGAAACCGTTTGCAGCGTCACCACTGATGTCGGCGGTATATCCCGCCACCTGCTCTTCCTTGACCGTGTAGGTGACGGCCGACCCGTTGTCCATGACGGGCAGATCGTCGAAGCTGAATGCCCAGCCTGTCTCAGCGCTCACGCTTGCCGTGACGGGCTTGCCGTTCTTCGTGGCGGCCTTCCCATTGGCGAGCAGGTCGACGGTGATGGTGGATGGGCGCTTGCCCGCCTGGTCGGCGTCGTCGTTCCAAATCTTCTTGCCGGTGATGCTGGTGGTCTGGGACTTGTCGACCATGGTCAAGATGCCGTTATTGGCGGTCTTCTTGCTGCCGTCCGCACCGGTGTAGGTGACTTTGCCGTCTGCCGCAATGTTGAAGGCAATCGCATCGGCGATCTGGTAGCCGTCGGGGGCTTGCAGTTCCGTCAGCAGGTAGTTGCCTGGGTACAAGTTGTGAACGGTGGCGGAGTCGCCACTGGTGAAGCTGCCTGACACCGGAACGCCGTTGACGTCGGTGATCTGAAGTTTGGCACCGGCGAGCGGCGAATTGCCATCGGTTTTCGCGATGGTGACTGCATACCGGCGTGCGGTGTTCGTCAGCGTGACGACATTGCCATCGTCCGACGTAGAAGTGGAGTCGGTATACCCGTCTGGCACCTGCGTTTCCTTGACGGTGTATACGACGCTCTTGCCGGACTTCTTCGCGTCAAGATCGGTCCAGGTGTAGGCCCAGCCGTTGTCCGCGTCCAGCTTCACCGGGGAGCCGGTGGCAGCGCCGTCGGCATACAGCTGCACGCTGATCGAGTCGGGACGATTCGCGGAATCCGCCGAACCTGCAGCATCCACCCACTGCTTGGTCACGGTGAGCGAACGCTTGCCAGGCGCATAGGTGTTGGTCACGGCATAGCCGTTGTCGGCGGTTCCCGCCACGGCGACGTAGTCCTTCAGTGAAGAAGTCTCAACCACCGTGTAATTCACCGCGGTGCCCTTGTTGTATTTGGGCAGACCGGTGAAGGCATACTTCCAGTTGTCGCTCGCACTGGCGGTTGCAGTGACCGGCTTGCCATCATCGCCGAGCATCGGCGTGCCGTTTGCATAGAGCTGCAACGTGACGCTTTGTGGCCGGGTGGCTTCGGTATCGTTCTTCCACTGCTTGACACCACTGATATCGACAGTCTCGTTGGTATGCGTGTTGGTGATGGTGAATCCGCTGGTGGCGTCGCCGCTGACTGCGGAGGTGTATCCGGCCACCGGCTGCTCCTCCACGCTGTATGTGATTGTCTTGCCAGCCGTATCAACGCGCGGCAGCTTGGTGAAGCTGAACTTCCAATTGTCGTTTGCCGTGACAGTCGCCGTGCGCTGTTTGCCGGCGGTGTCCGTTGCCGGTTGCCCGTTGGCGAGCAGCTTGACGGTCACACTGTCGGGACGAAGACCGTCATGATTGTTGTTGTCGTTCCACTGTTTGACACCGGTGATGTCAATGGTGTCAAGCTTGTCTGACATGGTGACCGTGGCTGAATCGGCTTTGGCGCCGTTCACGCTGACGGTCCCATCCGCGTTCACCGTGAATGCGACAGGGCTCGTGGCGAGCTGGTACCCTGCAGGCGCGGCGTCCTCAACCAATTGGTAGTCACCTGCAGCAAGCTGCATGGCCGTAGCTTGTGAGCCGCTTGTCCAGCTTGCGCCGACCTGGGTGCCTGACGCGGTCGCGACATGCATTACCGCCCCGGCGACCGGATTGCCGGATTCGTCGGTTTTCAGGAGTTTGACCTCGTGCTTGGTCACGGTGTTGGTTACGTTGTACCCGTCGATTTGCGCGGTATAGCCTGGCACCGGCTCCTCGGCGACAGTATAGGTAATTTGCGCTCCAGCCTTGTAGGCAGGCTGTTCGCCGAAGTCCCAACGCCATGATCCGCTGGCCGTGGCGACCCGCGAATCGACTTTCTTCCCATCGGCGTACAGGTCGATAGTGATGGATTTCGGTCGGCTACCGGTCAGGTTGTTGTCGTCGTTCCAGGTCTTGGCACCTTGGATGGTGACGGTCTGCGGCGTATGGCTGTTGGTAATGGTGTAACCATTTGCCGCGGTTCCGCTGATTTTTGTCGTATACCCGTTGATGGCCTGCTCACGCACGCTGTACGCGATTGCCTTACCGGAATCATAGACGGGCAGTCCCGAGAAAGTGACCGTCCAGTTGTTGGCACCGGTGATGGTCGCGGTGCGCCCGGTAGCTACTCCGTTTGCATACAGTTCCACGCGGACATTGTTCGGCCGGATGCCGTCTTGGTTGTCCGAGTCCTCCCAAACCTTGTGCACGCTGATCGCGGTGGTCTGCGGTGTGTACGTGTTGGTGAAGGTGTATCCGCTGGAGGCGTTGCCGCTGGCCGTTGTCGTGTACCCATTGGTATTCGCGGTGCTTTCCTTGACGGAATAGGTGACAGGCTTGCCGTTCTCGTACTGTGGAAGTCCCGTCCATTGGACCGTCAGCGCATCGCCGGTGGCGTTGGCGAGCACGGTCTTGTCTTTGCCGCTGACTTTGCTTTCCGCGCCGCCGCTGATCTTCCGGTACAGGCTGAAGGTCGCGTCCGTGCGTTTGCCGTCCTG
>NZ_JBJEIH010000003.1:0-12148 GCF_051876855.1 Bifidobacterium sp.
AGCGAAGCAGACCGCTTCGGACGCGAAGGCCGCGTTGGATAAGGCGACCGCGGACAAGCTGGCCGCCGACGCGGTGGTGAAGCGTCTGACGGACGAGGAGAACGCCCGCAAGGAGGAGGTTCGCAGGGCCGAGGAGGCGAAGCGTCTGGCCGAACAGCAGGCGAAGCAGGCCGAGCAGGCCGCCCAGCAGGCGAAGACCGGCTCCACCAGCGCCTCCGCTTCCGCTTCCACCGGCGCCAAGGGGGCCACTGCGACCCCGAAGTTCGGTGCGGCCGCTGACGCCACCACCTCCGGCAAGCTCGCGCAGACCGGTGTCACCGGTGAGGCGGCGCTCGGTCTGATGGCCGTCATGGCGGTCGCGGGCGCGGGTTGCGTGCTGGTCAAGGCGCGCGGCAAGCATATCGACCGCTGGTAATCCCCGGTAGGGGTTGAATGGGTGACGCCCGTTCTTCCCCATCCTGTTCCCCACGTTTTTGTGGTTTCCTTTCCTTTTTGGTGGGGAGCAGGGTGGAGGAGGACGGGCGTCATTCTTGTTTTGGTGTTCTCGCAGCAACGATTCCGCTATTCATAGTTGGCTGGCAAGCGCTCAACTTCGCCGTGGTGCGACTGTTGTGTTGCACGGCAGGCGGTTACCGGGCGGTGGCGGGTGCTATCGGTTGGTATCGTCCCGCTGTGCGACTGTCGTGTCGCATGGCGGGCTGGTATTGGGCGGCGAGGGGGAGTAAGCGGTTGGTATCTTCTTGTGGTGCGACTGGCATGTCGCATGGCGGGCTGATATCGGGATGATTTGAGCTGGATCTGACGATATCTCCCAGCTGTGCGACTGGTGTGTCGCACTGTGATTGGATGCCGCGATGGAAGCGCATGTGAGTGGTCGGTATCGTACCGCGGTGCGACTGGTGCGTCGCATGGTAGGCGGATACCGGGCGGTGACGGGTGTGATTGGCTGGTATCTCCCCGATGTGTGACTGGCGTGTCGCACGGCAGCCAGGTATCGGGCGGGCTGGTATCAGGAAGGAAAACGTAGACCGTCTCCTGCCCGTGCCACATAGAATCTTCCACCCGCCTTGTCAACTTTGGCTTGTAGCGACGAAAACGGCTCTACCCGCGCGTCATCGGTGTGGATACCGTTATGGTAGAAAGGCATGAATGAATCCCCCCGTCGTGGCAACCCACCATGGGGGCATGGTTCACAGCGTGTGATACGGCAGACGAACGGAGGCTATTATGGCGGTTTTCCCGCATCGAAGCGGGCAGAGCGATCATCCGCTCCGCCGCAATGCCAGAGTTCTTCTCGCCGCTTTGGCATGTATTGCGCTGATTTTCGGGTTCTTCTCCATCCAGCAGCATCGTGCGGATGTGCGAGCAGCATCCCAAACCGCATCCGGCTCGTCCACAATCCTCGCCCACAACAAGGTTCCCGCCCCTGACGGCACGCATACGCTCAACAGAACCGCAGTGCCGGCGATTAACGCATCCCCTGGCACGCACACCAACGCCCAGAACAAGGGCACGACCGTCGATTGGCGTGCCGCATCTGGCGGGGCACAACCGAAACTGTCCGAATACAAGAACCTGAGCATCACGGTCGATCTGTCCGCCCAACGGGTGTACGTGCGTTCCAACGGCAAGACCATTTACACGATGATTGCCAGCACGGGGCTCAACGACAGCACCCCGCACGGGGATTTCACCATCAACGGCCGGGGCGACCATTTCTACAACCCCTCCGATGGCTGGGGCGCGGACTATTGGGTGTCCTTCCGCAACAACGTCTTCCTGTTCCATACCGTCCCCACCAAGCAGGATGCGGGGACATATGTGGTCAGCGAGGCGGTGAAACTCGGGCATCCGGCATCGCATGGCTGCGTGCGTCTGACCTTGTCTGACGCGAAATGGTTCTATGAGCAGGTTCCTGACGGCACGCCGGTGCATATCGGCTGACGTATCTGATGGGCGACTGGCACTGTCTGGTGAACACCATCCGATGAACACTACCTGATGGACACACGGTGAATTGTCGGTGTCATTTGTTCTCGCCCCGCGGATTCGCCGGCATGGTCCCGGGATGTTGCGATAGCGTAGTACCAGGAATCGGCCGCGTGGTCGCGGTCTGGACGCATTGTTCGGAAAGGAGCGCCTATGGGGATGCCGCTTGATCTGTATGTGATCCGGCACGGGGAATCCGAGGCGAATGTCATCATCAAGGCCGGCGAGCAGGGCGATACCTCCCTGTACACGCAGGATAACGTGACGGTGCCGGATCGCTCGTGGCGTTTGACGGCGACCGGCCGTCGCCAGGCTGATTGCATCGGCCGCTGGCTCGTCTCCCAGCAGCAGCTATTCGACCGCTATCTGGTCTCGCCGTACGTCCGCGCCCGCGAAACGGCCGCCACCATGGCCTTGCCCAAGGCGAAATGGGAGGAGACCCGGGTACTGCGTGAACGGTCGTGGGGCGAAATCAACACCATCACGCAGGATGAATTCAAAACCAATTACGAGCGCAACTGGCTGTTCAAACGCACTGACCCACTGTATTGGCGCCCGCCGGCAGGTGAATCGATCGCCGATGTCGCCGAGGATCGCGTGCACAACCTGCTGACCTCGCTCAACCGCCGCTCCGAGTCGGAATCGGTGGTTGTGGTCACGCACGGCGATTTCATGCTGGCGATGATGCTCACGCTCGAGGACCTCTCCGACGAGGAATTCATGCACCGCGCGGACAGCGACGATTGGAAGATCACGAACTGCACGTGCCTGCATTATTCCCGCCGCGACCCGCACACCGGCCGCACGACCGAACGGCTGCGTTGGGAGCAGACAGCCCGCCCGGTGCTCGACGAGCAGACCGGCCGTTGGGGGGTCGAAGTGGAACCGTGGCGCGAGTTCCAGCGCCCGTTGCTGTCGAACGGCGATCTGGTTGATGTCGTGCATTCGGTTGACCCACATTTGACACAGTTCACCAAGTGACAGCCATATTGCCGCCCGATGCGTCCGCGTAGACGGCACCCAGACGACGAGAGTGCGACACGCCTGAAAATCCGCGGGTTTTGAGGTCTTGTCGTCTCTCGTGACATCGACACCGCTACCATTGTGCAAGGCGTTGGCGCGCATTGCGTGCGCCCGGCGAATTCCAAGAACACAAAGGAGCAGTAGATGAGTAGCGGCTTGTTCACATGGAAACTGCATGGTGACGGCAAGACCTTGAAACCCGGGGAGGTGGTCGAACCCGACGAACGCCTGTCCTGGCCGCGTACCGCCGGCATCGGCGCCCAGCATGTCATCGCGATGTTCGGCGCAACCTTCCTGGTCCCGATCCTCACCGGCTTCGACCCGTCGACGACCCTGTTCTTCACCGCCATGTCGACGGCGCTGTTCCTGCTCATCAACAAGAACAAGCTGCCAAGCTACCTCGGCAGCTCTTTCGGCTTCATCGCCCCGATCGCGGCGGTCACTTCCGCCCATAAGGGCATCGCGGTCGCAAGCTTCGGCATCATGGTCACCGGCCTGCTGCTCGCCCTGGTGGGCGTGCTTGTCCATTTCGCTGGCGCCAAGTGGATTGACAAGATCATGCCGCCGGTGGTCAACGGCGCGATTGTGGCGATCATCGGCTTCAACCTCGCCCCGTCGGTGTGGACGAACTTCAAGAAGGCCCCGGACACGGCTGTGGTGACGCTGGTCGCCGTCCTGCTGATCGGCGTGTTGTTCCGCGGCTTGGTCGGGCGTCTGAACATCCTGCTGGGCGTACTGGTCGGCTATGCGTACGCGTGCGCCCGCGGCCAGGTCGATTTCAAGGCCGTGGAAGGCGCCGCCTGGGTCGGTTTGCCGCAGTTCCATCTGCCGCAGGTCGATTTCTCGATCCTCGCGATGTTCATTCCGGTCGTGCTCGTGCTGGTCGCCGAGAACGTGGGCCACGTCAAGTCCGTGGCACAGATGACCGGCCGTGATTATGACAACCAGATTGGCACCGCGCTCATGGCCGATGGTATCGGCACCGCAATCGCAGGCTTCGGCGGCGGCTCCGGCACGACCACGTACGGCGAGAACATCGGCGTCATGGCTTCCACGAAGGTGTATTCGACGGCCGCCTACTGGTGTGCAGCGGCGTTCGCCTTGATTTTGAGCCTGTGCCCGAAGTTCGGTGCCGTGATCAACACCATTCCCGCCGGCGTGCTCGGCGGCGTGACCACCTTGCTGTATGGCATGATCGGCATGATCGGCGTGCGCATCTGGGTGGACAACCATGTCAACTTCGACAAGCCGGTCAACGTGATGACCGCGGCCGTCACGATGATTATCGGCATCGCCGACTTCACCTTCGCGGTCAGCGGCGTGCAGTTCAACGGCATCGCCATCGGCACGATCGTCGTGCTCGTCATGTACCACGGCCTCAAGGCCATTGGCAAGGCGACCGGCACAATCGCCAAGGACGATCCGGACGTGCTGTGATTGAATGACCACGATGCTGCTCGGCGGGTACATGAATTCGCCGGATGGCATCCCTACTGTTTTGGGCCGCATCCCGTATTCCGGGGTGCGGCCCAACACGTTATATTGCCCGGTTGTATTGCCAGGTTTCCAGGTGTATGCGATTCCTGTCTGTCTGTCGGAATTCACTCGACGGGCAGATTGTCACTTCTTCTTTCTGCGCTCGACGACGGGCTGCTCGCGATACTGGTCATCGGCCGTGAAACAGGTTCTGTACACCATCACCATGATCAGGGTGTCTGCCAGCAAGGTGAGCGCGGCAATGGAGGCGAGAATCACGAACTGGTACTTCGCCGCGTTGAGCGGGTCACCGCCCGCGATGACCTGGCCGGCCATCATGCCCGGGATGGTCACGATGCCGCTGGAGGCGAGCGATGCCGTGGTCGGCAGCAGGCCGAGGCGGATTGAAGAAATCACCGACGGCCGTGCGGCCTCCCAGCGGGTCGCGCCCAATGCCAACAGCGTGTCGACCTCATCCCGCCGTTCCTTCATGCTTTCATAAAAGCGGCTCAGCCCTACGGCCAGCGCGGAAACCGTATTGCCCAACAGCATGCCGGTCAGCGGCACCACCAGCTGCGGCGCGTACCACGGGTGGGGACGGACGACCAGTTCCGTGACCATCGAGATCATGAGCAGCATGGTGATGACCAAGGTCAGCAGCACCGGGCCCGCAAGCCCCTTCGGCACGCCTTTGGCGCGTGACAGGGTGATTTGCACGGCCGCTACGAGCATGACGGCGACCAAGGCGAGTACCAGCCACGGGTTGCCGGATTTGATGACGTAGCCCATGATGAAGCCCATCGCGCACAGTTGGACGAGCGCGCGGCATGCGGACCACAGGAGCGTTTTGCCGATGCCCAAATGCATGAGCCATGACAGCCCGGAGGCGACCATCACCATCGCCAGCGCGATGAGCAGACCCCAGATGTCGATGGGATAGGAGGTGCCCGATGTCGTCTGTGTGGCTGTTTGTGCCACGGTTTGGGCGACGTGGGGTGTGTTCCCCGGGAGAGTTGCCCATGCCGAAGCCAGATTGATCGTGTTCATCGCAGTCCTCCTTCGTCGAGGGTGACGGTTCGGGTGGCGACCCCGTCCGGCGGGCGGTGCCGGATGCGGATCACCGCCATGCCTCGTTGCGCGGCATCGCTGAGGATGGCGGCGACTTTCGCAGCGTTGTCATCGTCGAGCCCGGCGTCGACCTCGTCGGCGAGCAGCAGTTTCGGGTTTGTCAGCAGCGTGCGCGCGAGGCTCACGCGTGCCGCCTGCCCTCCTGACAGGTCGTGGGGCGCCCGGCCGAGATCAATGTCTTCGCAGCCGATGGCGTCGAGGGTGGCGCGGATCTTGTCATCCGGCAGCATATCGACGCCATTGTGCACCGCACCCCAGATGCCGCTGCGACGCCGCTTGCCGTGGGGGCGGGTGCGGATATTGGAATCGTCGGGGTGATTCGTGTCGAAGCTGTCGTCCTGCTCGTTACGGATTGCCAGGGTCCATGGCAAACGAATGACTTCGGCGACGTTGTCGCCGATCAGCACCGGTTTCTGCGGCAGATAGGCGACGCGACACCGCCACTGTTGCGGTGTGAATTCCGTCGATGGACGGCCATCGAGGAACATGGTGCCGCCGGTATGGGGGTTGAGCCGCGCGAATGCGGTGAGCAGGCTGCTTTTCCCCGCGCCTGACGGGCCGACTAGGTCGACGATCTCGCCGTTGTCGATGTCGAAGGACAGCCCTTGGAAAATGGTCTTTTCGCCGTCCTGCGAGGGGACGGTGCACGTCATGTCACGTGCGCTGAACAGATGCGTACTCATGGCTACAGGCTAGCGCGTCTGCGAGCGTCGTGTGGGGCAATCGGACGGCGTTTCGCCGCTCGCCGACATTGTCTGTCGCTGCCGTCGGTGCTGTCGCTGCCGTCGATGCGGCCGAGGGACACGGTTGTCGTCGATAACTCCGTATCGATGGCCGGCCTTATACCATATCGTCCTTCGTTTCAGCTGGGCGTTTCGTTGTTCCTTGCCGGTCGGTAGGCTGGGAATATGGCTTTGTTTGATGATTTCGGCATGATGTTCGGCTTCCCCGGCGATTCCGGACGTAAGGACGACGACCCAGAGGTCGTTGACGTCCAGGTCGACGGGGATGCGCAGGGCGGTGGGAACACTCAGGCGCCGCATGGGAATACGTCGGTGCCCCGGCTTGGCCGCCGCGCGGCGAAACGGCCGAAAGTGCGCAGGCACAACGGTTCGGCAATCGCCCTTGGCATCATCGCTGTCATCGCCGTGATCGTCGGATTGTTCTTCGGTTTGGCCCGGTTCATCACGGATGTCATGTGGTTCGACCAACTCGGCTTCCAACGTGTGATCTGGACGCAGCTCGGCGTGAAAGTGGGCTTGTGGGCCGCCTATGCGCTGCTCATGGCATTAGTCAGCTTCATCGCCGCTGTGCTCGCCATCCGCACGCGTCCTAGCGGTGCTGACGGATCTACGGTACGAATCAACGGCGATGTCATCGAAATCGGCAAAGGGGTGAGTACCCGTACCGCAACGCGTGTCGCAGTCGTGGTCTCCCTGATTGTGGGCATTATGTTTGGCTCGCAGTTCAACTCGAACTGGTCGCAGATCCTGCTCATGTTCAATGCGCAGCGCTTCGGCACCAAAGACCCGCAATTCGGCATCGACAACGGTTTCTACGTCTTCGTGCTCCCAGGCTTGAGGCTCGTGATGTCCGCCGTCGCGATGCTGCTGCTCATGGGAATCATCTTTTCCATGGTCACGCACGCGCTGGTCGGCGGCATCAGACTGACCATGCCGGTCAAAGGCCGCGGCCTGTTCGCCATCACCAAGCATGCGCGCCGGCAGATCAGCGTGTGGCTCATACTCAACATGCTCGTGTGGGCAGTGAACCAGGTGCTTGGCGTGTTCTCCAGCCTTACCGCACAAGGTGACCGGATCACCGGCGCTACGTACACCACCGTCCATGCCACGATTCCCGTCACCTTCATCATGGCGGCGTTGACGGCCATACTCGGCATCGTACTGGGCATCTGGCTTATGCGTTCGCACCAGCTCGAGGGGCCGGCGCCGGTCGGTGTGCGTGCGCGGGCGGCGCTCAAGGCATGGCGTGTCCCGGTGATTGCAGTCGCTTCGACTTTGGTCATCTCTCTTGTGCTGACCGGTGTCTGGCCGGCGGTGATGCAGCGCTTCCGTGTCAATCCGAATGCGCAGGAGGCGGAATCCTCCTACATTCAGCGCAATATCAACGCCACCAAGCAGGCGTACGGGCTTGACAACATCAAAGTCGAGCAGTATGCCGCGACTACGGAAGGCAAATCCGGCGCATTGAGCTCCGACGCGGAAAGCACCGCGCAGATCCGTCTGCTGGACCCGCAGATTGTGTCACCGACCTTTAAACAGCTACAGCAGTCCAAGCAGTATTACACCTTCGCTGATACGCTGGCCGTGGACAAATACACCATTGACGGCACCAGCCAAGACACGGTGATCGCCGCCCGCGAGCTCAATCTCGACGGCAACGACAACCGCAACTGGGTCAACGACCATACGGTGTACACGCACGGCTACGGTGTGGTCGCGGCCTACGGCAACAAGGTCACGGCGGACGGCCAGCCGAAATTCTTCGAATCCGGCATCCCCACCCAAGGCAAGCTCACCGAGTCGGAGCATTACGAACCGCGCATCTACTTCTCGCCAAACGCGCCCGAATACTCGATCGTCGGCGCGCCCGAAGGCACTAAATCGTGGGAGTTCGACTATCCGACCGGTTCGAAGGGTGCGACCAACACCTTCGACGGCAACGGCGGTCCGCGTATCGGCAACATCTTCACGCGCGTGCTGTATGCGATTCGTTTCGGCTCCGACCAGATCCTGTTCTCCGACCGTGTCAACTCCCAGTCGCAGATCCTGTACAACCGCAGCCCCAAGGAGCGTGTTGCCGCGGTGGCACCGTACCTGACGCTGGACGGGCGCGTCTACCCGGCCGTCGTTGACGGGCGCGTCAAGTGGATTGTGGACGGCTACACTACATCCGATGCCTATCCGTATTCGCAGATGACCGATCTGGGTGCGGCGACCCAGGATTCGACCACCCGCACCTCGCAGACCGTGCAGGGGTTGGGGTCGCAGAACGCCAACTACATCAGGAATTCCGTGAAAGCCACTGTTGACGCCTACGACGGCTCGGTCACCCTGTACGCGTGGGATCCGAACGATCCGGTGCTCAAGGCTTGGCAGCAGATCTTCCCCGGCAACTACCACCAGATATCCGAGATTTCCGGTGATTTGATGAGCCATCTGCGGTATCCGGAAAGCCTGTTCAAGGTCCAGCGCCAATTGCTGACCAAATACCATGTGGACAGCGCGAGCCAGTTCTTCTCTGGTGAGGATTTCTGGCAGTCGCCGGTCGACCCGACCGAATCACAGCAGGCCCAGAAGGAGGACGTGCTCCAGCCGCCCTACTATCTGACCTTGCAGACCGGAGGATCCAAGGCGCCGGTGTTCTCGCTGACGTCTTCGTTCATCCCGGCGGGCTCCTCGACCTCCACGCGTGAGATCCTCACCGGTTTCCTCTCCGTGGACTCCGACGCAGGCACCACCGCCGGCAAGATCGGAGCGAACTACGGCACCATCAGATTGCAGGAACTGCCCAAGGATTCGAACGTTCCCGGGCCCGGCCAGGCGCAGAACAACTTCAATGCGGACGCCGATGTGTCCAAAGAACTCAACCTGCTTGAATCCGGGTCGACTACCGTCAAACGCGGCAACCTGCTCACCTTGCCGCTCGGCGGCGGACTCGTGTACGTCGAACCCGTGTACGTTCAGTCGAGCGGTTCAACACAGTTCCCGTTGCTCAAGAAGGTGCTCGTCGCGTTCGGCGACCAGGTCGGATTCGCCGACACGCTCGACCAGGCGCTCGACCAGGTGTTCGGTGGCAATTCAGGCGCGGATGCGGGCGATGTCGACAACCGCACGGCGTCTGACGGCGGGGCTGCCGGCTCTGCAGGGTCGTCGGGATCGTCTGGCTCATCCGGGGCAGACAGCGGGAAATCCGGCGGTACGTCCGGATCGGCAGGCCAGTCCTCATCCAGTGGCGCGCAAAGCGAGGAGCTGAAGTCCGCGCTCGCCGATGCAGCGCAGGCGATGAAGGATTCCGACGCCGCGATGAAATCCGGCGACTGGGCTGCGTATGGTAAGGCGCAGCAGCAGTTGGAAGACGCCATCAACAAGGCCATCGAGGAGGAGAATAAGACCTCGGCCACCAAGTAGTCGTCGCAAGCTGTGACGGCCGTCTCGGCCCCGCCGTACGCATCAGTGCGGCGGGGCCGACGCATGCCGGGCGCCATCGTGTGAGGATCCGCTTGCACACTGACGGGTTGGGTGGTACTGGACGGTTGTTTGGCCGCCCTCATCCGCCATCGTGTGAGGATTCGCTCACATGATGACGGTTGATTAGCTCGGAATGGCTGGTGGGGCGGCTAGGTCGGTTGCTGTGTGAGGATTGGCTCACATACTGACGGTCAGGGTGGTCCGGAATGGTTGATGTGCCGTTTCGACCGGTCACTGTGTGAGGATCCGCTCACATAACGGCCCTTTCGATTGCGGCGGATCGTGGATTTGGCCGGGCAACCCGTCAATGTGTGAGGATTGGCTCACATACTGGCGGTTGGGTGGTCTGTCCCAATCGCGTGTTTGGCGATGAGAGGGTCTTTCGCGACACATCACAATTTGTCAGCGTTGATAAACAGTGCGAGGTGTCCGCTGTCAGCGTCTACACAAGCTTCTGCCGACGTTGACGGCGGTCTCAGCGTCGGCAGAAGCTTGGGTGGTTCGGGTTCGGCCGTGGCGCATTCGGTGGTGCCGCAGCAATACCCGGTGTTGTCACAGCTGGTCGGCGTCCGGGTCCTCATCCTCGTCCGCGGGGCCGAGCAACACCCGCTCCGTCAAGGACACCGCGATGAGCAACACGCAGGTCAGCACGATAATCATGAATGTCGCCGAGAAAATGAGCGGCATGCGGAAGGAGTTGTACGCCGCCTGCAGCCAGATGCCGAGCCCTCGACGCGCCCCCAGGTATTCCGCCGTGGCGGCGGTCGCGAATGTGTAGGCGGCGCTGATGCGGATGCCGCCGAAAATCTGCCGTGCCGCGACGCGCAGCTTCACATGCCACAGCGTCCACACCGGGGTGGCCCCGCAAGTCAGTGCGACATCGACGTAGTAGCGCGGAACGTCCCTGAGTCCGCGGATGGTCTGCACGGCAATGGGAAACAGCCCGAACACGGCGACAATCACGATCTTCCCGCTCGTTTCGAAGCCGAACCAGATCAGAAACAGCGGGGCGATGGAAATCAGCGGCATGGTCTGCGCAGCGTACAGCAGTGGGAAGAGCGCGGCATCCAAGGTTTTCGAAGCGTAGCAGCCGACCCCCACCACAATGCCGGCCGCCACAGCGAACAAGAAACCGATCGCGCCCTCCTCAAGGGTCGTCAAAGTCGCCGGCCACAAGGTCGGCCACGTTTCCACTGTCGCATCCACGATTTGCGTGGGGGAGGGCATAACGGTCTGCGGTACATGCGCGGCCTCGACCCACACCTGCCATATCACGAGAATCGCCAGCACCGCCGCGAACGTGGGCAGCCATCGCAGGTATCGGTGGGAGTGATGGGATTGACGTGATTGACGAGCCATAATCACCTTGCTTTCCGCGCCAAGGACGCACACGCCGTCGGGGAACGCAGTAAGGTGAGGAGCCCGCGTGCCGGACGGCCGGAAGAATCGTTGCTGATTCCATTATCACGAACCCGCAGACCGCAGACGAATTCGCCGGGTTTGTCGCCGTTGCGGCCGAGGAGTGGCACAATGGAACGTATCTTGGCGGGATGGGAGAGCAGAATGCCGCAGCATAGGGCAGATATCAGAGCAGATGGCAGCACATACACGCGGGCCGGCAATCCCCGGCGAGGCAGGCGGATTGTCATGTCCGTCATTGTGATGCTCGTCGTCGTGGCATCGGCCGCGGGGGCGTGCCTGTGGGTGAGATACGCGCGCAGGGGGCAAGCCGGCGGCATCGGCGCCACCCCAGCCGTGAACCTGCCTTCTTCCTCGCCGACATTCACCAGCAGCGTGGATGCAAACGGCAATGGCGTGGACGATTACACGGATATCGTCCGCGGTGCCCGCAAGGACGCCGAGGCGATGCCCGCCTACGATACCGGCTACTATCAGGGCGGGTATCCGCCGTCCGACCGTGGCGCCTGTACCGATGTCGTATGGCGGGCATTCGCCAACGCCGGGTACGACCTCAAATCCATGGTCGACGCCGACATCACCGCCCGGCCGCAGGCTTATTCGCATGTGATTTCCAAACCCGACCCGAATATCGATTTCCGTCGCACAGGCGTGCTTGACGTCTTTTTCAGCACATACGGCGTGACGCTCGGCACGGATATCCACGGCGATGACTGGGAACAAGGCGACATCGTCGTCTTCGAACACACCCGGCACATCGGCGTCGTCTCTGACCGGCGCGACAAGCAAGGTATGCCGCTGATCATTCACAACATGGGACAGAAACAGCGGGAGAACGATTATCTCGCGTTCCGCACGCATATGGCGGTCACTGGGCATTACCGGTTCGATGCCTCGCGCGT
>NZ_JBJEIH010000003.1:12248-18166 GCF_051876855.1 Bifidobacterium sp.
CGTTCCGCACGCATATGGCGGTCACTGGGCATTACCGGTTCGATGCCTCGCGCGTCCCACAATCGGTGATCAAAACTTGGTCCGGGCCGTTGCCGCGGTGAACCCGTCCCTGACGGCGATGGCTGGAAGAAAGCGACCGCAATATTGCCGAGAATGATGATTGCGTAGCTAGCGGAGCCAACACACCTACCACCGCCGCCACCGCCGTCTGCCGCGTCCGGTCCGCAACAGGCAACCGCCCGCTCACAAGGATGACCACGGCTGAAGATATCCTTGACATCGCTTGCGTGCCCATGTGTGGCAAACCATCCGGCCGTGGTCAACGCGCATGACATCATGACGGCCGGGCGGGGACATGGGGCAGGCGGGGCCGGCCCTCACGTTCGTTCTCTGCCGAATCCGCCCGAATCCAGAGAACGGAACACGTCATGATCCAGGACATCATATGAGCCATCTGCCACAGGCTGCCCATGCACGGCAGCGCACCACAACATCCATCATCAGCCGCATCCGTACAGGATTCGCCGCCACGCTCACCATCGCCGTAATCGCGTCCCTCGGCGCGTGTGGCACCGCCGGAACATCCGCGAACGGACTGACCAAAACCACCTTCATGCTCTCCTGGGCGCCCGACACCAACCATATCGGCGTGTATGTGGCCAAACACAACGGGTATTTCAAACGAGCCGGTCTAGACGTCGATATCGTCGCCGTCGCCCAGGCGGGCGCCGAACAGTCGGTCAACAACGGTGTCGCGGATTTCGCCCTGTCCAATCTCACCAATGTCTCCACTTACAGCCTCAAAGGCGCCACGCTCAAGCAGGTGCTGCAAGTGCAGCGCAAGCCGAGCGCCATCTGGTGTTCTCTGGCTTCGAACACGTCCATCACCCGCCCGCGGGATTTCGACGGGAAAACCTTCGCCACCTTCGGCACGAACGAATCCGACGCGGTCATCAAGCAGATGATTCAAACCGACGGTGGCAAAGGGCAATTCGACAAAGTGACGGTCGGCACGTCCACATTCCAGACCCTGTCCAGCGGCAAAGCGGATTTCGGCGGGTTCTACGCGACCTGGGAAGGCGTTCAGGCCGATATGTACGGCCCGAAGCTCAACTGCTTCACCGAACCAGACTACGGGGTGCCCGGCAATGCGGACTCCATCGGCATCATCACCAATAGCAAGACCATCAAGAACAATCCGAAACTGGTCAAGGCCTTCACCCAAGCCGCGCAGCAAGGTTACGAGTATGCGTATGCGTATCCTGACAAAGCGGCGCAGATCCTCGTGGACGAAGCCCCGGAAGCCAATCTCAAACTCGCATTTGTCAAACGCAGCATGCATGTCATCGTCGACGGCCAGTATTGGGGCAATCCGAAGGATATCGCCTCAGGCAAACTCGTCTTCGGCACCAACGACACCGTTTCCACGCAGCAGTATTTCGACTTCCTTGCGAAAGCCGGCGCCTATACGGATGCCTCCGGCAAGGTGGTACGCACCGCACCGAAGGCCAAGGACCTGGTCACTGACCGGTTCCTCGCCCGATAATCCCGACGCCGGCGGCGCGTTCTGGGCAGATTGACCTGTCCGTCGGACGGAAAGGTCCAACGCGCGATATCATGGGAACAGACGCCATGTGATTCGTGCGGGCTGGACGCCCGCCGAACAGTCGAGGGAGAGAAGATCATGGATCCGCAGAACCAGACGGGTGACACTGGTGACACCGGTGAGGCAGGGGCTGCCGGCGATTCGCAGGACATCGCCGCGCCCATCATACTGGATGCCGACACCGGCACTGATGACGCGCTCGCCATCGGCCTGCTGATGGCGTATGCGCCTGAAAGGCTGGTATCGGTCGTCGCCACGTACGGCAATGTCATCCAGTCGGTGGCGCAGCAGAACGCGCGTGACGTGCTCAACCTCCTTGGCGGTTCGAAGATTCCGGTGCTGGACGGGTGCCGTTGTCCTTCATGGGCTGAAGGATTCGCAGCGGACAAGGCCTGCGCTCATTTCCACGGGGATAACGGCATCGCCGACTTGAATATCGACGATTACGCGCGCATGGAAACCACCGCAGGCGGCACCGCATCCGTGCTGTACAACGGTGCGGTCTACGACTTCTCCTCGAACAACATCGATTTCACCGCCGCCGGGACCGTTTCCGCCGGCATGTTCGGAGACAATCAGAAGGAAGCGAAGAAGAAGCAGCGGCAGGCATCATGGCAGGACGAGGTGCAATCGCTTCAATCCGCCCAGCCTGACGTGCGGGAGAAGCTGTCATCCCCGGTCATTTCGATTGGCGGATACCTGCCCAAGCAGCCGGTCGACACCTCAGGGCCGCAGCGTGGGCGGAACACGCTCGGCACACTCGCTGACGAATACGGCAAGGTCGAGATGGAAATCATGCCGGGCGACACCGCGGGGGTCAAAGCCATCATCGACGGCGTCCGTCAGTGGGGCAAGAACCTGACCGTGATTTCGACCGGTCCGCTAACCGACATCGCCGCCGCTATTACTCTTGCCCCTGATATCGCGCCTCAATTGCGGCTCGTGATGATGGGCGGGGCCCTGACCCAGCAGGGCAACTGCTTCGATATGGTCAGTGAGACGAATATCATGCAGGACCCCGAGTCCGCCGACCTAGTGTTGCGCTCACAGGCGGATGTGACGATGATCGGCTTGGATGTCACCCATCGGTGCCTGCTGCCGTCGGAGCTGACCGAGCCGTGGTCGCAGATCGATGGCGGTGTCGGCAGGTTCTTCGCCGATCTCGCCTCGTTTATGATCAAAGCGAATGAGGAGGCCGACCCGGCATTCGCCGTCGGCGCGCCTATGCATGACCCGCTTGCCGTGGCGGCCGCGCTTGATCCGACGCTTGTGCAGACTTTCGACATCGCGCTGCGGGTGGATTTGGCGACCGGTGACCGTCAGGGTGTGCGTGGCCGCACCATCGGCGATATGACGCGTCTCAACGATCCGACGGCGTCGTGCACACATGTGGCGATCGCCGTGGATTCCATGAGGTTCCTCAACATGTTCACCGGCGGCATTTCCGCGTTGTCCCAGCGTTTGGCACAGTAACGGCGCTCAGTCACGAATTGCAAGTCGCATGTCGTGCGGGTTGCGGGTCGCGTAGCTGTGCGTTGTCGGCGGCCCTGCGTCTCGGCGGTTATGCCGTCAAACAACCTTGCTGCCAAGTCGTCATGCGGTCATGCCGTCATGATGGAATATCGTCGAACCGAATCCGGCGTTGGCGTCGGATACGACGGCATACGGACACAGGGAGGCAATGTGAACGGCGAACGGTCTGCTGAGCATCAACCGGTCACCATCCGCGACGCGCGGGAGAGCGACCTTCAGACGATTACCGATATCTACAATCAAGCGGTGGTCGCCGGTGGTTCGACCGCCGATCTGGTGCCGCGCACCCTCGAGCAGCGCAGGCAGTGGGTGGATTCGCACCGGCCGCGTGACCGCTACCCGGTGGTCGTGCTTGAAGATGCATCCGGGCGTGTCATGGCCTTCGGGTCACTGTCGAAATTCCATCCGCGCGAAGCATACGACGGCGTGGTGGAACTCAGCTATTACGTTGATGAGCGTGCCCGTCACCGCGGGTACGGGACGGCTGTGGTCGCCTGGCTGCTCGACGCGGCGCGCACGCGCGGCTACCGCATCGCGACCGCCCTGATTTTCGCGTCGAATGCGGGCTCAATCGCGCTGATGGACCATTTCGGGTTCGAACGGTACGGTTTTCTGCCGCAGGCGTGTTTTGACGGCACGCGGTATCTTGATATGTCCTACTGGTGGTTGCCGCTGAGCAATGACTGAAATACCGGGCGTCACGCATGTTCGGCCGTCGCGAATCGCAGACCGGCGCCGCACCGGCGAGTCAGCCGTGGCGGGTAGGATTGGCCATTCTGGTAGCGAATGATTGCATGATGAGCTGCGCCCGGTATGCGGCGGGCGGCGGCGATGAGGGAGAGGAACGGCATGGCGTCTGATTTCTGGCTGGTGGTAGGTTTGGGCAACCCGGGCAAGCAATACGAGGGCACCCGGCACAATATGGGATTCATGGCGGCGGACGTCCTGGCCGAACGCTGGTCGGTGAACTTCAGCGACCATAAGGGCATCGCGATGCTTGGCAAGGGCGTGATGAACTTGCAAGGCAAGTCGATTAAGTTCTTCCTCGCCAAACCACTCACGTACATGAACGAATCGGGTACTGCGGTGGCATCCATCAGCTCCTACTATCAGATTCCGCCCGAGCATGTCGTGGTCATCCACGACGATATGGACCTTGAATTCGGCCGTATCAAAGTCAAAGCAGGCGGTTCCGCCGGCGGGCACAACGGCATCAAGTCCATTGACCGTTCGCTTGGTACCAACGCGTACGCGCGTGTGCGGCTTGGAGTGGGGCATGCCCGTCGAGGCCCGAACGCGCATGACAACACCGTCAACTGGGTGTTGGGCGGATTCGGCCCGGACCAGCGCAAGCAGCTGCCTGAATTCCTCGCCGATGGTGCCGATGCCGCTGAAACCATTATCTTCTCCGGGCTGAGCCGCGCGCAGGAGCAGTTCAATGGCCGGTGAGCAGCATACGCCCGCGGCGCCGTCCGCTACTGCCGCTGCACCCTCCACACCCGCGGTTCCGCCTGTTGCGCCGACCGCCGGAGCGCTTTCCGGACTGCTCGACCAGCTCGATCACGACCGGTCCTTCCATGATTTGTCGCACGGACTGGTCGACGTGCCTGCGAATGAGGGCAGCGAGCCGATGCTCAATGTGGAAGCCGTGCCCGGCATTCGTCCGGCTCTCGCAGCGGCGACCGCACAGCGAGCCCCAGTCGTTGCCATCGTGCCTTCGGGACGGGAATCGCAGGAAGCAGTTGAGGCGATTCGCAGCTGGTATGACGGCGATCCGCAGGATATCGCGGAACTTGAGGCCTGGGAGACGCTGCCGCATGAACGGCTCTCCCCGCGTGCAGACACGGTCGCGTCCCGCATGGCGGTATTCCGCCGTTTGACGCATCCGGAACCCGGGAACGCCCTGTTTGGACCGATTAAGGTTCTGGTCATGCCGGTGCGTTCGCTCATCCAGCCGGTCGTCGCCGGGTTGGGCGATGTCGAACCGCTGGTTTTTACGGCGGGGGAGGAGCTTCCGCTCGACCAGGCCGCGGCCCGTCTTGTCGAGAACGCCTACACCCGCGTCGATCTGGTCATGGACCGCGGACAGTTCGCGGTGCGCGGCGGTATCCTCGACGTGTTCCCGCCGACCATCGCTCATCCGGTCCGCATCGAATTCTTCGGCGATGAAATCGACACTATCAAGGAGTTCCACGCCTCCGACCAGCGCACTTACGGCGATGGCCTACATACCGTCTGGGCGACGCCATGCCGTGAACTGCAACTGACGCAAGCGGTGCGTGACCGCGCGAAATCGCTCATCGGGCAGATTCCCAACGCCGAGGACATGCTCGCCTCCATCGCGGACGGCATCCCCGTGGAAGGCATGGAATCCCTGATGCCTGCGCTGATTGACAACATGGAGCCGGTGCAGCGCATGCTGCCCCAAGGTGCGGTCATCATGCTCTCCGACCCGGAACGGTTGCGTCGGGCAGCGGACGACCTGACGAAAACAGCCAACGAATTCCTCGCCGCCAGCTGGCATGTCGCCGCCAGCGGCCATGGGGCAGGCGCGCCGATCAGCTTCGACCAGGCGAGTTTCCTCGACTACGAGGAGACCGTCAGCTCGCTCGCCTATTCGCGCGATGAGGTGTGGAAACTCGCTGATTTCGGCGTGGACCCAGGCCTGCCGGGCAATGTGCGCATCGGCGCAAGCTCCCCGCAAGAATACCGTGGCGACGAGTCGAAAGCCGCCACCGGTATTGAAGGGCTGATTGACGCCGGATTCGTCGTGACCATC
>NZ_JBJEIH010000004.1:0-3497 GCF_051876855.1 Bifidobacterium sp.
GCTGTACATCACCAGCATGAAGATGAAGAACGGGTTCAACCGCTCGGACAACTGACCTACGGTTGCTGCTGCCGTGGTCATGCCACGGGAATGCCGTGGTTTCCCGGCTGTTTCAGCCAGCCCGCGTGTCTGTGGTGTAGATATGACCACGCCCCGACACGCGGGTTTTCCCGTATCTGCCTGTTCGCCATAAGCGGTGTCTGTTTTACGGACAACCCGGCGTTGCTGACAGGGCCATCGATTATAGTGAAGACGTGCGCAACGCGGGCTTGCGCATGGTTTCTTGCTTGTGGCTGTAGCAGTGCGTCTACAGTGTGGACTTGCCCGACCAGACTTGCCGTCGGCGGCCGCCGACGGTGCAGTATCACCGACAGGTAAGGAGACCCCATGACCGGTATCGAGGATTACACACGCCAGTACGGCTTGGTCCGCAAGATCGATGCGTACGGCTACCTCGACTATCTCAAGACGCATCCCGAAGCGCCGCGCAAGCACGGCAAAATCGTGCTCGTCACCGCTGACACGCCGCTGAAGGCATCCCGCGGCGAAGGCAAGACCACTACCACCATCGCACTGATTGATGCGCTGCGTGCACGCGGCATCGACGCAACCGCCGTGCTGCGCCAGCCGAGCATGGGCATCACCGCAGCAGGTTCCAAGGGCGGTGCGTCCGGCGGCGGCAAGGCATCCCTGACCCACCCGGAGCTCATCGATTGGGGTCTGTGCGGCGAAATGGCCGCGATCGAGGCGGCTCAGAACCTGCTCGTCTCCTTCGCAGAGAAGGCCGTGGACGAAGGCAAGCTCGACACTGTGCTCGTGCCGCGCGTCTCCGAAGTCCCGTCCCGTTCGCTGCGCAAGATCGTCGTCGACGCCGGCAAGAACAACGTCGCCGAACGCGTGGTACTCACCCCGACCTGCGAACTCATGCAGATTGTCGTGCTTTCCCGTTCCATGGACGAAATCGCCGAGCGTGTCGCCGCGATGATCGCCGGCACGAAGGACGGCAAGCCGGTCAAGTTCGGCGAATTCACCGATCTGTGGCGTATCACTGGCATTCTGGGCGATGCCGTCAAGCCGGCACTCACCGAGACCGTCAACGGCTCGCCGGTGTATGTGCACGGAGGCCCGTTCGCGAACGTGTCCATCGGCATCCCGACGCTCGTGTCCGTCGAACTCGCCTGCGCGCTGCATGACGTCGTCATCGTCGAAGCCGGCTATGGTGCCGACGCGGGCGCTCAGAAGTGGCTGGATATCGCCTGCCGTGAGTATGGCGCGCAATGGCCGTCCGCCGCGGTCGTGGTCACTCGTGCCACCACCTGGCGCGACGACCCGGCTTTGCAGTGGCGTTACCCGTTCCACGTGCAGCGTCTCGAAGGCTTGAACATCCCGACCTTCCCGCTGATCAACCTGTGGAGCGGTGAGGATGATCAGATTGATTCGCTGCGTGCGACCGCGAAGGACCTGAAGTTCCGCGATCCGATCATCGGCAACCTGTTCCGTGATGGCGGTGAGGCGCTGGTCCCGCAGCTCGATGCATTCGTTGATGTGCTGGGTGTTGGCGACGGCAAGGCTCCGGCCAGCCCGGACAGCCACAAGGGTATGCCGCTGATCGATGACATTCGTTGGGTTGCCGGCAATGCGTACGGTGTGCCCGCCGAGCGTGTCGTCAAGCGCGACGGTTTCGACGAGTCGCTGGCGGCGGCCGAGCAGCTGTGCGCTGATGCCGGATTCAGCCTGAATGATCTTGCGCTGGTTGCTGTGAAGTCTCCGGCCACCATGACCGACAACGATTCGGCACCTGCCGATGAGCGTACTGTGACCCTGAAGAAGGTCGAGGTGCATGCCGGCGCCGGTCTGGTGCAGGTCAATCTGACCACCTCGCTGACCACGCCGATGCCGAAGATCGTCTGACGCTCAGGCCAGGCTGGCTGCTTGCGGGGCGGCTGTTTGTAGACGGTCCGTCTGCTGGCGGGCCGTCTGCTGGTGGGCCGTCTGATGGCGGGCCATCTGTGGACGTTGCAGACGAGCTGTTCGTAGGTCGGCTGTCTGTGGACTGTTCGCGGGGTTGGATCCGCTGTATTGAGTTCGTTGTCCGTGAGCCGGTCTGTGGGTTGGCTACCTGCGGGTTGGATGTTTATGGATGGTCTGTTTGCAGGCGATTTGTTTGTGAACTGGTCGCTTGGCTGGATTCGCTGGATCGAGTTCGTTACCCGCGAGCTGGTCTGTGGGTTGGCTGTTCGCGGGTCGGCTGTGTGACCGAACTTGCTATCCACGAACCGGTTTGCGGGTTGGACGCTTGACTCACGGCATCGCTGTTACGCCATCAAGTCCATGTTCTGTGTCTGATCCCTGTTCGCGTCACCGCTTGACCCGGGACTGGAATCAGACCCCCGGAACCAGTCTGCCGGCACCCCGGCGAGTGACGAATACCCCGCGTACCGATTGGTGCGCGGGGTTTCTTATGTGCTGTAGTGATTGCCCAGGCCGGCGGCGGACTGGCGGGATTGGCTGATTTGGAGGTGCGCGGCGGTCGTTGTGTGAGGATTGGCTCGTACGATGGCGGTTTGGCGGGCGGGATTTGCCGGTCCGGCGTGGCTTTGCCGTGCCCGTGTGAGGATTTGCTCACATATCGCGGGTCGGTAGGGGTTGGGTGGGTGATGTGCCGTGTTGCGTATGCTGTGGCATGCGGGTCGTGGTGGTTGGTGACGCTTGGTCAGGGTTTTCGTCCGATGTGTCGTGATTCGTATGTCGGGGCATGCGCGTCGTGAGGTTGACCGTTCTGGTGGATGCAGTGTGCGTGGGTTCTGTTGACTTGCGTATGTGGGGACATGCGCGGCACGATGGGTGGGCGTGTTGTTGGGGCTGTGAGTGGTTGGTTCTGTTGTGTTGTGTATGTCGGGGCATGCGCGTGATGACGGTTTGGCCAGGTCGGCGGTGGTTGGATGGGTGATGTGTTGCGTTGCGTATGCCGTGGCGTGCGTGTCGTGGTGGTTGGTGGTGCTTGGTCAGGGTTTGCCGTTTGATGTGTCGTGATTCGTATGCCGGGGCATGCGCGGCCCGATGGGTGGGCGTGTTGTTGGGTTTGTGGGTGGTTGGTTCTGTTGTGTTGTGTATGCCGTGGCATGCGTGTGGTGATGGTTTGGCCAGGTCGGCGGTGATCGGATGGGTGGTGTGTCGTGTTGCGTATGTGGGGACATGCGCCGATTTTCCGATGATTGTTCCGGGTGTCGATTTGTGAGGATTCGTTCGCACAGTGCCGGTTTGGCAGGCGGGATTTGCCGGTTCGGTGCGGTTTTGCCATGACTGTGTGAGGATTCGCTCACATACTGGCGGGTGGGTTGGTGTGGCTGGCGGGTTGACTGGACTGGGGGAGTGACTGTGTGAGGATTCGCTCGCACGATGACGGCTCGGGTGGTTGGATCTGGTTGGTTGGCGGGCTGGAAGCGCCGTTGTGTGAGGATTTGCTCACACGATGGCGGGCGGACTGGCGGGATTGG
>NZ_JBJEIH010000005.1:0-3475 GCF_051876855.1 Bifidobacterium sp.
CGTCGGTCGGCTCGAGCAGTGGCAGGCGTACGGCGATCCGGTTCCCCTAGCGTGCATGGTCGCAAACTGCGTGGTCCGGGAACAGGACCGGATCGGGAAATCGTGTCCGACATCCGCCGCGGGCACCCCATCGCCGGACACGCCAGAAGTATACGTGAATAGTGTGTTTACACACTGTTCGAGAATAATACCCTGACATGTCAACTAACGCAACGTTTACTGGGATGACGGACAAGAAGGTTGGTTCCTATCAGCTCATAATGACGTTGCCGACTGCTTGATGGTGGTTGTGGCGCTTGTTTGTTCGATTCCGCCGGTGCTGGGTCGTTTTCGTCTGGCTGAACGGCGGCCAATCTGGGAGTTCGTTCTGGTAGACCTCGTCGGGCCATAATCTCCCAGATTCCGCGGGAGTTTACGCTGACTTCGGGAATTCGCCGCTGAACTCCCGTGCCGGACGCGGGAGTTTACGAGAATCCGGTACTCTCATGCATAATCTCTCAACAAAAACGTTGGAATTCCGCGATTCTCAAAAATCGACCTTGAAGCCGTTCCCGGGAGAACTTCGCCGGATTCATGTTTCGCGCTAAACTCCCGCGCGCATCCGGAAGTTTTCATAGAATCGGTCGCGCAAACGGACATCCGGATTTCTCAATTTCTCCCGGGATTAGCCTCTTCCACCGAGTTTTCCAGACCACAATCTGAAAACTCGTGATTTGAGCCTGCTGAATCGAGATTTTGAGTTCTTCCCAAACTGACTGCCGCAAACTGACCGCACTCATCGTCCTGTCAGCGCAGCCGGTTTGCGGAATGGAAGACGTGTGCGGAGAGCAGCGCATCGGCGCACAGTCTGGTTTGTTGTGTTGCCCTCCGCTACTCCAGCGGTGTGCGATCCCACTGGTCGGCGCGCGGGATGGTGCGCAGGCTGCGCGAACTGACAATCAGCAGCATGCTGACGAGCATCACCGCCCAGAACACCAGCATCGTCCCGCTGAATCCGAAAGCGGGCAGCAGGCTTCCGGCCGTCGCCGAGCAGAACGCGGACAGTGCCTGGGCCGGCACGGTAAGCGTCACGGTGATACGCCCCTGCATCGTGTCGGGCGTCTTGCCGAAGATGAATCCGAGTTGCAGCGCGTTGATGATCGGGAACGGCAGACACATCACGGCGTTGGCGATAAGCAACACCCAGTAGGTGTCGGTCAGCAGCATCGGCAGCGAAGCGATGCAGATGAACACGAATCCGCAGCATGTCACCGGCCCGACCGGCGCAGTATCGCTGATCCGCCCAGCGATGAACGCACCCGCCAGCATCGCGAGGAATACGCCCGTATTCACGAAACCGATGAGCGTCGCGTTCACGCCGGTGCGCATCAGATGCAGCTGAATCGCATACTGAAAGCCATTGACCCCGAAATTCGCCAGTGCGGACGACACCATCGTCAACACCAGCATCCTGCGGTGCAACGACCACGACCATCCTTCGGTGAAATCACGGATAAATGACGCGCCGCTCGCATTTGCGCTGTTGCCGCCACCGTCGCTGTTGCCGTTGCCGCTATCGCTACCGTTCCGCGGATTCCCGATAACCCGGATACGTGTCGCAGCCACGCCTGCCAGCAGATACATGACCGCAGCCGACAGGAACGGCAGCCACGGGGCGATGCCGTACAGCAGACCGCCAACCGGGCTACCGGCCATATTGATGGTCGCGTCACGACCTTCGTTGAGACTGCGCGCTTTCGGATACGAGCGAATATCGACGATGGATTTGAGCATCGCATCCGAGGCGGGGCCGAGAAACCCGTTGACCGCGGATTCAAACACCGCGATGGCAAGCAGCACGGGGAAGACCAACCTGCCGGCCATGAGCAGCACGGCGACCGACCCCCAGCAGATGACACCCGCTGTCGCGTTCACGATGATCAGTGTCTTGCGGTCGTGCCGGTCGGCGAATGTTCCGCCGAACACGGCGGCCGCCTGCTGGGCGATCGCGGCCAACGAGCCCAGCCAACCTGCGGCTGTGGTCAATCCGGTGAGCTTGTAACCGATCAGGGAGACCGCCAGATACCGCAGGGCAACGCCAACTGCCGTCGCGCTGTCCGCCGTGAACCATGGCACGTAACCTGGGATATCCCACAACCTGCTTTCGCGCGCAGGAGCAGAAACGAGCTTTAACGAATTACTCATCTAATAATTTATCCATACCCTACCAGTACTGGAATCCTACAGAAGATTAGGCGGCACTGGTTCTTTACAAACTTGCTCAGTATGCCAAGCATAATCACATATATCGAAGTAACCCTTTTCTCCATAATGAGCAGGACAGCAATGACATCGATAATCTTCAACCTGTTCCGCTACCAACGATCCCAATGTTGAACATAATCGATAGCTAAGCTTACCGGACTCATGGTGCAGCAATAGCTTGCCTTTGATTGCCAAGTGTGAAGAAATATAGTCATATTTATTGTTCGGATAATAGAATTCAGGCAAACTTACCGAATTATCAAAATAGCCCGGATTAACAATGAACGCTATATCTTTCTTATCACATGAGTAGTTAATCATCCTTGCGACTTCGGTGGTGCTTGGAACGTCTGCCGCTTGAATTACTAAGTTGATTTTCTCTCGGTCAATTAATTCATCAAGTTCACTATGACAAGTTATCATTTTATCAATGCTATCTATAGAAAGACATCTTGACGCCCTGGATTTCAGCACATCAACCTTTTTCTTCCCAATGTCTGTTCGCACGTAATCCTGACGGTAAATGTTGTCTACAGTGACAACATCATGATCGACCAAAGTAATATGTTCCAAAGCAAGCATTGAAATGTGCCGATAAATATGACTTCCAATAGACCCGCATCCGAGCAGCAGGCATCTAATTTGTCGCGGCTCAGCGTGTTCGACACGCAATACGTCCAAACTGACAAGTTTGTCAATAGCCGCTCGAAGAGAAGAACGCGTAACAGCTGGGAATCTAGTCTCAATCGACTGAATATCTGCTGGAGATTCCAAGAACTGTAACAGATCAAACGTCATTTGTCGATACGGTAAACGGCAAATTGTCCCCCGCTGCCCGAGCACAATTAACAGATAGCCTTGACCATTGTCATATATTGACACAGCATCAGCGAGTCTATATCCTATTTCATTAGTCATTTTTACTCCGAAAAAATCATTCGGGGCGCAGACAAGTGTTACTCATCCACGCCCCGAATGAAGTCATTCAGCTATTGATACCAATACTGATATCAGTGAGAATCGGCGCTGAAATCACCGACACCTCACCAAGATCAAAATCATATTGATTTGATGTCTGAATCATTGTTACCGCCCCCTTTCATTACAATTGAAAGGTAGCACTTATCGAGAAGAATGACACATACAATATGCCAACAGAGAACACGTATAGAACAAAACACAATTCCCCATCGGAATCAAGCAACACTTGGTTATTGCACTGAGCCAAGAC
>NZ_JBJEIH010000006.1:0-3468 GCF_051876855.1 Bifidobacterium sp.
CCGATCTATGGAATGCATACGTTTACATGCTCAATTCCACGCCGCAAAAGCCCCAAAAATATGTAACATCCACCAATATTGCGACACGATTACCCCCTACATGACTCCCCAACATTCTCAGTTAACGGTATAGTTGTCGTTATATGTGGGCGCATAACCGAAGTCGGGAACGCGCCAAGAGCATGGACCAAGGACGGAGGATTGACAGCATGGGAGAGGACACCAATTCGAGAGGATTATTCTTCCGCAAGCGGCCAAAGGAAGACGAGCATCAGGATGCTCCGCAAGTTCCTCATTTTGATCCGGCCACGACCTATGACACCTCGATGGTGTTCAAACCGAGCGGTCCCAAGCATGCGGCCACCAATGACGGTTTCGACCCGACTACTGCCCCCTCCATGACCGGCGATTTCATGGCGGACGAGAAGGCGGAGCGTGCCTTTGCAATGGAGCTCGCACAGAGCATGAGCCTGCCCTTCGTCGACCTCAACGAATACCAGGTCGACCGCAGCGTCATCGACAAGGTGCCCGCCGAGATGTGCCGCGCCGAGAAGCTCCTGCCCATCTCCATCATCAACGGCCGTCTCGCCCTCGCCATGGCCAACCCGCGCGATTTGTCAGCCGTCGACGGTGTCTCCGCGACCACCGGCATGACCGTCCTGCCCATGGTTGCCATGCCCTCGCAGATGGAAACAGCGCTCAACCGTTACCTGCGCGCCAACGACGAGCTCAACGAGATCTCCCACGAGATTGCTGCCACCGCCAAGAAGGAAATCAATCTCGAATCCGACGACGAAGAGGACTCCTCCCCCGTCGCGCGATTCGTCAACCTGCTCATCAACCAGGCCATCGACGACAACGTCTCCGATATCCACATCGAACCGCAAGAAGACGGGCTCGAAGTCAGGTACCGTATCGACGGCGTGCTGCACGTGTTCCAGCGGGCTCCTAAAGCCATGATCCAAGGCGTCATCAGCCGTATCAAGGTCATGGCCGACCTCGACATCGGTGAACGCCGTCGCCCGCAGGACGGCCGTATCACCGTCCGCCACGGCGGCAAGAGCGTCGATCTGCGTGTCGCCACGCTGCCGACCGTCTGGGGCGAAACCGTCGTCATGCGTATTCTTTCGACCCCTGCCGGCAACCTGAAAGTCGAAGATCTCAACTTCTCCGAGCGCAACCTCAAGGTCTTCCAGAAGGCATACCAACGCCCGTACGGCATGGTGCTCGTCACCGGCCCGACCGGATCCGGTAAGTCCACCACCCTGTACGCAACGCTTGGTGACGTGGCGAAACCGGAAATCAACATCATCACCGTCGAAGACCCGGTCGAGTTCCGTATGAAAGGCATCAACCAGGTGCAGGTCAACGTCAAGGCCGGCCTGACCTTCGCTGCGGCCCTGCGCTCCATTCTGCGAGCTGACCCTGATGTCGTGCTCATCGGCGAGATCCGAGACCAGGAAACCGCGACCATCGCCATCGAAGCGTCGTTGACCGGCCACTTGGTGCTTTCCACCCTGCACACCAACGACGCCCCGAGCGCCGTCACCCGAATGACCGAGATGGGCGTTGAGCCGTTCCTCATCAGTTCCTCGCTCGCCGCCGTGATGGCGCAGCGACTCGCCCGACGCCTGTGCAAGCGCTGCGCGAGAAAAGACAAGGCCACCGTCGCCGAACTCAAGATGCTCGGAATACCGTACAAGGAAGGCGACGAACTGCCGGATGTCTGGCGTCCGGTCGGCTGCCAGGAATGCTCGAACACCGGGTATAAGGGCCGTGTGGCCATCCAGCAGGTAATGGGTGTGGACGAGAAGATGGAAGGTCTGATTGCCAAGGGCGCGACCAGCCTCGAAATCGAGAAGGCCGCGACCGAGGCCGGCATGACCAGCCTGCGCGAAGACGGGTGGCAGAAGGCGCTTGCCGGAGTCACCTCCGTCGAAGAGGTGCTGCGAGTCACAGTCTGATTCGGCAACGCGCGATTCGAACTTCGCATGAACCCGTCCGGTGCGCGCGGAATACAGCACACCAGAAGAGAAGAGACACGAGGACACAGTATGACAGATGCTAACCAAACGCAGGGCGCCGGGGCAGGCGGGTCTGCGGACCAGACAGGTGGCGGGATTCCTAGCGGAACCGCACAGAGCAACGGTGGCTCCACCGTTGGAACCACCACCACCCAAACCGTGGAAAAGCAGACAACTGCCGCGAGTTCTGGCGTCGCTGCAGCAGGTATGGAATCCGACAGCACGCCGAAGGCCAACGAGGCGGACGTCAGCGAAACGGACGTCAGCGAGGCAAGCGACGGCGGGACAAGCGACGGCAATGCCGCAACCGGCGCCAACACAGCAACCAGCAGAGATACGTCAGAAGCGGACGGAAAATCCGAATCTGCCACCTCCAACGTCGCCGATGACGACGCAGAAGAAATCATGGAGGAAGGCGCATCGCGCAGCAACTCCTACCTCAGCGGACTCAAAGGCGTAACCATCCCCAACACCACGCCGTTCTACTCGGAGAAAATCCAGCGCGGCCGGCACTTCTCCGACGAGAAGGCCATCCGGGCTGACGATCCCAATCTCGACGACAGCATGAAGAAAATCTTCGCCATGCTGGACGAAAACGCTTCGGCCTACTACGAAAAGCAAGAGGCGCAAAAACCCAAACTGTTCCCTGAATCGTCCTATGAAGCCAAACCCGAGGAAACCCTCCCCTCCGACAGCTCCCTGGCCGAACTCGCCCAACATTCCGCGCAAATTAACAGCCGAGACGACGTGCAAATCGAGGCCTCGCTAGGACTCAAGCCAGGTGATCTGGAAAACTTCGACGACTTCGACGACTTCGACGATGAGCGCAAGAAAACGTATGCAACGCTCACCGGAACGTTGCAGCCCATCAGTGCGCCCCTTGCAGACGACGGGCAGCCTGTGGGAGCCGGGGCCGGGACGGAAACCGAGGCCGGAGCGGAAACCGTGGCCGGAGCGGAAACCGTGGCTGATGCCGCGAACCCGACGGCCAATCCGCAGGCTCATCAGCCGATTGCCGCAATGGAAAACGCACAATCGCCAGTCCAGCCAGCTGAGCTGGTCGCACACAATCAGGCAGCCGAATCCGGTACAACGCCTCAGAGTGAGCATGTCACGCGGACGTCGCAGACCGCCACGCAGCCTCAGCCGGCGGCGCAAACTCGGCAGTCGGTGCAAACTCGGCAGGCAGCGCAAGCCCAATCAGTCACACAACCTCAGCAGACCGCGCAGCCGGTCAATGCACAAGTACCCTCCACCTCCAACGAACCGCATATCATGAACGAACAGCAAACAGCAACACAGACCCCATCACAGAACCTGACACCCGAGCAGATGCAAGCCATGCAGGCGCAATATCTCGCCCAACAACAGGCGGCGCAAACGCAAGCCCAGCAGCAATACGCCGCATATCAGCAAGCCATGCTCCAGCAGATGCAAGCGCAAC
>NZ_JBJEIH010000007.1:0-18041 GCF_051876855.1 Bifidobacterium sp.
CTCAATATCTCGCGTCGGTGGCCGTCTCTGGGAGATATTGAGATTTCAGCACGATGTTACCATGCCGGCAGGATTATCAGAAGCTTGAAATTTCAACGATTCTAACTTATCGTGCCTTCGTCGCGTCATCGGGCGGTCCTGAAAAAGTCGCGGATTTCGCATTATCGGAGAGATATTCAGAGATTGTTCGAAAAATCTCTCTCGCACAGGACTTTCGGCGAGATTTTCAGATTTTCAGGTATACAGATCTACAGATACGTAGAAGACCGATGGGCCGGCCAGATTCATCTGACCCCCACGGTTTATTGAGTCGTGGGTACGGGATCGCGACAAGGGTCAGCCGAAAGGTAATATCGAGTCGTGGGTATCGGGATCGCGAACTGTGCCAGATGCGGGGTCATTGCTTGCTGCTGCTTGCGAATACCGCAAAATCGACGCTCGGGTAGCCTTGCGCGAACGCCTCATAGCAATGCCCGGTAATCAGACGCACCAACACGAGCATCTGATCGGTGCGGGTGCTGGCCGCTGTGGCGCCGGTGTTGGAGACGGTGTTGTCGGGGGATGCGAGGGCGGCCAACTCCTCCAACGCGCAGTCGATTTCGATGATGGATACCGTGGAGGCCTGCAATCCGGTCGATTGGTCGGTCGCGGTGCTCGGATTGGCGAGCAAATCGGTGATGTCGTATTCTTTTTGCCGCAAATCGCCGGTATTGCCCGCAATGGACATCAACTGCGACCCGGCGGCATGATGGTTGTCGCTTGCGGTGAGGGTCGCGCCGGCCACCCCTTTGGCGGCGAGCACTTGCAATGCGGAACCTGCGCGGTCTTCGGCAAGCGCGAGTTTGCGCAGAATCTCCTTGCTCAATGGCAGTGCCGTAAGCCCGTCGAGACGCTGTCTGCGCAGGGCGTTGCCGTCGTTGGCGCTCGCCGTGTAGGTCTGCGAGATGCTTTGCGCGAGATTGTTGGCCAGCCATTGGGCTTGCGCGCTGCGGATGACCCCTTCTGAGATGCGTTGCGGACATGCCGCCGCGACGGTCTGCCAGTCTTGCGCCGACTGGGATGACGCCAAGTATCTGACGATGATCGGCCCGTGTTGTGCGCGGGAGTCATTGTCGGTGGCGGAGCGGTAGGAGCGCTCGCAGTCGGTTTCTTGGTATTCCGATTCGGCTCGTCCTGCAATTCTTGGTGATGAGCATGCAGTCATGGCAGTCATCGCCGCGATTGCGGCAACGCATGTGGCGGCGTATTTGGCGATAGTGCGCGCACGGCGAAGGAGAGGGCTGCGTGTCTGCATAATCATCTAAAGTAGTACGTAACTGTGACTAATTGGGCAAAGCGCTCGGTAATAACTTCACATAGGAGGTCTTGCAGGATGGAACTGGACCTGGCAGGTATTCACCAGCTGGCAGCTGGTCAGGGAATTGACGCCGAGACGCTGGATGATGCACTTTCCGAGGCATTGCGACTGGCTTATCTCAAAACACCGCACGCGGCGAAGCACGCCCGCGTCGAGCTTGATGAGCGTGCAGGCACGTTCACGATCTGGGCTCAGGACGAGATTCCGGTTGAGCCGACCGAGGATGACCCTCATCCGGCGCCGAAGTTGGGGGAGGAGTATGACGACACCCCGCATGATTTCGGTCGTCTCGCCGCCGCGACGGCGCGTCAGGTCATCAGCCAGCTGTTCCGCAAGGCTGAGGATGACCGTGTGCTTGGCGCCTTCGCGGGGCAGAAGGGCAAGCTGATTACCGGTATCGTCCAGCAGGATGCAAAGGACCCGAGCAATGTGCATATCGCCGTCGGCGATGTCGAGGCATTGCTTCCCCGTCGCGAGCAGGTGCCGGGCGAGCGGTACCGCCACGGCGAACGTCTGCGCGTGTATGTGGTCAATGTATCCCGTGGCCTGCGTGGACCGGAGATCGTTGTTTCCCGTTCCCACCCCGAACTTGTCCGTCGTCTGTTCGAGCGTGAGGTGCCTGAGCTGGTTTCCGGCGCCGTGTCCATCATGGCGATTGCACGTGAAGCGGGCGCCCGCACCAAGATCGCGGTCAAGGCGAACACCGACGGCGTCAATCCGAAGGGCGCGCTGATCGGCCCTGCGGGTTCCAGAGTGCGTGCCGTCATGGAGAATCTCGGCCACGAGAAGATCGATATCGTCGATTGGTCCGCCGATCCTGCGAAGTTTGTGGCGTCGGCGCTGTCCCCTGCGGTTGCGACGGATGTGCAGGTCATCAGTGAGAAGAACAAGACCGCCATCGCGTTCATCCATGATGACCAGCTGTCGCTCGCCATTGGCAAGGAAGGACAGAACGCCCGTCTCGCCGCGAAGCTGACCGGTTGGAAGATCGGCATCGAGTCCGCCGAGCAGCATAAGGCGAAGCTCGCCGCCGAACGGGCAGCCGAGGACGGCACGTCGCAATCGGCTGAAAACAAGTAGACACGGCTCGCGCCGCAATCCACAGTCTCCGGTATGCTGGATTGCGGCAATCCGGGCCCGGCAGTCCATACTTCCGGGCCGTGACACGGAGACGAGGTAACAGATCATGGTCGCACGATGAGACAAGGTAAGCTCGCCATCATCGAAGTGTGACTGCGCATATGCGCGCAGTCACGGAATAGGAGAAAACTGAGTGGCAAAACAGCGCGTATATGAACTGGCCAAGGAGCTTGGCGTTGACAGCAAAACCGTCCTTGAGAAGCTCAAGGACATGGGGGAGTTCGTCAAGTCCGCGTCCTCTACCGTGGAGGCGCCGGTCGTTCGTCGTCTGAAGGCATCCTTCCCGAAGCAGGATGCATCCAATAAGCCAAACGATAAGAAGCAAGGTGCAAAGGCTGCACCGCGTCCGCAGCACTCCGAGCATCATCAGGAGCAGTCGCAGACTTCAAGTGAAGTCAATGCCGCAAAACCGGGGCCGGCGCATCTGCATGTGCCAAAGCCGGGTGCACCGCATCCGGGGCCGCATGCCGGCCAGCGTTCCCAGCAGGGTGGCCGTCCCGACCGTCCCCAGCGTCGCGACGACCGTCGTGACAACCGTGAGGGGCGCAATTCCCGTAACGGCGAGCAAGGCCGTCCGGGTCATAATCCGCGTCGCAATGGTCCTCGTCCAGGGGCCAATGGTCCGCACTCGCCGCGCGGAGCCCAAGGCGCCGCGTCGCAACAGCGTTCCGGAGCTCCGCATGCCGCGACTCCTGGTCCACGTCCGGGCAACAATCCGTTCAGCCGCAAGCAGGGCATGCACGTGCCCACTCCGGGTGACATCCCGCGTCCGCACCCCATGGCGCGCCCGACTGTCGAAGGTGGTCGTGGAGGCCGCGGTCGTGGCGGCCGCAATGGTTTCGGCAATGGCCGCGGTGCTCGTCCGGGGCAGTGGGGCCAGCATCGTCCAGGCCAAGGTGCCGGCGCCAACCGTGGCGGAAGCGGTAATCATTTCGGTGGTGGCTTCCAGAACGGTGGCAATGCCGGTCCGTCCCGTGGCGGCGGCCGTGGCCGTGGTGGCGCTGCGGGTGCATTCGGTCGTCAGGGCGGCAAGTCCTCGAAGGCGCGTAAGAACCGTCTCGCGAAGCGTCATGAATATCAGGAGATGAAGGCCCCGGTCATCGCCGGTGTGCGCATCCCCGCAGGCAACGGCCAGACCGTGCGTCTGCGCCAAGGCGCGTCCCTCGCCGATCTCGCTGAGAAAATCAACGTCAATCCGGCGGCGCTCGTCACAGTCCTGTTCCATCTCGGTGAGATGGCCACGGCGACCCAGTCCCTCGATGAGGCGACATTCCAGATTCTCGGTGAGGAAATCGGCTGGAACATCAAGATCGTCTCCGCTGAAGAGGAAGACAAGGAGCTGCTGCAGCAGTTCGACATCGACCTTGATGAAGAAGAGCTGCAGGACGACGAGAACCTCAAGCCGCGTCCGCCTGTGGTCACGGTCATGGGCCATGTCGATCACGGTAAGACCCGCTTGCTGGACACCATCCGCAAGACCAACGTGGTTGCTCGTGAGGCCGGCGGCATTACCCAGCGCATCGGCGCATACCAGGTGACGGTCAAGCTTGACGGCGAATCGCGCAAGATCACCTTCCTTGATACCCCTGGCCACGAAGCCTTCACCGCTATGCGTGCCCGTGGCGCCGAACTCACCGATATCGCGATCCTCGTGGTCGCCGCGGATGACGGCGTCATGCCCCAGACCGTTGAGGCAATCAACCACGCGCAGGCGGCGAACGTTCCGATTGTGGTCGCGGTCAACAAGATTGATAAGCCGGGCGCCAACCCGGAGCGTGTGCGCGGACAGCTCACCGAATTCGGCCTCGTGCCGGAGGAGTATGGCGGCAACACTATGTTCGTCGACATCTCCGCAAAGCAGGGCACGAATGTCGACAAGCTGCTCGAAGCGGTGCTGCTCACCGCCGACGCGGAGCTTGATCTGCGGGCCAACCCCGATATGGACGCCCGAGGTGCCACCGTTGAAGCCCGACTCGACAAGGGTCGCGGCGCTGTGGCGACTGTGCTCGTGCAGTCCGGCACCCTCCATGTGGGTGACGCCATCGTGGCCGGTACATCCTACGGCCGCGTGCGTGCCATGCTCGACGAGAACGGCAATCATATGAAGGCCGCCGGCCCGTCCACGCCTGTCCAGGTGCTTGGCCTGACTTCTGTGCCGACCGCAGGTGACCTGTTCCTGGTCGCCCCTGACGACCGTGCGGCACGCCAGATCGCTGAGAAGCGTCAGGCCACCGAACGCGCGGCCCAGCTGGCCAAGCGCCGCAAGGTGGTTTCGCTCGAAAGCCTCAAGGAGCAGTTCGCCAAGTCCGAAGTGGATATGCTCAATATCGTCATCAAGGGCGATTCCTCCGGCTCTGTCGAGGCCCTCGAGGATTCGCTCATGAAGATCGATGTGTCCGAGGAAGTCGGCATCCAGGTCATCCACCGCGGTGTCGGTGCCATCACGCAGAACGATGTCAACCTGGCGAGCGTCGACAAGGCCGTCATCATCGGCTTCAACGTGCGCCCGAACCGTCAGGTCGCCGATCTGGCGGAACGCGAAGGCGTGGAGATCAAGTACTACTCGATCATCTACAAGGCCATCGAGGATGTCGAAGCCTCCTTGAAGGGCATGCTCAAGCCCGAATACGAAGAGGTCGTCACCTCGCACTCCGAGATCCGCGAAATCTTCCGTTCCTCCAAGTTCGGCAACATCGCCGGCGTCATGGTTCAGGACGGCGAGGTCAAGCGTGGTACGAAGTGCCGCATCCTGCGCAACGGGGTCGCCACGGTCAACGACTTGGAGATTTCCTCGCTGCGTCGTTTCAAGGACGACGTCCAGTCGGTCAAGGAAGGCTACGAGGCCGGTATCAACCTCGGCACCTTCAACGACATCGAGATCGGCGACATCATCGAGACCTTCGAGATGCGCGAAATCGAACGCAAGTAGCCGCGACGGACGGCCCAGGCCGCCCACAACGGTTCGGAACACCAGGTAACAGGCCAGTGCACTCCATGGCGCACTGGCCTGTTGCACAACTGAAGACATGAAGACTGCCCGCGGGCGGTTACGCCCTCAGCCTGAAACAGGCACACGTGACTGGGCTGTGGGAATATCAAACCAACGAACGTATCAGACCGGCCTCGAACAGACCGGCTCCTAGAACTCTTAGAAAGGAACACCATTGGCAGGGACGAATCCACGGGCGGCGCGCATCGCGGCGCTCATCCAGCGTGTGGTCGCATCCGCGTTGGAACGCCAGCTGCACGACGAACGGCTCCACAGCGTGACCATCACCGACGTGCGGGTCACCAACGATTTGCAGATCGCTACCATCTACTGGACCCAGCTCGGCCACGACGGCAAGGAGCAGGGTGAACGCAAGCGCGCCCAGCAGGCGCTCAATCAGGCGAAAGGCCGTCTGCGCACGCTGGTAGGTCGCAAGGCGGGGCTGCGACTTACCCCGGAACTCAAGTTCAAGTTCGACGAGGTGCCGGGAGAGGCGACCGAAATCGAAGATATTCTGGTCACCGCCCGTCGTCGTGACGAGGAACTCGCGAAAAGCCGCGAACACGCCCAGTACGCCGGCGAGGCCGATCCATACAAGCATCCTGAGGAGCGGGAGAACCGCTGGGCCGAAGATGACGAGTACGATGCTTATGACGACGACAACTACGGTGAGGAATCCGACGACGCCGTCGATACCGGCGACGAACATGACGATACCGACAGCGGGCTGACAGGCGGGCAGGATGCCTGACGGCCTCATCGTCATTGACAAGCCGCAAGGTGTCACGAGCCATGACGTCGTCGCCGCGGTGCGGTCAGTGCTTCACGTGAAACGCGTCGGCCACGCCGGCACGCTTGACCCGATGGCCACCGGAGTGCTGGTTGTCGGGTTCGGACACGCCACCCGGCTGCTCAATTACATCGTCGACCATCGAAAAACCTATGAGGCGACCATCCGGCTGGGGCTGCGCACCACCACCGAGGACGCCGAAGGCGAAATCATCACGTGGCCGGCTGAGGAGCGCGAACACGTGCGTGCACAAGTCGCCGCGCTTTCCCGGGAGGCGATTGAACAGGCCGTCAGCACCCACCTGCTGGGTGAGATCAGCCAGGTCCCCAGCGCGTATTCCGCGGTGAAAATCAACGGCAAACACGCGTATGATCTCGCCCGCGAAGGCCAGGAGGTGGCCCTTGAACCTCGCCAGGTGACCATCGACAGCTTCGACGTGCTCGCCGTCCATGAACCGGATGCGGCACAGGGCACACGGGATGTCGATGTACGTGTCACCTGCTCTGCGGGAACGTATATTCGGGCGCTCGCCCGCGATTTGGGCCATATCCTAGGGGTCGGCGGATACCTCACCCGGTTGCGGCGTACCCATGTCGGCGCGTTCAGCCTCGAAGGACCGCATGTCTTGCCCGCCCGCGGCGAGGAACATAGCTTCACCACGCGCGACGGACGGCACGAAACCCGCATGAGAGCCCGCCTAGACACTACGAAGGAACAGCTCCTTGACGCCGCCCTGACCATGGGACAGGCCGCACGCATGACCATGCCCGTCGTGGATGTCAGTGACAAGCAGGCGCAAGATCTGCGGTACGGGCGCAGCATCGGCGTCCCCGTAGCAGACGCCACGGCCGCCATCGCGCATCCGACAGATACCAGTGAAGACGTGGTCGCCATCATCGTTCCCGACAGCGGAACACCGACGCGATCGCACCCGACGGTGGTCTTCCCCGCCGCCTGACATTTTGCTAGAGTGGACGCGGCAATCCAAGATATCCAACACATCGAAGACATCACAACCAAGACATCCAAGAGTTTCGGGACAACGATAAGAGGAACAGCATGAACATCACCAATCTGGTTCCCGACGCCAACGGACTGGTCAATTGGCCAACCCTGAGCGTCAACCGTAAATCCGTCGTCACGGTCGGATCCTTCGACGGCATGCATCAGGGGCACCGTGCGGTGATTGGAAGAACCGTTGAATTGGCTAAGCGCAACAACGCCTTCTCGGTGGTCATCCTGTTCGACCCGCGGCCGAGTGTCGTCCATCAGTACGCAAAAACTCATCAGGGGCAGCAGCCGCCGGCGGATATCGCCGATCCCGAGCGGCTTATGGGCGTCGACCAACGGCTGCGCGTCATGGACGAACTGGGTGTGGACCACGTGCTGCTCGTGCGGTATACGCTCGCGTTCGCCGCGAAATCCTTCCGTTTCTTCCTCGGCCAGCTGGTCGGCAAACTCGGTATGCGCACCCTCGTGCTAGGGCAGGACGCGCATATGGGGGCTGGCCGCACCGGCGATGTGAAAGCCATCGAGAACCTTGCGTTCGCCACCGGTGTGTTCGAACTGGATATTGTTGACGACCGCGGGCCCGGATACACGCGCATCCCGCAGGATGCCGCGTACACTGTGCCTGAGGCACCAGGCGAGCCGAAAGACCCGACCGCCGGCATGACCAAGGCCCAGCTGCGTGCGTGGAGCAAGAAGCATCAAGCCAAAGAGGCGAGAGTGTGGAGCTCCTCGAATGTGCGGTATCTGCTGTCCCAAGGGCGGATCAAGGATGCGAACGCCATTCTGGGCGCGCCTCATGCCATCGAAGGCACGGTTGTTCACGGCGAACAGCGCGGTCGCGGTATCGGCTTCCCGACAGCGAACCTGGACACGCCGATTGACGAATTCCTTCCGGTCGACGGCGTGTACGCGGGGTGGCTGGTTGACCTGGGCGAGCCTAAGAACGGCGATGACGCGCAGGATTCGACGGCGTCAGCAGATGCGGCGGATCAGGCGTCACAAGACGCTGCTCGGCCCGATGCTACGATTACGGGCGGCACCACGCCCGCCGCAAGCATCCCGCAGCCGCTGGATCTCGCTTCCATTCGATCGCGACTTGCCCAGCATTCGCCATACCGTTGGCCGGCGGCCATCTCCATCGGCACCAAACCCACATTCGAAGCCGAAGCCGGCGAGCCGGAGCGTGTCGTCGAAGCCTATGCGGTAACCGATGACTGGCTTGACCTGTACGGGCATCGCGTCCGCATTGAATTCACCGGATTTCTGCGCCCGCAAATCAAATTCGATTCCGTGGACGCGCTGAAAGCTGAGCTTGCGGTCAACGCCAAGCAGGCTGCGGAAGCCGCCCGGCAGGCCTGACAGGGCTGTTGCCGCTGATACATCGGCAACCGTCTCTCACCGGCGCTTCGTGAGCCCCAATGCGTCCAACGCATCCCGCAACGACGTCACCTCGACCAATTCAATCCCCTTTGGCGCGGAGCCTCCCCGCCGCTTGCCCGAACGGGTCGCCGGAACCACGGCACGTGTGAACCCGAGCCGTGCCGCCTCGTTCAACCGATGGATGAGCTGGGGGACAGGTCGCACCTGCCCAGTCAGCGATATCTCCCCGATCGCGCAGGTCGACCGTGCTATTGGTGTGCCGGTCGCCGCGCTCGCCAATGCCGCCACAATCGCCAGATCGCATGCCGGTTCTTTGGCAGATGCCCCCGCGATGGTCGAGACATAGACGTCGTTGGCAAGCAGATTCACCTTGCCATGACGGTACAAGACCGCAGTGAGCATCGCCAGACGGTTCCCGTCTACACCGTTGACCGCACGACGCGGGGTGGGCAACACGGATTTCGTGACGAGCGCCTGCAACTCGATCGGCAGGCTGCGATGCCCGTCCAAGGTGAAGGTCACGCATGTGCCATCCACCGTCTCCTGCGAAGCAGACAGGAACAGCCCGGAAGGGTCGGCCACCTCTTCGATGCCCTCGCCGCTCATATCGAAACAGCCGACCTCATCGGTGGGACCGAACCGGTTTTTCACCGCGTGCAGCATGCGCAGCGCGGTTTGAGTATCGCCTTCGAACTGGCAGACCACGTCGACCAGATGCTCCAACGTGCGCGGCCCTGCAATCGAACCGTCCTTGGTGACGTGACCGACTAGGACAATAGGGATATCAAGGGTTTTCGCGGTGTCGATAAGCGCGCTCGCGACCTCGCGCACCTGGGTGGAACCGCCCGAGATGCCATCGACATCCTGGGAGACGATGGTCTGCGCGGAATCCACGATGGCGAGCCGCGGATGCTCCTGGGCGATCAGACCCAAAACGGTGGCCAGATCAGTGGTGGAGGCTAGCAGGAGATTGTCCTGCACCGCATCGATACGTGAGGCGCGCATGCGCACCTGCGCCTGCGATTCCTCGCCTGACAGGTACAGCACGGTGCCATCCGGGTTCGCGCGCGCCACATTTCCCGCGGTTTCAAGCAGCAGCGTTGATTTGCCGATACCTGGCTCGCCGGCGACCAGAACGACAGAACCGGGGACGATGCCGCCGCCTAGCACACGGTCGAATTCGCCGAATCCGGTGGGGATGCGGGCGACGCTTTCCGTGCCGACTTCGCTGATTGGCTTGACCGTACCCTCGCCCACCACGGTCTGCGCCTGCGTGCGCGAGGTGCGCCCGGGGGCGGCGGTGCGCGATTTTGCGGCGGGACGCGCCTCATGGAACTCCTCGACCGTGCCCCATTGGCCGCATTCTGGGCAGCGTCCGTACCATTTGGGGCCGTTCCAGCCGCATTCTGTGCACACGTACTGCGTCGTAGTCTTTGCCATAGTGCCGAAGCTACCGAACTTTCGCGACATTGCGCGGCGGGCTCAACGTGCGTTCCCGATGGTGCCAGGCACGCGTCATGCCGCTGTGCGAGAATAAACCGTATGGCGAACACTCAACAATCCTCATCCCATGGCAAGCTCACCGCGGTGATCGCAGTGGCGGCGGTGGTTATCGTGCTGGCATTGCTGTCGGCATTCATCTGGCCCGGCTGGGCGCTCAACAAGACGACGACACCGGCGAGTGCGCCGACCACCAGCTCGACGGCGAGCGGCAAGAAGTCAGCGAGTGCAAAAGCTCCATCGACTCCGACCATTTCCGCGAAGGCCTTGCCCGCTGACGCGACCAGTTTGCTGAAAGCCATGCCGGACAGCGTGGTCAATTATGCGCGTACCGACGCCAATCCGAGCGCGAACTGGACATCCACGTCACCGCTGGAAGAGTACACGATGACGTATTCCACTGGGGATGACACAAAGAACATCTCACTGATTACCGCACAATGGTCCAGTGCAGATGATGCGAAAAAGCAGTATGAGACGTTGACCGCCTCGCTGACTGGCGACGAGATCGCATCCGGCAATGTCAAGGTCAGCGGCAAGACTACCGGCAGCTATGTGATTCGCAAGGACGCCTCCGACAGCAAGAAAGCGGTCGCTGTCTGGCTCAACGATACCGCGGTGTTCCAGGCGAACGGTCCGAGCGAGGCGGTAACGACTTTCTGCCAGAAATTCCCGCTGTGACGAAGGTACAGCGCGCTTTCGCGTGTGCCGTCGGAATGTCGTTATCCAAAGTCGCTGAATGCGTGTAGTATTAGGCGAGTTGCAATCTTTCGGTAATAGGAATGGAGGCTTCAGATGGGTTCCGTCATCAAGAAGCGCCGCAAGCGGATGAGCAAGAAGAAGCACCGCAAACTGCTGCGTAAGACTCGTCACCAGCGCAAGTAGTTGCACCGGTGAAGCCTCGCGTAATACATTGCGAGTAGCTCACAGCTCAGGCCCCTCTTCGGAGGGGCTTTTTCTTTGCCTTGCCGGAGCGTCTGTCGGGAGCTGGTGACGTCCGGACACACATTTTGGCCAATAACCCCCGGACGCGGCTTCGGCGTAACCGGTTGACAAGAGGACGCATAGGCATGTTGTGTATGTCCGGGCATGCACGACCCGTGGGATTGCTGTGGGGGAGGGCGGACTCCGGTGGTATCCGTTGAGTTGCGTATGTCCGGGTGTACGCGACCCGTGGAAATGCCTTGGAAGATGATGGTATCCGGTGGTATCCGTCGAGCCGTGTATGTCCGGGCATGCGTGATCCGGGAGAGCCGCATCGTCGGCGGTGATATTGGGCGGGAACGGTCGAGTGGTGTATGCCAAGGCATACGGGACTCGCGGGATTGCTGTGGAGGAGGACGAACTCCGGTGACATCCGTCGAGTTGTGTATGTCCGGGCATGCGGCGTCGGGCACATCATCATGAGTGGGGAGGGCGCCCGGTGGCATCTGTCGAGTTGTGTATGTCCGGGTATGCGGGGCCCGCGGAAACGCTGTGGAAGAAGGTGGTGTCCGTTGGTATCCGTCAGGTTGCGAATGTCCGGGCATACGCAACCTGATTTGGTGACCATACGCCGGAAAAGAAAACCGCGAACGGGCGGGATTGCCATCTGTTCGCGGTTCGGCTATTCACGTTATTACTGCACACAGGACCGTGCGCACGGACATTCAGAGCACAGCGTCCATGGCCTGCTTCAAGTCGGCGATGATATCGTCGGCGTTTTCTAGGCCGCAGCTCAGACGCACGAGGTCGATGCCGACGCCCGCCTCCTTGAGCTGCTGCTCGGTGAGCTGACGATGCGTAGTGCCGGCCGGATACAGGATGCACGAGCGCGAATCGGCCACATGCGTGGCGATGGACACGAGCTTCAAATGGTCGAGGAACGCGGAGACTTTCTCGCGGCCCCCGGGTACGCCGAAGGCGATGACACCACACGTGCCGTTCGGCATGTACTTGCGCGCGAGCTCATAGTATTTGTCGGTTTCGAGGCCGGGGTAGTTGACCCACGAGATGCGTGGATCCTCGTTGAGGAACTTCGCCACCTGATAGCCGTTCTCACAGTGGCGCCGCATGCGCAGCCCCAGATCCTCGAGGTTCTGGCCGAGAATCCACGCGTTGAACGGCGAGGGGATTGAGCCGAAGTCACGCATGAGCTGCGCCACGCATTTGGTGATGAACGCGCCGCCGTTGCCGAACTCCTTGGCGTAGGTCACGCCGTGGTAGGAATCGTCCGGGGTAGTCAGGCCCGGGAACTTGTCGGCGTGGGCCATCCAGTCGAAATTGCCGGAATCCACGATGGCGCCGCCCACGCACGAGCCGTGGCCATCCATGTACTTGGTGGTCGAATGCGTCACGATGTCGACGCCGTACTCGAACGGACGGCAGTTGACGGGCGTCGGGAAGGTGTTGTCGACGATCAGCGGCACGCCATGCTTGTGTGCAGCGGCGGCGAACTTGTCGAAGTCAAGCACCATGAGCGAGGGATTGGCGATGGATTCGCCGAACACGGCCTTCGTGTTGGGGCGGAACGCGGCGTCGAGCTCTTCGGGTGTGCAGTCCGGGTGCACGAAGGTGCAGTCGATGCCCATGCGGCGCATGGTCACGTTGATAAGGTTGTACGTGCCGCCGTAGATGGCGTTCGAAGCGACGATATGGTCGCCTGCGGAACAGACGTTGAACAGCGCGAAGAAGTTCGCCGCTTGGCCGGAGCTCGTGAGGATGGCCGCGGTGCCGCCCTCGAGTTCGCAGATCTTCTTGGCGACGACATCGTTCGTCGGGTTGGACAAGCGGGTATAGAAATACCCGGATTCGGACAGATCGAACAAGCGGGACATCTGCTCGCTGCTCGTGTATTTGAATGTGGTGGACTGGACGATCGGGGGTGTGCGGGGCTCGCCGTTCTTTGGCTGCCAGCCGCCCTGGACACAGATGGTGTCGATGGAATGGGATTCGTCTGCCGTGTCGGCCGTCATGTCGGTCATCGGGTTTGCCTTTCTGCGATAGGGCATCGTATCGGATGTGCGTCAACGCACCCTATTCAGTGTATCCCCAGCCATTCCACTGAATCTCTTATGTCTGATGTGTGGCGGATTCGGGCAGTTCCCGACGACAATGGCCGTATGTTGGCGGATTTGTACCGCAGATACCCGCTCAGGCCGTAAAAGAAACCCCCGTGGGTTGCCGCGGGGGTTTGAAAGGGAGGATTTACACGCTCACTTATTCGGGTTGGTGAGCACGCGCGGGCCCGCCGGATCGCCGACGATGACCTGGTCGACCATGTTGAGGAACAAGCCGTGCTCCACCACGCCCACGGTGTGGATGAGATCCTCGGCCAGCTCCTGCGGGTGGTCGATGCGCCCGAGGTGCAGGTCCACCACGTAGTCGTTCTCGTCGGTGAGGACCGGCTTGCCCTCGGCGTCCAGGCGCAGCGTCGGCTTGTAGCCCTTCGCCTCGAACTTGCGGATCACCTGGCCATTGCCGAAGGGGATGACCTCGACCGGCAGCGGGAACTTGCCGATGGTGTCGACGACCTTGGACTGGTCGACGATCCACACGACCTTGTTGGAGTTGATCGCCACAATCTTCTCCCACAGGAGGGCAGCGCCGCCGCCCTTGATGCCGTTGAAGTTCTTGTCGACCTCGTCGGCGCCGTCGATGGTGATGTCGATGTGGTCCACATCGTCGATGTTCACAATCTTGATGCCGTAGCCCTCGGCCTGCTCCTGCGTGCGACGGGAGGTGGTGACGCCGGTGAACTTGAGGCCTTCCTCCTGTACGCGGCGGCCGAGCTCGTCCACCAGGAAGCGCACGGTCGAACCGGTGCCGAGACCGGCGATCATGCCATCCTGGATGAGCTTCGCGGCTTCGATGCCGGCTGCCTTCTTCAATGCGTCTTGCTGTGCCTTGTCCATAATGCTCCTTTGAGCTCGCTGAATGACAGACATCATGGCAGCCAGCCGCGGGTCGATCCCGGGCCGGCCGTCACGATGTCGCTTCGCCTCGCATAATGCGCCGAAGCCTGCTTCTATAGTATCGATGCGGCGGTATTTCGCGGTGCGGCCTCAATTCTGGCTCGGCTTACAGCGTGACTATGATGTGATGACCTTTGATGCTTCGCAGATCGGGCCCATCGTCCCACTGACTGCCGCCCGCCTACCCAAGCATGAATCGGGCGCCGTTGAGTTCGATGGAGCCGTCGCCTTGCACATATCCGTCGATTTCCACCAGCCCGTGAATATGGCGGGGCTCGCCGCTGTATGTCGGGCTGCTGGACGGCGGCGGGGAGAACCGTAGCGTGCCAGAAAGCGTCAGGCCCGGGACCGGGCGTAGACGGTTCGCGCCTGATGATGTGGGCGTGACGGATGCGGCGGCGGTGTTGTGCGTGGGTGCGGCTTGGTCGGCAGCGGGGGATGTCTCTGTCTCGCTGTTGCCTGATTCGGTGGCCTCGACGGTTGTGGTAGTGGCGGAATCAATGGCGGCTGGTGCAACATCGGAGACCGATGCGGTATCGGAGGCCGTATTGCCCTTGCCGGCAGCGGCGGTTGCCGTATCTTCGGCATTCACCGCATCCGAGGAGCCCGCAGCGGCGCGATAATCCGGCAAGTCATCCGGCACGCCCTCCGGCTCGGCGAGCCGCTCCGCCAGTGAATCGGCGTGGCGCGTGCCCGAAGTCGTCCGCAAAACCGGCCCTCCGCCGGCGATCTGCTTGCTGTCTGTATGTTGCCTGCTATCCGCACTAGGCACGCCGCCGGTATCTTCGGCGCGTCCCAGATGGTATTCGGCCGCAGAAATCTTCCCTTCCATCAGCATGTGCGCGTCTTCGGGCACGACGGTGCCCTTCGCGTATTCCGAGGCGAGCAGCGACTGCCAGCCTTCAAGCGGCAGATACCCCGGTTTGACACCGCTGCGGCAATCGCCCGCATACCCGTGGGCGAGGTGGTCGACTTTTTCGTTGCCGGGATTGTTATTATGCCCCTTGACCCACACGAATTTCACCGGTCCGGGCCGTTGCGAGATCTCACGGTCGATGGCGGCGATGAGCTCGCGGTTTTTCACCGGCTTGCCCTGCGAGTTCTTCCAACCGTGCTTTTTCCAACCGCGCACCCAGGTCGTGGAACAGTTGATGGCATACTGCGAGTCGGATTCGATCACGAGCGGCTCAGCGCCTGGATGAGCGCGCAAGGCTTCAAGCACCGCGCACAGCTCACCGATCTGGTTGGTGCCGTTCGAGGCGCCGCCGGCGTCGCAATCGCCCTCGTGCTCGTGCCCGGGAGTCCCGCCTGCGTGCGGCGTATGGTCGGCCCATGCCCACCCCATCGGGCCGTTCGGATTGCCTAGTGCTGATCCATCCGTCGAAACCGTGATTGTCATGCCTCCACCTTACGGAGGGGGCGGGATACGGTCGCTTGATCATTCCGGCGTGTCGCCATTTGACTTCAAGTGAACTTGAACCTTTAGGGTTGAGGTATCACATCGCGGATATGAAAGCGTTCCGGGCAACCCGACGGACGGAATTTCAGGAAACCGGCCGGAAGGAACCGGCCGGAAACCGGGACGATTCGGAATCCGAAACAAGCCGATCCGCAGGAAGGCAAGGTGATGGGCATGGCAATCAAACAGACCGCAGGGCGCGACAATCTTGGCGATCTCGCCCCGGTGTTCGCGCATCTCAACGATGACGTACTGTTCGGCGAGGTGTGGAGCCGCGAGGATTCGCTGTCGTTGCACGACCGCAGCATGGTCACGTGCGCGGCATTGATGGCGCAGGGGCTGTTCCCACAACTGGAATCCCATATCGCGCTGGCTAAGAAGAACGGCGTGACCCGCGACGAGATGGTGGAGATCGTCACCCAGCTCGCGTTCTACGCAGGCTGGCCGAAAGCGTGGAGCGCGTTCGGTATCGTGCGCAAGGTCTACGGCGACGATGCCACCGAACCGGCGCCCGTGCATGGTCCCTTCGAGTTGGGTGAACCGGCGGACGGGCCGAATTTCACCGGCCATGCCTGGCTACAGATGCTTGGTGGCCTGCCGGCCGCGGGCGCGGGTAATGTGACCTTCGACCGCGGATGCTACAACCGCTGGCATACGCACCCCAAGGGGCAGATTCTGCTGGTCACCGCCGGTCGCGGCTGGGAGCAGCAGGAGGGGCGGCCGCCCCACGAACTGCACGCCGGCGATGTGGTGGTCTGCCCGCCGAACGTGCGTCATTGGCATGGGGCTGCGGCGGATTCCACGCTCACTCATATCGCCATCACGCCGGCCGGCGAGGACGGGTCGGTCGTCGATTGGCAGGAGTTTCTTGACCAGACCGAGTACGACAAGCTCAACGCGTGATGTATGCCGCGTGACGCGTGAGCCGTCCGCCGGTCTGCCGCTGACCGGCACCGATACATCATCCAATCCAGTGCAATACCCCAATACAAAGGAGCAGCCATGAAGTCAACCATCTATTACGGACCGCACGATGTGCGCGTCGAAGAACGCCCGATTCCTACCATCAAGAACCCAGGCGACCTGATTATCCGCGTCGTGCGCACCTGCGTGTGTGGATCCGATCTGTGGCCGTACCGCAGCCAGGACGCGAACTCAGCCGGAACGCCGATCGGTCATGAATCCATCGGCGTCGTGACTGAAATCGGCGCCGATGTGACCGTCGCCAAACCTGGCGATTTCGTCATCGTGCCGTTCCCCATCAGCTGCGGCGAATGCGCAGCGTGCAAAGCCGGCTTTGAATCCAGCTGCCTGAACGGCGGCTATTTTGGTGGTGCAGAAGGCGAAGGCTGCCAGAGCGAATACCTGCATGTCCCGCATGCCAACGGAACGCTGGTGAACGTCTCCGAGGCGCTCGCGAAGGGCGACATCCCGGGCGCCCCCGCAAGCCCCAAGGATTTCGATGACGACATGCTCGCCGATTTGCTGACCCTCTCCGACGTGATGGGCACCGGCTATCATGCGGCTGTCAGCGCCGAAGTAAAGCCAGGCGACACCGCCGTCGTGTTCGGCGACGGCGCCGTGGGCCTGTGCGGCGTGTTGTCTGCGAAATTACTGGGTGCCACCCGTATCATCTCCATGAGCCGTCACGAGGATCGCGCCGCCATCGCCCGCGAATTCGGCGCCACCGATATTGTGCCCGAGCGTGATGACGCGGCGGTCGAGCGTGTCATGGAGCTCACGGGTTCCGGTGCCGATGCCGTGCTTGAATGCGTCGGTTCCGCCCAGTCCTTCAACACGGCGCTGCGTGTCGGCCGTCCGGGTGCCGTCGTCGGCCGCGTGGGTCTGCCTCACGGCGTGCAGATTCCGGCGGATGCCACCTTCTACCGCAATATCGGCATCAAGGGCGGCCCGGCTCCGGTGCGCACCTACGCCCGCCAGCGTCTGTTGCGCGAAGTGCTCGTCGGCAACATTCATCCGGGACGCGTCTTCACCAAGACGTACACCCTGGACGAGGTGCCGCAGGCTTACGCCGACATGGATGCGCGCCGCGTCGTCAAGGCGTTGGTGAAGGTGTCCGAAGTCGAAGGCTGACACCGAACCGTGCCATTGCCGTTCTGCCGCTCCGGGGGTTCCGTCCGGGGCGGCAGATGCGTGTACGTACTACTGGAAAGGAGTCGCTGATGGCGACATACACCATCGGCCAGATGGCGAAGAAACTCGGGGTATCCACCTCAACGCTGCGCTACTACGACAGCGAAGGACTGCTGCCGTTCGTGGGGCGGACCAGCGGCGGGGCGCGCGTGTTTCGCGATGAAGACATGCCGATGATCAACATCATCGGCTGCCTGAAAGCAGGTGGAATGTCGATCAAGGACATCAAACGCTATGTCGACCTGTGCGGCGAAGGCGATGCGACCATCGAACGCCGACTTGATATGATCCGCAACCAGCGCGAAGCC
>NZ_JBJEIH010000008.1:0-3436 GCF_051876855.1 Bifidobacterium sp.
ACAACTTGGTTTTATTCCGACAATGCACTTCGCAGTACATCCTTGCAATGAAGAAGATGACACCAAAAGCGCGCAGCCGAATAACACCGAACGCAATCAGTTCACAGCGCACATACAACGGGAAATCGTTGAACACAGCATATTTTGTTCGCCAATAGCGAATATCGTCGATTTGCGCATCGGGGACGCATGTAGGGGCTGCGCACGGCAACAACTTCCCAACGACACGCCGACTCCATTCGGGACGCATATATGGGACGTGCGAGGAACCAGCCAGGTTCCCAGAGACCGCGCTCAACAGAGCGCAGAAAGGTAAGTCATCATGACTGCTGAGAATGGTATTGAGTACGCGATTCGTCGTGTCAAGGACGGGTTCTTCCTGTATGACGACAACCTGGACGGCGCCCGGCCGGAATGGGTGAGCATCGCGGACAATGCCGCGTGGTTCGGCACGGCCGAGGAAGCGATCGCGTTCGCCGAGCTCACCGGTTTCGCCGATGACGGTGAACTCGACAACGGCCTTGAGGTCGCCGACCGCCCGTGGGTGTGGGAGGAGGACATCGAACCCGACGAAGTCGACCTCGAACTCGACCGCCAAGAAGCCGATGCGGCGAAACGCATCACGCATGCTGAGACGGTCGCGGAAACGCCATCTGATTCCGCACCGGCCGTCGCAGATTCTGATGCGCTCCGCAAGGAATTCCTCGGATGGGCGCTGCAGACTCCGTCACCGCACACAGGCAAGCTGCTGAGCGAAATCACCGTTGTGACGCAGGTGAGCCATCTGCGTCACATGTCCAAAGTCCTCGCCAAGACCGGCAGCACCCTCGCCGACAAGGTCCAGCCCACGGCCTTCGACTATGACTCGTACGAAAAGTTCAAGCCCGTGTACGACGCAATCATGTCAGACCCAGAGTTCATCAAAAACTCACGTCGTGTGAACCGCAACTACCTGCGTATGGCCATCCAGTACTATCTACGGTTCCTCGCTCAACGCGACGGAGTGACCCAGGAATAAACCAGACGCCGGTCACGAATCCCCCGCTCGGGCGCACGACAACACCGACGCGCCCGAGCGGGCACAATACAACACTCCGAGGAAACACCAGAATTCTGGCGTTTCCTAGTATCCAAAACCGTTCCCGCACCACAAGAAAAGACGATTGTCCCGTAGTGCTCAATAGGCGCAAGGAACGGAACTTGGATTCCAACTACAAGCGCATATGAAACAGAACGATATCAAGGAAGGAAATATCATCCATGTTGACCCATGTTTTTAATGTCCTCGCAGGCGCCATCATCCTGTTTGGCGCGGTGATCTGGTTTCTTGTCAAGACCGTTCAGCATCTCAAGCTGTTGACCACTCACCCCATTGTCACGGTAAAACTCATCGCCAGCGATGGCGGTCTCGCGCTCATCCTCATGGCAATCGGCGGATACATCAGCGGTAATTCCGAGCCGGCAACCGGCCTGCTGATTCCGGGTATGATCTTGTTCGCCGTCACGAAGGGCTACGACATCTATCAGAATCAGAAGGATCAGCATGCATCTGCGCCCACACCACAACAACCGCAGCGCGCAGGAACGCAAAACCGTCCGTATATGGCTCCAGATCCGTCCATTTTCTCGAGCGTGTCATTCGGAGCACGCAGGCAGAATGAACCTGGTTCCGGCACTACTTCCTCCGCTGGCACTCGCACGTACCCTACAAGCAACCCTGCCATTGCCGAAGGTGATGGCAACGTGACGGTTGAATCTGTTGAAGTGGATGGTGACTGACATGTATATGAGCGATGCTGCCGCAGTAGCACTGACATTCATCGGTTCGCTGATTGGACTGGTGCTTTCCTTCAGCGGTTTTTCGAAGACCCCCGGATCGCACTCCAGGAGCGCAAGAATCAAATATGCGCTCATGGGCTATGCAGCAAATCTCCCCGCATGGCTTCTTGCGATGTCAGCGAATCAGAGCTTCATTCGGGCGAGTTCTGGATTGTACCCTGGCGATCATCTCGGACTCAATGAACTCGCTTGGCCGATAATTGAAGCCGTAATTGCCCTCGCACTGCTATCGTTGCCAATCAAACTGGTGGCGAATACCATCTGCAAAGATGATGCGAACTGGTTGCAGCAGCAAGACCCCGGTCCGCTGATGGATGTGGTGAATGCCGCGCAAATCGCCCAAGCAGCACCCGGAGAACCCGACTTCTACGGATTCCGAGTGGTCGACCAAGATGCCTCCAAGGAATTGTATGGCGATTCAGAAGGCAACGCATACCATGCTGGTATGAAAGCGGATCTCAATGCCGCGCGCCAGAAGGGGCAACTCTACGGTACTCCGGGAATCGGCCTGAAAAACAGCGGATTTGCCACATCAAACATCAAGTCCGGCAGCAAAGGCGAGCGCGTCCTTGCCGGTATCATCGCCGCCTTCAACGAGGGTGGTTTGAATGTTGATGCATTCTATAGCCTGTATGGCCTGAATGATCGTGGGCAGAAAACAACCGCAGACATTGACTGTGTGCTGCTCGGCATTGACCATGCCGGACAATTACATGCCTGGTTCGTTGACGCAAAGTACTACAAAGGCGGCAAGGACACCAAGTACATCTGCATGGGAGACAACACCATCGCACGCACCAGCAAGGCCAAACACGCGTTCGTGACGGGCCCGAACGGCCTGGTCACGCTACCCACGTCGCAGAACATGGTGCGTCAAGCCGGAGCTTGGAGACCACTGCTCGACCGGTACCAGATCAGTGCGAAATGGGTGATCTGCTTCGTTCCGGGACCGGAAGGCACTCCGGATGTCAGCGATGTGCGCTGGTCGGCGGTTCGCAATGTCGTAATCGACCCGAATTCCCCGACCAGCACAAGGGCGGAATATACGGGCATCCCCGTGATGAGCATGGAAGACCTCGTCAAAGAAATCCATGACATGGACCTCGCTTACACTGCCAACATCCCAATTGAGGCGATTCAGCTGTTCAAGAATCAGCTAAAACACTGAATCACCAGATACGGCAACAACAACAGCGCTAGACACCCCCAATTCAATATCGATCGGAGTCTGGCGCTGTCGTGTATGCTGTACAGTTCATGCGATTCCCGTCCTTCCGCATTTTGACCGCTACAGCCCAAGATGTCCGGAGCGGCTTCGAATCGTAGGTTCCTCATCGAGTGTGACGGTCGGGTACGCGTCCGGATGCGCGATGAAATCCTGAATCAGCTTCCACTGCCGGCGAGAGGCACCGATGCGCTCATCCGGACGAATCATCAACACCGGAGCCGCAGGCGAAAGTTCTTCCAACCGTGCACGTGCTGTGTCATGGCATTCCTCATCATCCAGCCATACCAGTGGCGAGGGATTGTCTTGCTGACTCTCGAAACGTACGCGGGAACTGATCTGCTCGAATTTACCCGTCAACCGCCCTTCTCT
>NZ_JBJEIH010000009.1:0-3291 GCF_051876855.1 Bifidobacterium sp.
GGCGCATGCGGCTTATGAACGGTGACCGTGACCCGCCTAACCTGTTCGAATGCGAGCAACGCGTCGGCGATACGCTGGGCGAGCCGTTCAATCAGGTCGACATGCTCCCCCTCAATGATCCCAACAATCACCTTCGCCGCCCGGCCATAATCCACCGTGTCATCGAGCGCGTCAGACCGGCCGGCGGCGTTGAGATCAAGCTCGATCGCCGCATCAACGATGAACGGCTGAGGCCGCGTATGCTCATGCTCCAGCACGCCGTGCGTACCTTGCGCGCGGATTCCAGTGAGCGTGATGGTGTCCATGTGCGCAGCTCCTTTCCAAATAACGAATGCCGGATTCAGCCCAAGTTCAGCGTCTAATCAGCCCACATCATGCGTTCGCGTAGGTCCGCCACATGGTGCCCATCGTGACGGCGGCCAGTGATTTGGCGACATCATGGACACGCACAGCCCACGCGCCATGTTCGGCGCACATGGCGGACAATGCGGCGGTCGCATCATCCCGCGCCGCCATATTGCCGGCATCGATCCCCGCATCAGCGAGGAAACGCTTGCGAGATGCGCCAATCAGTACCGGATACCCGCTCGCACGCAGGGTATCCAAGCCGACGAGCAAGGGGAAATTATGCGCCGCGCTCGGCTTGGAGAACCCCAGCCCCGGATCAATGATGATCTGTTCTGGCCTGACTCCGGCGGCCAGAACATCGTCGACCTGTCTGAGCAGCTCCTCACGGACATCGTGCATGACACCGCCCGTGTACACGGAGGTATCGGCATCCGGGGTCGCGCCGTGCGAGCCTGAAAGCCAGCCGCGCCAATGCTGGACGATATACAAGCAGTCGTGTTCGGCGACCACATGCGGAACCTGTGGATCCAAACGGCCGCCTGACACATCGTTGATAATCGACGCGCCTGCTTCCAAGGCCGCTTCGGCCACACTGGCACGAGTGGTGTCGATGGACAGCGGCACGCCGGTATCCGCAAGCGCATGAACCGCACCGAGCACGCGATTGAGCTCGTCCTGTTCGCTCACGCGTTTGGCGCCGGGACGAGTGGATTCGGCGCCGATATCGATAATCTGCGCCCCCGCCTTAGCCAATGCACGGCCATGCTCAGCGGCAGCCTGGGGGTCAAGCCACTTGCCTCCGTCCGAGAACGAATCTTCGGTGATATTGAGCACACCCATCACCATGGTGTTGGGGGCATCGTGCAGCGCCTGCAACGCTTGGTCCATGTATTGTCCTTCTTTCCGTGTTCACCGCTGCGAGAAGATCAGGCTCATCGCTTCGGCTCTGGTCGTCGGGTTCTTCATGATTCCGCGAACCGCCGATGTCGTGGTACGGGCCTGGGATTTTTTGACGCCCCGCATGGACATGCACAAATGCTCGCACTCCGTGACCACGATGACACCGCGCGCATCTGCATACTCCATAAGCGCGTCCGCAATCTGCTGGGTGAGCCGTTCCTGGACTTGCGGGCGGCGCGCGTATACGTCCACCAGCCGCGCGAGTTTGCTCAGCCCGACGACGGCCCCGTGCGAGGGGATATAGCCGACGTGTGCGACGCCGTGGAACGGGAGCAGATGATGTTCGCACACCGAATACAGTTCGATATCGCGTACCAGAACCATTTCATCGGTGTCCACCGGGAATCGCTTCTCTAGGACCTGCTGCGGATTGCTGTGCAGACCCGCGAACAGCTCATGCGAAGCGCGGGCGATCCGATCGGGAGTGTCGAGCAGGCCATCGCGATCCGGGTCTTCGCCGATTGCTTTGAGATACATCCTCACGGCGGTGCGGATCGCCGCATCGTCAATGCCGTCATCGGGCATGCCTGGCTGATGGGCTAGGCCTGGAGCACCAGCCGCGCCGGCCGTAGCGGCAGTAGCGGCAGTAGCGGCCTGACCGGCTTGACCGGCTTGACGGTTCGTTTCGTCCGTGCTGTTCATTGCATTCCTCCTAGAATCCAGCTGTCCGACAACAACCCCACTTGCGTCGCATCCGGAGCGAGCGCCAACAGGTAGGACAGCGGGTCGCCGTCAAAGCTGGCATCCGGCTCAATATCCATCCACGGAGCGAGGATCGACGCCTTGGTTTTCGCTTCCTGCCAGCCGACCTGTTCATGCCGGCCGTCTTCGGCATCAGAGCGCATGGTCACCGCGTGCAATGCAAGTGTGTCGCGATGCTTGTCGTTGATGGAAGCCAACAGGTGGCTGAGTGCGGCAAGGTCCAGCCGCGTATCGACAAGCACCACCGCTGACATTGAATCCGGGCCGTCGATGGCGCTGACGTGGTACAGCGGCGAGATTCCGGTCACTTGGTTGCCGGGCACACTGTCCAAGGCGACAACCGCGGCGCGCATCAGGTGTTCCCCGTCCCCGCTGCCACCACACATGGCGATTACGGCGTGGGAAGGTTGCTGCGCCGGCACTCGCGTGGGATTGGCATGCCTTTCTGGGACGCCGGATTGGCTGGCGCTGTGTCGTCCGCCATCTGACGGGTTGCCGGCGTACGCATCGCCGCCGCTCTCACCGCTGTCTTGCCTCGGCACTAATCCGCTCGCCTGCGCCGCCGGCGTAGCGCCGTCATGGCTGTCCTCGTCCGCCAGACGATGAACATTCACAACGATTTCATCGACATCCGCACCGAGCGGATGCCCGGCATGAAGCACGACATCAACCGAATGAACCCTGTGGGACAGCAGCACCGCCTGCGCGATGCGTCCTGCAATCGTTTCCACCAGCGCACACTCGTACGAGCCGGCCGCCATGACCTGCCGCACCCGATCGGTCAGTTGGGCGTAATCCACGGTTTGTGTGATGTCATCACCGGCGATGGCTCCCCGCAAATCAAGTGTGACCGTGACATCCGCACATAAATCACGCCACCGCGGCCCGTCATCATGGCCAGAACAAACGGACGGGGATCCGCCCTGCCCTGCGGCGGCGCGAATCCCCGTCAATCGTATGGAATCCATATGGTCACTCGCCCGGCTTCATTCCGACACCGCGTTTGAGTGAGTCCGGAATCTCGACCGGAGGCTTGTCGGAATCCGGTCGACGTTCGTCGGACAGCCACACCTCACGTTTCGGAGCCTTCTTCACATTCGCGAAGATCTCGGCAAGTTCCTTCTCGTTGAGGGTCTCCTTGACCAGCAGCTGGCGGACCAGCTCGTCAAGGATGTCACGGTTGTCGTTGATCGCGTTCCACGCTTCGGTGTGCGCGTTCTCGATCAGCTTGTCAACTTCCTCGTCGATGATTTCCGCGGTGCGCTCCGAGTACGGGCGGGG
>NZ_JBJEIH010000009.1:3391-17648 GCF_051876855.1 Bifidobacterium sp.
GCCTGCACACGGTCGATGGCCTCGTCGATGGCACGGTTGTCAATCAGCTGGGCACCGGCACGGGCGCACAGCAGCGCGGCCTCGTTGAGCACGTTCGCCAGATCGGCGCCCGTGAAGCCAGGCGTACGCACGGCGACCATATGCAGGTCGACGTCCGGCACGAACGGCTTGCCCTTGGCATGGACCTTCAAAATCGCCTCGCGGCCTTCCAGATCCGGAGCCTCGACGGCGACCTGACGGTCGAAACGCCCCGGACGCAGCAACGCGGGATCAAGCACATCGGGGCGGTTCGTCGCGGCGATGATGATCAGGTTCGTATCGTTGTCGAAGCCGTCCATCTCGACGAGCAGCTGATTGAGGGTCTGCTCGCGTTCGTCATGCCCGCCGCTCATACCAGAGCCACGCTTACGGCCGACAGCGTCGATTTCGTCGATAAAGATGATGGCCGGGGCGTTCTTCTTCGCCTCGTCGAACAGTTCGCGCACACGGGAGGCGCCGAGGCCGACGAACATCTCAACGAAGTCCGAGCCGGAAGTCGCGTAGAACGGCACGCCCGCCTCGCCTGCGATGGCGCGCGCGAGCAGCGTCTTACCGGTTCCAGGAGGACCGTAGAGCAGCACACCGCGAGGAATGCGGGCACCCAGGGCCTTGTACTTGGACGGATCCTTGAGGAAGTCCTTGATTTCCTCGACCTCCTGCAGTGCAGCGTCCTCACCCTTGACGTCGGCGAACCGGGTGCTCGGGGTCTGTCCTTCGAGCAGCTTTCCGCTGTTCTTGCGCCCGCCCATACCGAGCATGCCGTTGCTCATGCGGCTCATCATGAACCACAGGAGCCCCAGGAAAATGACCAACGGCAGGATGGACGTGATGAGATAGGACATCGCGCTCGTCTGCTGCATGTTGGAGGTCCAGCCGTCACTCGGGTCGTCCTTCTGCACGGCCTTGATGATATCCGCGCCTTGGGCGAAGGTGTAGTAGAACTGGACGTTCTTGCCGTAATTATGCGTCTTGCCCTGTGCGTCGGTCTTCGTGTAGTCGTTCTTGAGCTCAAGCTTGACCAGCTGCCGGTTGTCGATCACTTCGGCGTAAGTGGCCTGCCCGTCCTCAAGCAGTTTCAGACCGTCCTGCGTGTTGATGGTCTGTGTGCCGCTGGAGGCGAAGAGTTGGAACGCGCCGATGGTCAGCAGCACCAGCACCACGACCCACAGCCAAGGGGACTGCCACCACGGGTGATCCCCGTTGCCTCCCTTCGGCGAGTTATCGGAATCGCCACGGCGGAATGGATTGCCGTTGTTTCCGCCCATAGGCGGCCGCTGCTGCGGGCCTTGCGGATAGCTCATGCCTGTTCTCCTTGGTATACTTCCGGCTTCAGCACCGCGATCGAATCGAGATTGCGGAAGCGTTCGTCATAATCGAGGCCGAATCCGACGACGAACTCGTCAGGGACCTCGTACCCCTTGTACTTTACCTGCACGTCGACTTCACGACGGGACGGCTTCTCCAACAGCGCGAAGACCTCCACGGATTGTGCACCTCGGCGCTTGAGTTCCTCGACCAACCATGCGAGCGTACGCCCGGAATCCACGATGTCCTCAACGATGAGCACGTTGCGGCCGCGTACATCCGTCGACAAATCCTGGCGTACCGTAATCGTGCCGCTGCTTGACGTTCCCGACCCATAGCTGGACAGGCTCATGAAATCCATCTGCACCGGGATGCTCATCGCCTGTGAGAAAGCGACTATGGTGTTGACCGCTCCTTTGAGCACGGCGACAAGCAGAGGGTTCTTGTCGCGGTAGTCCTCGCTCACCCTCGCCGCGACCTCATTGATTTTCTTTTGGATATCTGCCTTGCTGATCAACTCGTGGTCGATCTGGTCTTGAACATCAGCGATTTTCATGCCCACTATCTTGGCACAGGCGAATGACGAGTTTCTTGCGGAAAGCTTGGTAACCACTGGGAAGCGACACCGCCCCCTGGCCATGCCAGTCAACGATGAGACGCTCGATCGATTCGATGTGCTGTATTGACGCGTCAATGCCGAGATTCGCACACACCATCGCAATCACTCGTATTCTGATTGCGGCAGGCAGGAAGAACATCGCCCTCGCGTCCAGCGAACACCCGAGGCTCCCTTCGGTATCATCCGGCGTGACGACGGAATCGTAGGCGGCCCATGCCTGGGAAACGAGATAATCCCGGTCTCTGGCGGCAATATCGGTGTATTGGGCGAGATGACCGGCCATGTCGCCGCCCGCGATGTCGTCGAGCAACGGCATCAAGTCGTGCCGGATCCGCGAACGCAACGGGTAGTTACGCGGCAACCGCTCCCCCGGAGGAATATGGTCGCCATTGGTCGGGTCATCCCACCAGCTGATTTTCAAATCGCGGCATATCGCAGTCGTCTGCTTCCGTGTGATGCCAAGGAACGGACGCAGCAACATCACGTCGTCATACCGGTGGGTGCATTCGCGCATGCCGTCCAACACGTCGACGCCGCCGGAACGCATCAACCCCATGATGATGGTTTCTGCCTGGTCGTCCCTCGTGTGGGCGAGCAGAATGGCCCGCGCACCGCACGCGCGCGCCTCGTCGAACATCGCCTCGTATCTGGCGTCCCGAGCCGCCGCCTCTGGGCCGTTGCCGTCGGGATCGACGTGCACAATGCGCATAATCACCGGGTCAAGTCCCAAATCCACACACGTGCTCACCGCTTGCGTAGCCACGCCGGCGGACCCTTCCTGCATGCGATGATCGATAATCATAGCTCCGCAGCGCAATCCCAAGGTTCCGCACACGATGTGGGCGAGCGCGGCGAGTGCCAGGGAATCGCGGCCGCCCGAGCATGCGACCAGAACGAGAGGCGCATCGCCCACGGGAGTGTGTGTGCCGTGCTGCGCGAATCGTTCGTCCTGCCGTCCGAGGCCAGCCCGTTCCAAGCATCCGCGCAGCTGGCCGATGGCGGATTTCAAGGTTGCTGTGTATGCCATACCGACTCCTTACAGCCTCTGCTCTCTACAGCCCTATATGATCTTTACAGCCCGTTACAGCCCTTTACAGCCCGGCCAACGAGCTCATGAACGTGTTGATGGCGATTCGTGCCGAATACAGATTCGTTGGATTGTTGACGATCACGGCGAAGGACAGCAACCCACCTTTGGTCCGGGATACATTGCCCGCCATTGAGGTGACCTGTGCGAGGCTGCCGGTTTTCACGCGCAACTGGCCGGCCACCGACTGGTCGGTCAGACGGGTCTTCGCCGTGCCGACGAGTCCGGGGATGGACAGGCCTTCCGCCTGTGCCACCGCCGCGCCAATCTTGACATTGCGCTCCTGGACCTCCACCAACGTGGTGGCAGTGAGCCTTGAGCCGTCGGACAGGCCGGAGCAGTCGGCCATCACAAGCCCGTTGGTAGACACGCCCAGTTTGTCGAGCTCCTGTTTGACGGCCGTAGTCGCCCCGGTGGGACTGTTCTCGTTGCCGGTCGCGTTGGCCAACAGACGGCCGAATTCCTCAGCGAGCGTGTTGTCGGAGTGTCGCAATGTGAACGCCATGATTTCGGCAAGCGTCGCGGACTGGACGGTCGCAATCGGAGACAGCCCCTGGGGCACACGCTGTGCGGACGGGCTGCCGTTCACCGTGATGCCGTATTGCGTAAGGCGCTGTGCGAATGTCGATGCCGCATCTGCCGCGGGAGTCATGGAAAGCAATGGATAACTGGTGAACAGGTCGGGGTCGTGCTTGTCATCGGCGGTCCATTGGCGCCCGCCGTCAACCGCCATCGAAGACACCGCCGTGTAATACATATTGCCCGGGTTGTTCTGCGCGATGGTCGCCGGGTAGCGCGGATCGGCGAACACCGTATCGTCGTATTTCAGCGTGACCGATGTGATACCTCGTTGTTTGAGCGCCGCAGCGGTGTTTTTCGCGAGCGTTCCCAAGCCCGCCCTCCCGTTGACATGATTGGGGTCGCTTTCTCCGGAGCCCAGCAGCATGTCCCCGCTGCCTTTGAGATAAATGGTGGCGGATTGCCCGCTGCCTTCGAGGTAGGTTCCTGTCTCCAGTGTTGAGCCCATGTCCAGAACCGAAGCGGCGGCGAGCGCCGTCAATGTTTTCATGGTCGATGCCGGCTCGCGCTGGGCTTGTGGCTCATGGCTCGCGACGACAGTGCCTTTCGCATCCGCGATGACGATGGAGAAATCAGTTCCGACGCTGGGATCCGCGGCGAATGTGTCGATCAACTGCTGTGCAGCGGTGGCGTCAATGGCACGTGTTCTGTCGGCTTTGCCGGTGAGGACCGATGCCGCGCGTGCGGATTGCGGGCTCGCATAGGAGGGATTGGAGACGTCGGACAAGGTGAGCACTCCGGGCAGGATGTCAGTCATATCGCCGATGGCGTAGCCGATGACCAGCAGCATGGTCACGGCGGATGATACGGCGATGCGCAACAGCCGGCTCGTTTGCGTCCGCTTTTGCTTGCGCAGCTCCACCCGTGCTCCCACCACGCACTCCTTCCGTCGGACGGTCATTTCACCTTGGTTATCCCGCGTGATTTGCAGGCGGGCCGGTGCAGACCTAGCTTAGCGCCCACGCTGAACGTGTCAGCAGGGGCTTTCCGGATGTCGTCGTGCGACCTGCGTGGCAGCGGTGTGGTGACAGCCGCAGCCGCCTGTCGGTTATTTGCCCCGGTGCTCGATCGGCTTCCATTCGGCTTTCGAGAACACCGCTTGGAAGGAAATCGGTACATAGCTGAGCATATAGATTGGGAAACTGAGCACGTAGGCGAACAGCTCCTTGTTAGTGGCACCGATCTGCCCGCGTTCAGCGACGCAGGTCAATGCCGCAAGTCCCATCATGCCCAGCACGCCGAGCACGATGCCGTAGGTCCAACCGCCAATCGAGTTCAGCTGGCTCTGCCATGTGACGAACCCGCATGCCGCGAACAGGCAGCCCAGCAGGAACCTGGCGATGCCGAGCACCATGAACGGGCAGAGCACCAGGGTGAAGTCGATGCAAGAGAAGTCACGTTCGCGCACCGCACGCTTGATGAGCGCCGGACCATAATAGCGGAACACCTGCAGGAATCCCTTGCTCCAACGCAGACGCTGACGCCAGCTCTGCCCGAAAGTGACCGGCTGCTCATCGTAGAGGATCGCGGTGCCGCAGTAGCCGATCCGGTCGCCGTGAAGCACAGAGTCCATACTGAATTCAAGGTCTTCGGTAAGCAGGTGGAACTTCCATCCACGGTTGCGGCGCATGATTTCCTGGGAGAACATGAACCCCGTGCCACCCACATGGCAGCTCGAGCCGAACAGCATGCGCGAGTTGTTGAGGAATCGCGATTCGCGGATGAACCATAGCGCGGACCCCGAAGAGACCCAGTTATCGGCAAGGTTGACAGAGTTGCGGTAGCTGGTGAGGATTTTGAATCCGGCATGGAACGCCTTGTTCATCTCCTCGATGTAATGCTTGTCAAGGCGGTTGTCCGCGTCGAATACAAAGAATGCGTCATAACGGTCGGTCACGCCTTCGTTGATCATATGATCCAGCAGATAGCTCAACGCGTAGCCTTTGCCGACCTGATCCTTGTTGAAGCGTTCGACGACGTGGCATCCCATATCACGGACCAGTCCCGCGGTGTTGTCGGTGCAATTGTCCGCCACCAGCCAGATATCCACCAGTTGTGAAGGATAGGTCTGTGAGCGGATCGAATTGATGAGGTTGCCGATGACGGCTTCCTCGTTGCGGGCGGAAATCAGCACCGCATACCGCGTATCCATGGGCGCGTCAGGGAAGGTGATCTGCTTGGCGAACAGCGAGGCGACCACACAGATTGCCTGGTACACCAGTCCGGCGCCACCGAGAATCATCAGGAGAACATCAAGGACGGACAGCAGGACCATCAGTGCCACTTCTTTCTGGGATTGTCATCGGATTGGGCGCGTTCTTGCGCACGGTGCGGAGACTTCGGGTTGTCGGCGGTCTTGGAAGGCTCAGAAGCTACGGTGGCATCACGCGTCCCGGGAGCTTCACGTGTCTGGGAAGCTTCACGTGTCTGAGGAGCTTCAGTCGCCACGTGAACTTCAGGCTCCGCATCAACATCGCGGTCCGGCGCACCGAAGACTCCATGCTGATGGTATTCGGCTTCGTCGGTGCCCTTAAGCGGTTTGGCTTCGGGGGTGATCACGCCCTTGGGAATCGCCACGGTCGGGACATCGTCACCTGGTGTGGTTTCCGAAGTATGCTGGTACATCTGCTCCTGCAATTCACGCAGTTCCTTACCCCCCGGAACATGCGAGCCGGAGCTTTGCGCCACGCGGGGCATACGCTCGCTCATCGGTTTGATGACATGCTCGCTGAATGCCTCTGCGCCTTCGACGACCTTGGATTTCTTCTTCGGCTCCGGATCGTTCATCAGCGGGGAATCAATCAAGTCATAGCGTTTCGTGCACGCACGGAAAATGGCTTGCAGGCTGGCGGTAATCGGCAACGCGAGGAAAGCGCCAAGAGCGCCGAACAGCGAGCCGAAAATCAGCACGCACAGGAAGGCGATTGCAGGGTTCAAATCCATGGTGCGCTGCGAAATCTTCGGAGACAAGATCAGATTTTCGATCTGCTGGTATACGACGATGAACGCCACCACAATCACCGCATACGTCGGCCCGTGTGACGCCCAAGCGAAAATCACCGGCAGGGCGCCGCCCAGATACGTGCCGATCGTAGGCACGAACTGCGAAGTGAGGCCACAGAACAGCGCGAGCGGCAGCCAATACGGCACATGGATCACATCAAGGAAAATCGCAGTGCATGTGGCGTTGATGGCCGCGAGAATCGTGCGGGAGAACAGGAAGCCGGAAATCTGATCCTGCACGACGGTCCAGGCGAACAGGAAACGACGCTGGGTGGACGGGCCGAGCCACTGGCACAGGCTGCGGCGGACGCGAGGGCCTGCGGCTGAGACATAGTACGTGACCATGAGCACCGTAAGCAGGTTAAACAGGAAGCCGAACAGCCCGACCGTGGTGTTGTAGGCCTGGCCGGCGACGTCTGTGAGCCATGAGGTCTTGAGGTTCTTCATCACTTCGTTGCCGAGATTTTCCATCTGCGGCAGCTGGAAGTCGAATTCCTTGGATACGAAGTCGGTGATTTGGTCATAATATGCGGGCACGCTCTGCACCATGGAGATGACCTGCTGGACGAACATGTTGCCGAACAGCACCATCAACGCAATCACAATGACGGATACCCCGATAAGGCTCACGGCGGACGCCGCCCCACGCTTCCAGCCGTGGCGAATGAGCTTGATCACCAACGGTTCGATGGCGAGCGCGATGAACACCGACACCACGATGTCAAGGACAATGGTGTCGACCTTGCCCCACGACTTCCAGACGAACACCGCGAGGAACACGGCGATCGCAGCATAGAAGAGCCCGCGCCCCCACCATTCCGGCGGGCGCCGGGGGTCGCCCTTTTGCGGGAAGACCGAGGCAAGATCGATTTGCGGTTCCTCTTGTTGGCTCATGGCTCCCCATTCTACATAGGCGACACGAAGCACCGACAGTTGTCGGCATGCGTGGCGCTCGGCGCGGCGAGGGCACTGTAGACGTCCTTGCCTATCCTAGAAAGCATGCTAACCGTATCGATTGTCATTCCCGCATGGAATGAGGAGGATCGCATCGCCGACTGTCTGACGAACGCAACCCGTCAAACGGTGATGCCGCATGAGGTGATTGTGGTGGACAACCGGTCCACCGATGCGACCGTCGACATTGTCAAGCAGTTCATGGAAGAACATCCTGATGCCCCGGTCCGCCTGCTGCATCAGGATGATGAGCAGGGGCTCATCCCGACGCGTAATTACGGGCTGAACCATGCCACCGGCGACGTGTTGGGCCGCGTGGACGCCGACTGCATGCTCAAGCCTGACTGGGTCGAAGTGGTCTCGGGCATTTTCACCGAGGATCCCGAAGCGATGGGCGCGACCGGCCCGGTCGTCTACTACGATATGCCCGCCAAACGCGTCGGTTTGCGCGGCGATGACAGCGTGCGCCGGCACATGTACCGGGCGGACGGAGACCAGGTGCTGCTGTTCGGATCGAATATGGCGTTGCGTGCGAGCGCATGGCGGCAGATCGCGAACGAGGTGTGTCACGACCGCGAGGACGTGATGCATGAGGATATCGACGTTTCCTTGCATCTGCTCGGTCGCTCGATGAAAACCGTGTACTGCCAGCGCATGATCTGTGGCATTTCCGCGCGGCGCATGGACACGTCGTTCACGTCGTTCCGCAATTATATGAACCGTTTCCGCAACACTTTCGCCGCTCATCCGGACCATTGGCGCAAACGCAAGCCGGAACATACACTGTATGCGCTGTACCCGTGGATGCACACCCTGTACCCGATGTATCAGCGGTATCTCGATCGTATGGACATCAATCCGGCGGAGCGGCTGTGGTTGAAAGAGCAGTTTGACGTGGCCAAGCGCGACGAGCAGGACGAAGCCGACGCGGATGCGGACGGCCAGCCCGAATCCGACGGCAGCACACTGACGCTGGCAGGCTCGGACCAGTAGCAGTCTGGCGGGTGGCGGCTGCAACACGCAGCGGTCCGGCAGGACGGCAATCGCCGGCACGCAACGATCCGGCACGACTGCGGTCGGCGGCACGACTGCGGTCGGCGGAATACAACAGTCGCAGGTACACAGCCGTCTGGCACGCAGCCGTCTAACACGCAGCCGTCGTCGGTACGAACGGAATCCGCCCCCGTCCCATTACACAAACTGGTTACGCTGGGAGGTATCTCAGCGTAACCAGTTTGTGTATTTTGGGCCGGTGCAAGTCATGAGCCGGTGCAAGTCGCGCAATTGGTTCTGCGACCATAAATCCCGCGATGACCTTTGCCCTGCGTGTCGCGTCCCATCATGGCACAGCCGTCACCGTGGCTGCTGTCGTGATGACTGCTGTTACCTTGGCAGGCGTGCCATGATGGCCGTTACATCAGCGACGTGTAAATCGCGAGGATGTCTTCCTCGGTCGCCTTGCGCGGGTTGCCCGGTGTGCACACGTCGTGGAATGCGTCATGTGCGAGCGGCTTGAGGTCGGCTTCAGTGGCTCCGACTTGCGAGATCTTGGTCGGATTGCCAAGGTCAACGGTCAGCTGGTGCACTGCCTGGACCGCTTCCTCACGCACAGTTTCCAGATCGCCGGTCATCGCGTCCGCGACACCGAAGGCCTGCGCGATATCGCGGTACTTTTCGCCGGTGAAGTCCTTGTTGTATTCCATAACCGGGGCGAGCAGAATGCCGTTGGCCACGCCATGAGCAACGCCAAGCCGTCCGCCGAGCGGATGCGCCATGCCATGTACCAGACCGAGCCCAACGTTGGAGTATGCCATGCCGGTGATGTAGCTGGCGTACGCCATCTGCTCACCTGCTGCCTTGTCGCCGTCGGCGCTCTTGGCAAGGTTCTGAGCGACCATGCGGATGGTCTGCATGGACAGGCAATCGGACAACGACCACGCGCCAGGCGTGATGAAGCCTTCAATCGCGTGGGTCAGCGCGTCCAGACCGGTGGCGACTTTCAGCCCGCGGGGCATGGAGTCGGTCAAATCAGGGTCGACGAAGGCGACAACCGGGATGTCATGTGGGTCGACCGCCACGAACTTGCGCTTGTTAGCGGTATCTGTGATCACATAGTTGATGGTTGTTTCCGACGCGGTACCGGCTGTGGTGGGCACGCCGAAAATCGGGACGGACGGGTTCTTGGTGTCCGCCACGCCTTCCAAGGACAGCACGTCGGCGAACTCCGGGTTCGCGGTGACGATGCCGATGCCCTTGCACGTGTCTTGCGGCGAGCCACCGCCGAGACCGATGAGGAAGTCGGCTCCTGCGGAAGCGAATTTCTTCACGCCGTCTTGAATGCATTCAACCGGCGGATTTGGCTTGACATTGTCGAAGATCTCATACGGCAGACCAGCCTCGTCAAGTACTGCGGTCACTTTCGCCACGGTGCCGGTTTCCAGTAGCACCGGGTCGGTGACGATGAACGCCTTCTTGAACCCGCGCGCCTTGGCGGCTACAGGTATCTCACGGATTGCGCCACGGCCAAAATATGCGGTCTGGTTAAAAATCATTCGGTATACCATGTGTGTTCTCCTTCGAACAGTTCCCATTGTGTAGGAACGCCATTGACGAAACTCATTGTAGTCATTCAGCAAGAAGACACGGCGAAGAGCGGAATTGAGAGAGACCCTGCCATCTGCTATGCCCCGCCAGCAGCATATGGCCGCCGGCTGTCTTTCGCCGCCAGTCCCCGTATGTCACAGTCCCGCGTGCCGCAACCAGCCCACGTGTCACCGCCATCCTTCCGTCGCCACTCGTCTACCGCCAATCGTCTGCCGACGCCAGTCGCGTATCAGATTGACCGTCATGCGCCGAGACGCTTTATGGCATACTGGAGTAGGGATCAACGAGGAGCGATTACATCACAATTGGGAAGGGATACCATGACGACATCTGATGACACTATCCGAAGCGCTGACGACTGGCGGTCAGCGCTGGAAATCCGCGACACCCGCGCTGCGAACCCTTTGATGGACGTATTCGCGACACTATGGAGGCACAGCAGCGACGACCACCCACTGACGCCTGACGACATCATCGATCTGCTCGAGGCCGATAACCGCCAGAACTCCTTCTACAAGGCGCCTTCCAGACAAACCGTGGTCAACCAGCTGCAATACCTTGAATACACGCGCATTCTCGGCCGCGAGGTCCGCCGTGCAGACGACGGCGAGACATCCACTGACGAAGAAAGCGACGACAGCCGTTGGTATATGGCACCGGTGCTCTCTCCTTCCGAGGTGCGTCTGCTCGAAGACAGCCTGATGCTCTCCCGGATTGATCCGGAGGAACTCCAAGGGGTCATCTCTGGCCTGTATCAGCTTGCCGGAGGCAGCGCCCCTTCCAAGGACCTGCCGGACATCTCCATCGACGGCTACGAGCACATCAACGGGGAGTTCCTTGCCACAATCGAGAAAATCACCGAGGCCATGAACAACCAGCTGGCCGTTGATTTCTCCTACTGCGACTATGACGAGCACGGCAGGTTGGTCAAGCGGTTGGACCGCCGGACCGGCAAACCGAGACGCTATGTGTTCGATCCATACAACATGGTGTACAAGAAGGGCAGGTACTATCTGCTCGGGCACTTCCACAATTGCCCAGTCCCCCAGAACACCGACCAGAATGAGAATCACACCAACCTATTCTGTTTCGCTGTCAATCGTATCCGCGATCTACGGATCACCAGCACGCGAATCGCCGTACCCGCCGATACCTGGGACGAGAACGGGTTGCCGCGGAAGCTGACCGGCGCACCCCGGTTCGACGCGGTCGCATTCGCCAGACAACGCCCGCACATGACCATGGGCACACTGGTTGACGTGGTCATGAGCATCGGACCGGGCGTGCTCACCAATGTGTATGAATGGTTCGACAACCCCAAGGTCGAACGTGTCGACGGGCCTTTTGACCCTGATGATGACCACGAAGGGGTCCAGGCATTCCACTACCGGGTCAGCGTACGCAGTCCCAAGCTGGGCATTATCTGGTGGGCGTTGCAGTACGCACTCGCCGATGTGCGGGTCGAATCCCCGCAATCGGTGCGTGACGAACTCCTACGAGCCGGTTTGCAGCTAGCGCGGCGTTACGGTAACGAGTAACATCTTCCTCTCTTTCTCCATTCCAGCCGGTTTCCGGTGCTTTTCAATCAGCAGGACGCACCGGAAACTGGCTTTATCGTTTGTTTTCCCTCGTGTCAGCATGTCATCGAGGTGTGCGACTCTTCCGCCCGTCAGGCCGCCAGTGGGCCAAAATCAGAGATATGCATGAGCGTGACCACGCGATTGTCCTCGCACGGCTCGTCATGTTCATATCCTTTGCATTCACGCAAATGATCCAACCTAAGCGCAAGCGTCAAAGCGTAATGACGGTCGCAGTAATACTGGATGTGGTCCGACTCGCAATCCGGGTCGCCGCATATGCAGTGCGTGTAGTGTGTGGCCGTCTCATCGCAGATCGACTCATCCCAGTCGCATCCATGTCGGTCGCCGCCAGCCCCGAAATCGAGGAAATCCGGTCCGACTGGTTGCACAATCGGCTCGGTATCAGCTTCCCGCTGCACATCGAGGCGTGTCTGTTCCTGCATTCCCTGCATGTTGTGAGTTGTCATAGTATCCCCTTTCCATAAGCGCCGTCGCCGATACCCGGCCAGCGGCGAATTATATTTGTGATTCTTACGTAGTGCGTGATTCATATGGCGCATTGCAGTATTCCATGGCTTGTGACTGGTTCATCACAACGACAGGCACAAGCCACCGCGTCCACGCCGATTGCTAATTGGCCAGCGCGAGTTTCGGGTTCGCACCGGTGACAATGAGCATCCGCAACTGCTGCTCATAAAGCTCGATGCTGCGCCGGATCAACGGCTCGTCCTTCTTGTCGTGGCGATAGAACATCGCATACTTGCGATGCCGATGACGCCACTGCACCCCAGAGAAGATATCGATGCAATTCCAACGACCGTTGGCAATAGAACGGAATCTGATGACGGCGTCATCGGTGATTGGAATAATGGCGTTCAACGGGGTGACCGCCAGACCGTATACTCCTTTCAATGGATCGTCAATGCCGGTGCGCAGCATTCTTCGCGTCGAAGCGTCCTCACCAAACAGCACACCGTCGCCGAAACTCTCACGTTTGTCAAGCTCCATGCCGGGCTCACCTGTAGAATCATCAATCTGGAATCTTGCCGCAAGGCAGATTCCGGCAAACTGCTCGAAGATGCGGGCGTCCTCAGGAGACCACACGTCCATGGGCTTCCACTGGTCGCCCTTGAACGAAAACACGATCTGCTGTTCGTTCTTTGGTGTGGACGCACGGAAATCACACACCTGCACCGGCAGATGGAAATCACCGAATCCAGCAAGCTCAGTCTCGATGGCCGCATGGATGTCATCAATGCTCATGTCCTTGTGCAAGGTGATGAAATCCTCGGCGTCCCATTTCGGTTCCAGATTGCCGCTGGTATTGCTAATGGAGTTGTCGCTGATGTTGCCGTTGTTGTTGCTCATGTCATGCGCCTTTCTCGTTTGTTTCTTACAGACGGCCGTTCCTTGTCGCCGTGTCTGATATCCATTTCATCATCGCGACACGCCGAGGAGAACAAGATGAAAAATCTTCGTTGACGGCTGGGATTCCTACTGACGTGCATCTAGAACATGGCGATATTCCGCGGATTCGGTGCCCATGACGCGCTACGAGCCACCGACAGATTCCCCGGGTTTCCGCACAGTCGGGATTGCGAAACGGCATGTCGACAGCACCGCCAACCAGTCGCCGACAACTCCTGCATTCGGGGGTTACGGATTGCGGTGGTATCTGTCTGCTGTGCAACTGCGCAATCGCAGTGCGGAAAGAAACATCGACTGAGTCCAAAATACTGGCGTCTATCCCGCCGCTATGCAACCGCCCAATGACACAACGGCCCGGTATAACCAATTCAACCGAGAATCCCGAGGGTATCTACCCGTCATGTGACCGCACGATTGCACAACGAACAGATACGAATTCGCTCGAAACACTCCACAAACTGGTGACGCTAACTGCCTTCCAGCGTAAACAGTTTGTGGAGGATAACGGGGGTTATTGGCCAAAATGTGTGTCCGGAATCGGGTGTGAGGGGTTGTCCTGCCGGGCGTGTCGCGGTTTCGAATCCTCATGCCGCCACTTTCGAGCCCGGCCAGAATGTGTGTCCGGAATCGGCACAGACCCGTTGCGGCGCAAGGCATGCTGGCGGTTCGAATGTGCCAGATTGGTGGAACGGACACTCCACGATGCCCCAAATGCCACGGGATGATGAAGAAGAACGGTTCGACCAGCGCCGGGAGGACCAGGTGGCGATGCAAGGACAGCGCCTGCGGCGCGTCGGCGACCAGGTCGTACGACCGCGCCGCCGCTGGCCGCGGTGTGCGACGGCGGAGGCGGCGTGCTCAAGGCGCTGCGCACGGTCTGGCCCTCGACGCGCGTGCAGCGCTGCCTGTTCCACGTGTGCATGAACATCACCGAACTGACCGGCCTCAGGCCGCGTCTCGAGGCGGGCAAAAGCCTGAGGAAGGCCGCCGTCGCCCTGTCGCGCGTCTCGGACGCCGAGTCCGCGGCGCAATGGCTGGCGTCGTACAACCAGTGGGAAC
>NZ_JBJEIH010000010.1:0-3030 GCF_051876855.1 Bifidobacterium sp.
GGCGACGGCGATGGTCGAGCCGAGCCCGCCGAGACCGCAAATCGCCACGTGCGCGGCGTCGAGCTTGTCTTGTGTGGCGGCGGTGTGCCGGTCGAGCAGGGCCGCGCGAATCTCCTCGCGGCTGACGAGCGTGGTCGGGTCGGGCAGGCCGTCGAAGGCTTGCTGTCGTGCGGCGGTTTGTTCGGGGGTTGCTGATGGTGTGAATGTCATGGTGTGCTCTGGTGGTTTGGTGGTGCTGTGGTTTTGTAGTTTTGTGGTTGGGGTGATTTTGGTTTGGGATTGACGATGATGATTGGGGGAGCGGCGGTTACGGACGCTGTTGCGGTCTGTGGCTGCCAGATTTGATGACTGGCCGTAGCCACAGCTTGCGATTGGCTTGGTAACCCGCTTGGTGACTAGTCTGGTGTCAAGCCTGGCGACAAACCCGACGGCTAGTTTGACGTCCGACCCGCTCAGCCGCCCTGCACGAAGGTGACGATTTCGACGGTGTCGCCGTCGTGCAACATGACTTCGCTGCGCTTGTTGCGTGGCACGATATCGCCGTTGAGTTCGACGGCCACGCGCTCGGGGCGCAGCCCGCGCTGCTCGATGAGCTCGGTGACGCTGATCGGCGTCTCGAGCGTCTCCTGCTGTCCGTTGACGATCATGATGATCCTTCCCGTTGGTGCTGCTCGTCCGCGACCGCCCGCCGACCGGGCGCAAGCGCGTCCACAAACCGGCATTCTGGCCTCGAAAAGCAACAAAAAACGGGTCAGTGAAGAAATCGTACCTATTGGGCGGTGCGCTCCTTCATGACCCGGTCATGCTTGTTCTGTTATTCGGTTGTTTCACGAACAGGATCCGTCTGATTCGTGTTCGGCACGATGATGATGGCGCCGCACTCGCGACGGGGAAGGAAACGCATGCGCGTCGCCCGACCGTCGGTCGAATCATCGGGGATTGGGCAAATGCCAAGGGGAATCACGGAACGAACAATCGCATACTTACGGCGGCATTACCCGCATCAAGTTGACGGTCGAAGTCGTGGCTTCCTCTCAGCCCTTGCGGGCTCCCGTTCGGTTGTGAGGCCATCCTAAGCAACGCCCCCGGACAAGCGCTGGCCGAGATGCCGGGCAAGACGGAACAGCTTGTCCGGCGGTGTGTGTTGTGAGTGCATTGCATCCGCGGTGCTGTCCATCTGTCGCGTCTGCCCGTGCTTATTTTGCTCTCGGTCGTTGGTAGATGATTGTGACCGCTTGCAGATAGGATTCGGCTGAGAGGCGAGGACGTGTGAGGAAAGTGGATTCCATGACGAACGATTGTTCCGGTCATCGGTGCCAATTGCCGGGATTGCAAGTGTTGCGTGCAGTGGCGTGCGCCGGAGTGTTCCTTACCCATACCTTGATCGATGGGTTGGATGCTTTGGGGTCGTCCGCTGTCACGATATTCTTCATGCTGTCCGGCTTCGTGCTGGTATATCAGTATCTTGGCAAGCACAGGTTGGCTGAACCGTCGTTAGTTGCGAACGTTCGATTCGCGGTGCATAAGCTGTGGAGGCTGTACCCGTTGCATGTCGCGATGATCTGCCTGATGGTGGTGATTATGAGAATTCCTCCGAACCAGTTGCCTCCGGAGGATATCGCAGCGATTCCTGCTAGTATGCTGTTGGTCCAGTCGTGGGTTCCTGTCCGGAGTACGTTCTGGGGCACGAATTCGGTGTCATGGTTTCTGAGCGATTTGTTGTTCCTGTATTTTCTGTTCCCGTGGATTCTACGCGGGTTTGAACGGCAGTCGGGGCTGCCGTTGCGGCAGACACGTCGTCGCGCGATGGCGGTTATCACGGTGATGTTGGCTGTGGAAGTCATCTTCGGGTTGCTGAGCACTTGTTTCCCTCATCCGGTCGGGGGAGAAACGCTCGGATTCTGGTTCATGTATATTTTCCCGCCGGCACGTATCCCTGATTTTATGATTGGGTGTGCGTTGGGGTATCTGTTCGTCAGAACGCAGGAATCGCCACATGAGAGTGTGCGTGACGGGTATATGCAGTCCAGCATGATGCAACTGTTTGCAGTGGTGCTGATGATGCTGGCAAACCTGCTGTTCGAGATTGCCCATCATGGTAAAGATGACTGGGTTGGGTACCGGATCATGCATGACGGCGTTTGGTATTCGGAGCTGTTGCCGTTTACAATGACCGCCGGATTGCTCATCTGGTCGTTTGCGCATACGCAGGGTGCAATGACCCAGATGCTCGACAGCCGCATGATGATGTTCTTGGCTGCATTGAGCCCGTATTTCTATCTCATTCACCGTCCGGCTATGCTTGCCGTGCAAGTGGTGATTGCCAAGTTCGATGTTGGGATCCTGATAGATTCCGTGCCATATATGGCCATCGTTATCGCGGTGTCGCTTGCATTGTCGTGGCTGTATTCCGTGATAATCGGGCGTCCGGTACGCTGGCAGTCTTTCGGCAGCGTGAACATTCGGCGATAAGGGGATTACTTGGCTTGTCCGGCGCGGTGTGGACAGTGGTGGTATGACTTTCGAAGACGATCAGACCCGGCGCGAGCACAACCGCGCGGTGGTGGATAAGTACCTGCATTCCGGGCATGGTGACGCGCTGCTGCACCGGCATGAGCTGTTCTGCGAGGACGGGATTTCCGGATTGTGGACATCGGATTCCGGGGAGCCGGTTTTCGCCCAGGGACGTGAGAATATCGCGAAATACGACGTGTGGTCATCGGAGCATTTCCCTGATTGGGCATGGAGCAATATCACTATTTGGACAACCGATGATCCCGACCGTGTGTGGGCCGAGTGCGATGGCGAGGGCAACATCAATCTGCCTGGCCATGACCCGGTGTTCTACCGCAACCATTTCATTTATTCGTTCGAAATGCGAGACGGGCTGATTTACCGCGAGCGTGAGTTCATGAACCCGATCGTCGAGATGCGGGCGCTGGGCATGCAGACCCCAACGATTGAACTCGGTGATTTCCCGAGCGACTGAGCGGGACGGAACGTACGGCGGCGGAATGCCGTGGCGCCGGG
>NZ_JBJEIH010000010.1:3130-17618 GCF_051876855.1 Bifidobacterium sp.
GGCGTCGCTTGGAGGCGGCGCGGAAACAACGGAAGAACGGCGAGGCGAGACGAATGGGCAACCTGGATAATCGGAGCGTTCTGGGCGATACCAGCGATTTGAGTGCGGTGAACGGCGTGCATGACGCGAAGGGTGAGTGTGACGCGAACGGCGGCCGTGACCTGCACAGCGTACGCGACGGGCGGCTTGCGGGATTTGAGATTCCGCGCATCGGCATGGGGACGATGGCACTCGCGATCGAGGGGCGTCCGGATCGTGAGACCGCCATTGAGACGATCCATGCGGCGCTTGACGAAGGTGTTCGATATTTGGACACGGCGTGGTCATATTACCTGCCCAGCCGTCCGGGAACCGGTGAGCCCGAGGATCTTGGCTATGGCGAGCGGTTGGTGCGTGACGCGCTCGCCTCGTGGGATGGTCCGCGCGAGCGCGTTCTGGTCGCCACGAAAACCGGGTATCGGCGCACTTGCGAGGCGGTTGCAGCCGGCGGGAATGCCGAGACTTCTGGGGCGTCCGGGGCTTCTGGGGATTCTGCGGCCTCTGCGGCTGATGTTTCCCGTGAAACACTCGACGCGAAGAACGCCGAAGAGCCGGCCCGCCAGCATTTGCAGGCTGTCGGCAGTCGCTACGGCTGGATGGCGGATTCGCGGCCGGAAACCATGATTCGTGATGCGAAGGAATCGGCGGCGCATCTCGGCGTAGAGGCGCTTGATTTGTTGTATTCGCACGGCCCGGACCCGGCGGTCCCATACGTCGAACAGGTCGGAGCGCTGCGCGATTTGCTGGATGCGGGCGTCATCAGATATGCCGGAATCTCGCGCGTGAACCGCGAGCAGATCGATATCGCGCGGGGCATACTCGGCGACAGGCTGATCGCCGTACAAAATCAGTTCTCGCCGTCACACCCCGACCCGGAGCATACGTTGGAATACTGCGAACAGCTTGGATTGGCATTCGTGTGCTGGAGCCCGCTCGGCGGCTTCCTCGACCCGGTCGATCAGCATGCGTACGACCCGTTCCGCGAGGTCGCCGCGAAACTCGGTGTCTCCCACCAGCGGGTGACGCTCGCCTGGGAGCTGGCACAATACCCGCGCCTGTTCACCATCCCCAGCGCCCGCAATCCGCAGGAAATCCACGATTCCTTCGCCGCCACGCGGCTCGAACTCACCCCGGACGACCTCGCCCGCCTCAACGCCTCCGTTGCCACCCGCCGGCAGACGATGGCTGCTGGAATGTGATGCTGGTTTGCTAGTCATGGTCGTGCGTAATCTGAGGGAATGCTGCGACGTTACTGATGGGTGTGTTTCTGTCATGTTTGCCACGAGTATAGAAAAGTATCGCAGTGTATCGCAGTGTATAGCGGTGTATAGCGATGTATAGCGGTGTATAAGCCCGTATAAATCGGGATGTTCTGCCTGTCGGCCGCCGGTTTGCCGGAAACGCAGCCCTCAATCGCAACCGAACATCATCGCTCGTCGAAACCGCGCAGCACCGCACAATCAGCCCGAAAATCATTACGGAAACGAACATTTCGATTGTTCGCATGTGACGCCACTCACATTCCTGCGACCGCAGAAAAAGCCTGATACAGTCGTGCGGGCAGGGATGCGAAGGTGTTAACCGAACATCTCCGCACTCGCTGCGGAGAGGAAGTTATGGCAACCATCACCCAGCCGATTTCACCATCATCCACCCGTCCGGCCGGCGTCGCACCCGTCGCGCCGAATCCCGCGGCCCGTACCCCGAGCCGCCTTGACAATCGTTGGATGCGCGCGGTCGTCCCCGCGCTGCTCATCCACATCTCCATCGGCACGGTCTACTGCTGGAGCGTGTTCAAACAGCTCATCGCCGACCAGATGCGCGTCGCGCCAAGCACCATCGAATGGGGCTTCTCGCTTGCGATCTTCTTCCTCGGCATGTCCGCCGCGTTCTTGGGACCGGTCGTGGAGAAGGACATCCGCCGTTCTGCGCTGATCAGTCTGGTCTGCTTCGTCGCCGGATTCGCCGGCACGGGCGCAAGTATCGCCGCCGGCTGGCTCCCCGGCGTGTTCATCTGCTATGGCGCGATTATGGGCGTCGGTCTGGGCGTCGGATATCTCACGCCGGTCAAGAATCTCATGCTGTGGTTCTCCGACAACAAAGGCCTGGCTACGGGCATCGCGGTTGCGGGCTTCGGCCTCGCCAAGGCGATCGCCAGCCCGGTGATGACTTGGCTCATCGCCTCTGTCGGCCTCGTGAACATGTTCTACGTGCTTGCCGTGGTGTACGCGATCATGATGTTCGCTGGATTCCTGCTGATTCGCCGTCCCGCAGGCTACGTGTACTCGGCCGCCGCGCGCGTTAGGCGTCGCACGGTGATGCGCCGGCCCGTGTTCTGGGCGATTTGGCTTGCCTTCTATCTCAATATCACGTGCGGCCTCGCGCTGATTTCGCAGGAAAAGGACATTTTGCATGATGCGCTCGTGGTGATGCCGCGCTTCGCCGGGCTTGATACCGCTGCGTTCGCGACTGCGACCGCCGGCGTAATCAGCACGGTGCTGGCGGTTGACGCGGTGTTCAACGCAGTCGGCCGACTGGGCTTCTCCACGCTGTCCGACCACTGCCGTCGCCGCGAAACCAGCTACGTGGTGATTTTCGTGATGTCAATCGTCGTCTGCCTGCTGCAAGTGGTGTTCCATTCGATTGACAACGGCACGTTGTGGATGATTCTCGTGATGCTGTTCCTGGTCAACGCGGGGTACGGCGGCGGTTTCTCCACGCTGCCGGTGCTGTTGGAGCAGCATTTCGGCATGTCTTCGGTTTCGACGGTGCACGGGCTCGCGTTGAGCGCGTGGGCGTTCGCCGGATTGTCCGGCAATCAGCTGGCGTCCTTCGTGGTGACGCATGCCGCCGACCAGTCGCACCGGTATGCGGGGCTGATTCCGGTGCTCGCCGTGTTGTATGCGGTCGCGTTGGTAGCGATTCTGCTGGTCATGCGTGATCGCAAATCTGCGGATGGGCGCGATGCCGTGAACGTCGCGGCGTGAATGGCGTGAATGGCGGAACCTGTGTCGGCGTCAACCTGTGTGTTCGGAATCGGGCGTGAGGGGTTGACGCCGTCGGGCGTGCCAAGGTATTGAATCCCATACCGCCACTTTCGAGTCCGGATGGAATGTGTGTCCGGGGCCCGCGTGGATCCGTCGCGGCGCAAGGCGTGCTGGCGGTTCGAATATGCCGGCCGCGCATGTCACGGCATACGTCACGCATCAGATACAGGTTGCTCTGCCCTGTCTGGGAACCGTTTTGTCGGGTTGTGTATGCCGTGGCATGCGTTTTCTGCCGGGTGTGAGGTGTCCCGCACTGTCCGGAGACCTGAATGCTGGGTTGTGTATGTCCGGGCATGCGCAACCCGCAGAGCGCGGCCCGGCGCTACCGTATTCCGTCGATATCTGTTCGATTCCGTATGCCGCGGCATACAGAACGCGCGCGCAGGCCGGAACGATGGTCAAGGCTCGCGCGCGCCCCATTGTCAGACACGCAAGTTGACTAATGACCCCGAACCGATGTCGGCGGCCGTTCGCGGTCGTCGAAGCTCGCCCGTCAACAACTGACGGCCGTCTGCGTCCCGCAATATATCGGGATACAGACGGCCTGTCGGTTATGTGGATTGTGGTTCCCTCGCCATCCGGCCGTGGGAAACCGCGCGTATCGTCAGCGGTACACCGCGAAACCGGCGGTGAAGCTGATCTTCTTCTGCACGGCGAGCACCAGCTGCAGGAATCCGAAGGCTTCGAGCTCGCGCGCACGCTTCAGGGCGCCCGCGTCGATGGCGTCGAGGCCGCCCGCCTTCACCAGATCGATGAACGCGGCTTTGGCGGCATCGTCATCGCCGGCGACCAGCACGGTGGACTGGGCATCGCCGGTCTTCTTGGAGGCGATGTTCGCAGCGAAAACGGTGTTGAACGCCTTGAGCACGTGCGACTTGGGGAGCTTGGCCTGCAATTCGGCGGCTGCGGAGCTGTCGGCCGGCACGACGAGCGAATCGAAGGTGGAGAAGTCCAGCGGGTTGGTGATATCGACGACGGTCTTGCCTTCCAGCTGGTCGCCGTACTGCTCGGCGATGGACGCGAGAGCCGGGTACGGGACGGCGAGCACGACGATGTCGCCCTCGATGGTCGGGTTCTCAGAGTGCGAATCGAGCGACTGGACGGTTGCGCCGGCGTCCTCGAAGACGCTCTTGATTGCGGTGCCCATGTTGCCGGTGCCGAAGATCGTGATGGTTGCCATGGTGGTTCCTTTCGTGTCGGCGGGTGTGCCGCCCGCTGTGTTTGTGGTTGCGGTGTGTCCGCGGTGGTCTTGCGTTCACCGTGTTGGCCGCGTTCGCTGTATTTGCTTGTTGTCGCTTGTTGTTGCTTGTGTCCGTCGCGTCCGTGTGTGATGCTGCGGAACAGCTAACAATTTGTTAGCGCTGAGACGATGCTACCACTAACTTTTTGTTAGCGCATCCGGCGTGTCGTCGGTACAATGGATGACATGACTTCTTCCGAGAACCCTAAGAATCCGCATCATTTCAACGTTTTTGCAGCGGCGTGCCCGTCGCGCAAACTGCTGAATGACGTCACGCGCCGCTGGAGCATCCTCGTGCTCGCCGCCCTGCTGGACGGGTCGTTGCGCTTCGGGCAGATTCGTGAGCGGGTTGACGGCATCAGCGACCGTATGCTGTCCGCGACGCTGGGTGCGCTCGCCGAAGATCGGTTGATTGTCAAGGATGACGCCGCCGGCACGTATGCGCTGACCGAGCCTGGGCGTCAGATTGCCCGGCAGAGCTTGGAATTGTTCGACAGTCTGTATCTCGCGCTTGACGAAATCGTCAATGGGCAGCAGGCGGGGGATGATGCGGCTGGTTCGTCGGATGGGGTGGCTGACGCGGAGGGCGTGGTTGGAGCGGATGGGGTGGCTGACGCGGAGGGCGTGGCTGGAGCGGCTGACTCGGCTGATTCGGATGGCGTGGCTGGAACGGCTGGGGTAGCTGGTGTGGCCGGTTCGTCGGCTGGTGTTGCGGCGCCAGCTGGTGCGGTTGGTTGATTTCATGATTGTCGGCGCCGTTGTGTGAGGAATTCCTCGCACAACGACCACCTTCCCGGTCAGATTTCTTCCTCCGGACCGACTTCCCGGTCACTGTGTGAGCAGATCCTCACACGTTGACGGTCTTCCCGGTCAACTCCCTGTTTCTGGGCTGCTTGATCGGCACTTTGTGAGTCAATCCTCACACGATGGTCCTTGTACTCCTGCTGTGGGCTGGTTTTGGTGGTTTGGGGTGTCCTTGTGTGAGCGGATCCTCGCACGATGGCCTCCGGTGCGGCCAGCTCCTTGCCTCTGGGCTGCTTGACTGGCCATTGTGTGAGTGAATCCTCGCACGATGGCGGCTTTCCAAGCCGAATCGCGCCTCCGGGGTCACCGGCGCCGTCATTGTGTGAGTGGATCCTCGCACATTGACCCTTGGACACCTGCCGTGGATTGGTTTTGGTGGTTCGGGTGTCATTGTGTGAGCCAATCCTCGCATTCTGTCCTCCGACGCGAGTGCATCGTGCTCATGGGGCCGCCGGCACCGTCATTGTGTGAGCGGATCCTCGCACGATGGCCTCTAGCGTGGACAACTCCCTGCCTCTGGGCTGTCCGGCAGGTCGTTGTGTGAGCCAATCCTCACATGTTGACGGTCTTCCCGGTCGAATCGCCCCCCGGGGTTACTGGTGCCGTCACTGTGTGAGTGAATCCTCGCACGATGGTCCTTGTGCTCCTGCTGTGGATTGGTTTTGGTGGTTCGGGTGTCATTGTGTGAGTGAATCCTCACCTACTGCCGCTTGGGGTTGATCCGTCCTCGTCTGTGCACTGTCCTGCCTGCGCTCGCCCGCTTGAGTCCCGGCCGAATGGCGCACTCAGCTTCTCTCATGGCATAGTTGCCATTGTCAATATTTGACACCGTAAAAGATGAAGAGTATAAACGATGCAGATTGATGTCGAGACGCTCTTGCCCGCGCAACTGTGTCCGCGTCAATGCCAGACACCCGCGCCAACGCTAGAAAGGAGACCGGATGGCATTCGAAGATGACGCATTCGAGCGAATGCACAAGATCATGACCGACGGCAGGTCGGCCATGATGGAAAATATGAACCGTGTCCATCGTGGTGAACCGGCGGTTATGCGCGAACTCGCCGTCAAAGGGGAGCGCACACCCAGCCAGCTCGCCGACGCGACCGGCAACAGTCCGGGCCGCATTTCCGCGATTCTGTCCGCGCTGGAGAAAAAAGGCTGGGCCACGCGCACCATCGACCCGGAAAACCGCAGGCACGTCATCGTACGCATCACACCGGAAGGCAAACGGCTCGTCAAACTGCACAAACAAGCCATGGAGGACCGCATGCGCTGGGTGTTCGGGCAGATGGGCGAACGGCGTACCGAGCAGTTCCTTGACCTGCTGACACGGTTCATCACCTACATGAGCCTGTGCGGGCCGGACGATCCCGTCCCCGACGAGGCCACCATCGCAAAAGCCTTCGAGCGTGCGGGCATTCCCTACGACCCTGCGGCGGACCGCGTGAACGTCGTTGCCCAAGCCGCCCGCGCCGCTGCTGCCGGGCCGCATCCGGGCGGCAAGCCAGGCGATACCGCTGCAGACGACGACCCCATGGGCACCGCCTGCACCTCCGCATAAGCACCGGGACGCCAAGACGCCGGGGCGCCAGAACACCAAGACGCCAGGGCGCTCGACCCGCTTGTCCACGCCCGCCCCGCCCCAGCTGACCAGATCCGCTCAGCTCAGTCCAGCCCGGCTCTCCTACCGCATCGCTGCCTCCCGCTTTCCGGCTACACCGCCAACCGGCGTACCGGCCGCAACCCCATCACCCGTTTCCAACCAACGTCCCCGAAAGGACACATTGTGATACGAATCTGCAAATACCTCTCGAAATTCGAGTGGTTCCAACTCTTCATCGGCCTGCTGTTCATCGTGGCCGGCGTGTTCCTCGAGCTCAAACTCCCGGATTACATGGCCGACATCACCAAGCTCGTGGAAACCCCGGGCAGCGAGATGCACGACGTCTGGGTGGCCGGCGGCAAGATGCTCGCCGTGTCGCTGGGCGCGGTCCTGTGCACAATCGCGGTCGGCTTCATCACGGCCCGCGTCTCCGCATCCTTCACCCAACGTCTACGCTCGTTGGAATTCCGCCGTGTGGAATCCTTCGGTCTTGAGGAGCTGAACAAGTTCTCCACGGCGAGCCTGATCACGCGCTCCACGAACGACGTCACCCAGATCCAGATGTTCATCACCATGGGCCTGGTCATGCTGGTCAAGTCGCCGATTATGGCGGTATGGGCGGTATGCAAGATCGCCGGCAAGGGGGCGGATTGGACGCTCGCCACAGGTGTCGCCGTCGTCATCGTGTTGTCGGCGGTCGCGGTGATTATGTCGCTGGTCATGCCGAAATTCCGCAGCATGCAGGCCCTGACCGACAACATCAACCGCGTCGCCCGCGAGAACCTGACCGGCCTGCGTGTGGTGCGCGCCTACAACGCCGAGGACTACCAGCAGGGCAAGTTCGACAAGGCGAACCGCGATCTGACCGAAACCCAGCTGTTCACCAACCGCGCGATGTCCATCATGATGCCGCTTATGAACACGGTGATGAACGGCCTGATGCTCGCCGTGTATTGGATTGGCGCCTACCTGATCAGCGACGCCGGCCTGATGGACAAACTCACCCTGTTCTCCAACATGGTGGTGTTCTCCAGCTACGCGGTCCAGGTCATCATGAGCTTCCTGATGATGAGCATGGTGTTCGTGCTGTGGCCGCGCGCGGACGTGTCCGCCAAGCGTATCCTCGAAGTGCTTGACACCAAGCCGCGCGTCACCGACGGCGACCGCATGGAAGGCGCGACAAACGCCGACGGCACACCGGTTCGCGGCACTGTCGAATTCCGTGACGTGAGTTTCGCCTACCCGGATTCGCGCGAACCGATGCTCGAACACGTGAGCTTCACCGCACAACCCGGCCAGACGGTCGCGTTCATCGGCTCCACAGGCTCCGGCAAGACCACGCTCGTCAACCTGGTGCCGCGTTTCTATGATGCGACCGACGGCCAGGTGCTGATCGACGGCGTGGACGTGCGCGACTACAATCTGCAGGCTCTGCGCGACAAAATCGGCTACGTGCCGCAGCAATCCGTGATGTTCAAAGGCACGGTCGCGTCCAATATCGCGTTCGGCGATAAGAGCCAGGGCGGCAAGGCCGTCGAAGGCGAGCGGATCGGCGATGTCGAGCTCATCGACACATCCACCCCGCAGGGGCGCGAGCATGAGCGCGAACTGCGTCGGGCCGATGCCGCCGGCGATGACGCGATAGGCCGCCTGACCGACGCGCAGATGGAGGATGTACGCAAGGCGTCCGCCGTCGCGAAGGCCGATGAATTCGTCACCCGCATGGAGGGCACGTACGAGGCGCCAATCGCGCAAAGTGGCTCCAACGTGTCCGGCGGGCAGAAGCAGCGCTTGTCGATCGCCCGCGCGGTGTGGCGTCACCCTGAGATTCTTGTATTCGATGATTCCTTCTCCGCGCTTGATTTCCGTACCGACCACGATGTGCGCGAGGCGCTCGCCCGCGAGGCCGGGGATGCGACGAAACTCATCGTCGCCCAGCGTATCGGCACGATTATGGACGCCGACCGGATTGTCGTGCTCGACCAGGGGCGCGTCGTCGGACAAGGCACGCACAAGGAGCTGCTGCACAACTGCGAGGTTTATCGTCAAATCGCCGAAAGCCAGCTGAGCGAATCCGAACTCGCCTCCTGACGCAAGACGCCAGGCGCAACCGAGCGAGACGCAAGACATCGCCCGCGTGAGACGAGGCCGCGCGAAACGTGGCCGACACGGGCGCGGTCCGCGCGAATCGCCGAACCGTTATCTTTTTTGCTATCTTTCTTTGCTTTTCTGAAAGGACACACATGCCAGGACCAATGGGTCACGGGCCGGGAGCCCGAGGTGCGGTTGAGAAACCGCAGGATTTCAACGCCATCATGGGCAAACTCGCTGCGTACTGCAAGCGGTATCTGCCCGCGATGATCATCGCGCTCATTCTGGGCGCGGTCGGCACGGTCTGCCAGATCATCGGACCGGACAAAATCAAGGACATCACCAACGAAATCGTCAAAGGCATGCCGGCCATCGTGCACGGCAAGCCCGTCGTCGGCAGCATCGATTTCGCGGCGGTCAACCGCATCGCCTTTACGCTGGTCGCGCTGTATGTCGGGTATGCGCTGTTGAACTACGTGCAAAGCTGGATCATGGCGACCATCAGCCAGCGGACCGCGCAAAGCCTGCGTGACGACATTTCCAAGAAAATCAACCGTCTGCCGCTGCGATACTTCGACAACACAAGCTACGGCGACGTACTCAGCCGCATCACCAACGATGTGGACGCGATCGGGCAGACGCTGGGGCAGAGCCTTGGCGCGCTCGTCACGTCGGTCACGCTGTTCTTTGGCGCGCTCATCATGATGTTCGCCAACAACGTGACCATGACGCTCACCGCGGTGGGTGTCAGCATCATCGGTCTGATCGTCATGATGGTGATCATGAAGGTCTCGCAGCGGTTCTTCGCACAGCAGCAGCTTGCGCTCGGCCAGACCAACGGGCATGTGGAGGAAATGTATGCCGGCCATGTGATCGTCAAGGCGTATTCGGGTGAGGCGGATTCGATCCGGCAGTTCGAACGCTACAACGACAGCCTGTACGAATCCGGCTGGAAGTCGCAGTTCCTGTCGGGCCTCATGATGCCGCTCATGAACTTCGTCGGCAATCTCGGCTACGTGGCCGTGTGCGTGGTGGGTGCCGCCCTCGCGATGGACGGGCGTATCGAATTCGGTGTGATTGTGGCGTTCATGATGTACATCCGCCTGTTCACACAGCCGCTTTCCCAGTTCGCGCAGGCGTTCCAGAATCTCCAACGTTGCGCCGCAGCGTCCGAGCGCGTGTTCGGTTTCCTTGAGGAGCCGGAGATGGGTGTTGACGCGACCGGCAGCTTCGCCGAACACCGTGCCCAAATCGAGGCGGCACAAGGCCATGCGCATATGAGCGACGCGTTGGGTGACCGTGCCCGCGGCGACGTGGACTTCGAACATGTGCGCTTTGGCTACAAGCCTGGCAAGCCGGTCATTCATGATTTCAGCGCGTCTGTGAAAGCCGGGCAGAAAGTCGCAATCGTCGGGCCGACGGGCGCTGGCAAGACCACGATGGTCAACCTGCTTATGCGCTTCTACGAGCTGGACGGCGGCGAAATCCGCATCGATGGCGTGCCGACTGCGTCCATCCCGCGCTCCGAGGTGCATCGCCAGTTCTCCATGGTGTTGCAAGACACCTGGGTGTTCCAAGGCACCGTGCGCGACAACATCGTGTACGACAAGCAGGGCGTGACCGATGAGCAGGTGCGGGCCGCCGCGAAGGCAGTAGGACTTGACCGCTTCATCGAATCGCTGCCGGAAGGCTATGACACCGTGCTTGACGACAAGGCCGCGCTGTCCGCCGGGCAGAAGCAGCTGCTCACCATCGCCCGCGCGATGGTGCAGGACGCGCCGATCCTGATTCTCGACGAGGCGACATCGTCGGTGGATACGCGCACCGAGGAGCTCATCCAGAAGGCCATGGACCAGCTGACTGTCGGCCGTACGAGCTTCGTGATTGCGCATCGCCTGAGCACGATTCGCAACGCGGACATGATCCTCGTCATGAACCACGGCGACATCATCGAACGCGGCACGCATCAGGAACTGCTCGACAAGGGCGGCTTCTACGCCGACCTGTACAACAGCCAGTTCGCCTCGCTCGTCGCGTGAGGCGCGGGTCGCGGCGCGGGGCTGGTGTCTCGTGCTTCGCCCGGAGTCTCGCGCCTTGCGTTTGAAGCCTTGCGTTGGATGCTTCGCGTTTGGTACTTGGCGTCTTGCGTTTCGTCTTGCGTCTTGCGTTTGACGTTTCGCCTGGTGCCTCACGTTTAGCGGCGTTTCCATCGTCCCTTATTATCACTTAGCAGCTAAGTGATAATAAGGGACGATGTTATTATCAGTTACAGGCTAAGTGATAATAAGCGCGGCTCGGATGTCGCTGAAATGGCGCTCCCGATAGCGCGAATACAGGTAGCGCGAATACAGGTAGCGCGAATACAGGTAGCGTGAACACAGGCGAGAGGAATGCGATGACTGCCACCAATACAAGCCGCCCCGCCGGCGACGAATCGCACCGCGCGACGACATGCGCCGCGAAAAAGCCGGGCATCAAGGCCCAAAACACCAAAGCTCAGAGCATCTTGTCTTTTGGTGATTCGGATGGCGCCGGGGCATCTGCGGATGCCATGCCGACGGCGAACATCGCGCAGACCATGCCGCCGATGGACGCCGCGCAACCCGCCACTCCGGAACCGTGCCGCGTGCCCCCGGTGGAGCTCGAAGGGCACTACTGGACCCCATCGGATGACGGATACTATTCGCGCACCGCGCGTCGCAAAGCGTCGGGGAACTACTATTCCACCCGTCCGGCGCGCATCGCGGCAATCGGCCTGACGATTCCCTCCGATCTTGCCGCAGACCTCGACGAGGCAACGCAGCAACTCGTGGCATTCGACAGCCGCGCCGCCGAACGGTTCAGCGCTGGCGGGCGTACTTTGGGTCCGCTGTCGGCGGTGCTGTTGCGGACCGAGTCCACGTCATCGTCGCGTATAGAAAACCTCACCGTAGGTGCGCGGCGCCTTGCGCGAGAATCGCTTGACGGATCCCAAGGAGGCAACGCCGCGCTGGTGGTGGGCAATGTGCGAGCCATGGAAACCGCGCTTGAATTCGCCCGGAATCTGAGTGAAGCGAATATTCTTGCGATGCATTCCGCGTTGTTGGGTGGCAGCGACGAGTGGAAGGATCGCGCGGGCCGGTACCGCGACCAGCTGGTATGGGTTGGTGTCAGTTCCGCCGGTCCGCGCGGCGCCTCGCATGTGGCCCCGCAGCCTGACCAGGTGCCGGATTGTATGGCCGATCTGGTCGCCTTCATCGACCGTGACGACCTGCCTATTCTCGCGCAATGTGCCATCGCGCATGCGCAATTTGAAACCATTCATCCGTTCATCGATGGCAACGGGCGTGTAGGTAGGGCGCTGATTCACGCCATGCTGCGTGGCAAGGGATTGACACCGACCATGACACCGCCGGTGTCCGCCGGCATTTTGCACGATACTGAGCGGTATTTCGATGCGCTCACTGCGTACCGGGAGGGTGACGCGCGGCCGATTCTCGAGTGTTTCTCGTCTGCCGCGCGATACGCTGCGCACACGGGAACGGAACTCATCGACACCTTGAGCGCCATTCTCGATGATGATGCCGACCGGCTGCATGGTCTGCCGTTGCGGCGCAACGCGCTTGGCTGGAGACTGTTGCCGCTGGTGGTGGAGCAGCCGGTGGTCAATGTGCCGTATGTCGCGCGGGTCTTGGGTGTGTCGGCAGCTTCGGCAACGCGTGCGGTGGACCAGCTTGGGCGCGCCGGGGTGCTGGTGGAAGTGTCTGGCGGCAAACGTGGACGGGTCTGGGAGGAGCGTCGCGTTCTGGATGCTCTGGACGAATACGCCGAGATGATCCGTCGGCAGTAAGGCATGTCGGTCTGCGGTTGTTGCTGATAATCCTCGCAGGCGTTGCGGCCGTAGGCGTGTCGGAAGTCGGCGCCTGACAGCCCGTGTATGCCGTCAGTGCGGTGTTGGGTGTGTCTTGGTATGCGTGATTTGCAGGATGCGCGCTGGGTAGCTTGCCTGTTGTTGGGGTTTGGCTGGTCGTGTATGTCTGGGCATGCGCAAATCGGCAGGTGTCGGGGGTTCTGTCGTTCTTGTGTGTCTTTCGTCTGGTTGTGTATGTCTGGGCATGCGTAACCTGTCAGATGTCCTGGATTGGAAACGATTGGGCGCGGGATTGTGCCTGTTGTGTATGTCGTTGCATGCGTGGCGTGTCGAATGCTGATGTCAGATGGCGGTGCGGTTGTGGTTCTGTCAGGTTGCGTGTGTCGGGGCGTACTCGGCGAGGCGGATGGTGCGTAGCTGGGGTTACTTGGCGGACTCTTCTTGCAAGTTGTGTATGCCGTGACATGCGTGATTTGCCGGGTATGTGCTTGGTGGCTTGCTGGCTTGGTGGCTTGCTGGTTGTTGGACTCTGACCAGTCGTGTATGCCTTGGCATGCGTAACCTGTCAGATGTTCTGGACTGGAAGTCAATCGGTATGGGATTCCGCACGTTGCGTATGTCTTGGCATGCGCGATGTGCCGGATCGCGTCTGATATCGCGGCCGATGACGGGAGTCTGTCGGATAGCGCATGCCCACACATACGTGACCCGGCCGATGCGCCCGCCATTGGTTGTGCCGGGTCGTTGTGTGAGGATTGGCTCGCACTTTGGCAGAGTGGGTGGTTCCGATCGGGTGGTCTGGCCGGTGAGGCGGCCATCGTGTGAGGATTCGCTCACATTCTGGCACCCCCGATCATTAATTCCGGCTTGCAGTAGGGGTTGAGAGGCCGGTATGTGAGGATTGGCTCGCACTTTGGCGGGTTTGGGTGGTCGGGTTCGGTGGTTGGGGTTGTCGGAGAGGTCATCGTGTGAGGATTCGCTCGCATTCTGGCGGAGTGGGTGGTTCCAGTTTGCTGATTTGGTTTGGTTGGTGGTCGTTGTGTGAGGATTGGCTCACACTTTGGCGGGTTGGGTGGTTCCGATCGGGTGGTCTGGCCGGTGAGGCGGCCATCGTGTGAGGATTCGCTCACATTCTGGCACCCCCGATCATTAATTCCGGCTTGCAGTAGGGGTTGAGAGGCCGGTATGTGAGGATTGGCTCGCACTTTGGCGGGTTTGGGTGGTCGGGTTCGGTGGTTGGGGTTGTCGGAGAGGTCATCGTGTGAGGATTGGCTCACACGTTCAGAGGTGCGGTGATTGGATATAGCGATTTGGGCTGTCGGACAGGCGGTTGTGTGAGGATTGGTTCACACACTGGCACCCCCAATCGCTAAAACCGGCTCGCAGCAGGGGGCCAAGGGTCGTTGTGTGAGGATTCGCTCACATTCTGGCGGGTTGGGTGGTTCCGGTTTGCTGATTTGGTTTGGTCGGGGGTCGCTGTGTGAGGATTGGCTCACACAGCGGGCGGGTAGCTTGGCGACGGGTCGGTTTCTTTCGGGTATCTGGTCGGAGTGTGACTGGACGGTCGCACGGGTGATCGGTGTCTCGGGTTCGGTGGGGTGTTTTGGGTGGTATCTGGCTGCGGTGCGACTGGTGGGTTGCATGGGTGGCGGGTAGTTCGGTCCGGTGGATGGTTCCTTGGGCTATCTCGTCGTGGTGTGACTGGACGGTCGCATGGGTGGCCGGTACCTCAATCTCGGTGGGGTGTTTCGGACGGTATCTGGCTGCGGTGTATCTGGATGATCGCACGGGTGGCTGGTAGCTCAGGTTTGGT
>NZ_JBJEIH010000011.1:0-4073 GCF_051876855.1 Bifidobacterium sp.
TACCGCACTCGGCGACCGGGCCCCGCGGCGCGGGACCCACTAACCAATGTAATGGCGATGCCATCGGCCCTCCCCACAAATGTTTCCGATTAGAAGACCACTCTTCGGTGCCTTCTATCTACTTCACTTCCTCACCCAGCGCTGCGCCCTCGTACCGTTGGACGCATACACCTGCACATTCGCGCCATTCGCCCTGGACGCACCAGCAACATCGAGCACGAGACCGTACTTCAAAGCCGAATGCAAGGTCACCGTGCCATCGCCATTCGAAACAGCGATCCACTTCTGTGCCCACGTGCCATTCGAATCATATTGCTGCACGTTAGTACCGTTCGCCGTGGAAGCGCCGGCAATATCGAGCACCTTACCCGAGGCGGCATTGCGAAGCGTAACGTACCCTTGGCGGTCATGCGAAACAATCCAACGCTGCGCACCCGTACCATTGGATTGATACAGTTGCACGTTCGCGCAATTGGAGCGGGACGCGCCGGACACATCAAGGGCTTTAGAAGCCGAAAGCGCAGAAATCATGGTCATCGTACCGTCAGCGAGTACGCCCTTGTTTTTCGCGGCGAGATCGTTAAGCTTGTCACGCTCGCTCTTGACTCTCGTCACCGTCCACTGCTGGGCCTTCGTGCCATTCGCGGAATAAATCTGCAGCTTGACCGACGAAGAAGCGTTACCGGACGGAATATCGACGGCCTTACCAGAAACATTGCTGGTCAATGAAATCTTGCCATTGCCATAGTCGAGCAGAGACCAGTGCTGTGCAGCAGTGCCATTTGACGCATACTGTTGCACTACACCTCCATTGGCAGTGGAAGCCCCGGCGACATCCAGAACTTTGCCAGAAGCGGTGTTCGTAAGGCTGTACACCCCGTTTCCCACTTGCTGCGCGCTGAATGTCTGCGCGTTCGAGCCATTCGCTTGATAGATCTGAATCCTCGCCCCGTCCTGAGTGGAAGCGCCAGGCACATCCATAGCCAATGACGCATTCTCAACGGAAGAGATCTTGAGACTGACATTGGTTGGAATCGCAGCAGTCGCTGAAGAGACAGTAAATTTCTGAGCTTTACTCGCATTCGGGGTATACAGGCTGATGCTGGTTCCGTTAGCCGATGACCCGCTTGCAATATCAAGTACCCAGTTGCCCAATGCCGACTGGATGCAATACCCTGATCCGGTATCCCTGATGTACCAGCGTTGTGCCTTGGTTCCATTCGGCGTGTACTGCTGGACCACCGCGCCATCACCGGCCAGACCGCTTGCAACGTCCAGTGCCTTGCCGCTGAGTGCATTGGTAATCACATAGCTGCCATCGCTCTGCTTGGTGAACACGAACTTCTGTGCCGATGAACCGTTGGCCTGATACAGCTGGGTTCTGGCTCCGTTACTGGTGGATGCACCCGGAATATCAATGCCGGACGAATCCTTCATCATCGCATTGATGTAATACGTGCCATTGGGAATAGTGACCGTGGGAAGTGTGCGAACATCATAGACATTGCCGAAGGCGTTGAGGTCCACGTTGCCAGCAATACCCGGGATCGAGCCAGAGCTCCAGTACTGCCAACCGCGGAGGCCGGCGCCAAATGTGAATCCCACGCGCGCGCCATAGCTAGCAGCCCAGTGAGTCTTGGAATGGATATCACTCGTATTCAGCGGCCCATTGAGATAGCTGGCATATGAGTAGACGCTGAGATTTGAGTATCCAGCAGCTTGCATTCGTTGCCACCACGCGCTGACAATGCTTTGATACACCGAAGCGCTGGTTGGCGGGGTATGCCCAGTCCAAGTCCACTTTTCCAAATCATAGAAGACCGGATACGAGAGATCAGAGGGGCTGACACCGGCTTGCCGCAACTGGGAAACCAAGCTGCCTGCTTCTTTCGCTGCTTGGGATGCCTCGTATGCATACGAATACCAATAGATGCCAAAAGGAATACCGAGCCGCTTGCATTCGCTGATGTTCCGTAGCGCTTGATAGTCAAAACGATTTCCCCAGCCAAAGCCCAAGCGGATTATTGCCCCCTGTACTCCGCTAGCTTTTACTTTCGACCAATCGATGGTGCCGTTGTTCTCCGAAACGTCAATTACACCCTTTGCGTCTTTCGCGAAGAGAACACTACGCTCATTTTTCGAATCATATTCAAAGAATGCTTGCGTTCCATCGTAAGTACCCCAGTGCGCCCCGTAATTGTTATTCTGCAACGCCGTCTGCTGTACTGACGTTCCTGTACTGGACTTCAGTACAGCTGGCATCATACTCGCGCCTGCAGATGCCAGTGCCTTCGACTTCAATGCCGACTTCTCAGTCCCCGTTCGCTCCTCGATTGCGTTGCGCACGGTCTTCACCGACACCGGGATGAATCGTTGCCCGTTGGTCTTGGCCAATGGATCCGGAGGCGTGTCTTCAGTACCCACAATCTCTGGATCGGTCACGGTTTCGCCGGTCTCGAGATTCTTCACCGTACCGTCCTTGGTGACGGCAAGATCAGAGGAAACCACGGTCGCATTGTTCGGAATCGACGAATCCACCGAGTCCGGAAGCTCTTGGGAGGGATTGCTCGGCATGGTATCAGTACCGGTCGTGCCTGATGTATCATCCGTGGCAGTAACCACCGATGTACTATCAATCCCGTTCGACGAAGCCGACGCGGAAAGTACCGTATCAATCGTCTTATCCGCCGCCGAACCTGACGTTCCCCACGAAGCAAGTACCCCCGCGCAAATCATGACCGCAGCGGCTGTCGCCACGACTGACCGCATCTTCTTCCAAGCCATCCGAAGTGTTCCTTTCTTCCGTCCCTCACCGGTGACTCCGTATGCGAAGACTTTTAGCTCCGAATCAGGGCACACATATGTATATATGTTATTCGCGAATCTGACGTATCGCCACTGGGATATCCCGTTCTTTTCGATTCCGTCATGAGGACAGATGAAATCCTTGGATCGCGTTGCTGCTCGAATGGCAACACCAGAGAGTAGGATGACGCAATGTAAGAGACTCACCGTTTGTCAGCAATGGCATGGGGAAGAGGGAACATATGGGGAACCATCGGAAAACATTGGGTTTGGCTGCGGGCGCCATTCTCATCGTTGTCTGCATCATTGCCGGCTTGGCATTCGTACATTATTCCAGAACAGACAATCGCACTGCTCAATCGACTCCGGGAAGCACCCAACCGTCGGCTACAGCACCGCGATCTTCAGGCACTCCTACCTCTACCAAGATGGCGAAGTCGCTCAGTGATGCGTATCAGGCCTGCAATAAAGGCGTGGCATTCGACGAAACAGCCACCACAACCGAGGCTCTTGTGCTCGAAGACGGCGGCAAATCACTAACGGTCTTCTCCGGGAATGCTTCGGATTTCTCCACTCTCAAATGCGTCGCCAGCCACTTGAACATCCCTGCGAACTACACCGCCGAAATGCTCAAGAAGCAGGATAACCCCAGCATGGTGTCCATCAGTTGGGACGGCTATTCCGCCCAGTGGACTTACAACACAAGAAGCGGACTCGATCTGTACATCACCAGCAAAGAGTAGACAGCACTAGGAGAGACATGAAGAAAGAAGAGCGTCTGATGATCAATCATCAGCCATTCGCACGGGGCAGAGCAATCGCAGCGGCATGCGCGGCAACAATGTGCTTAGCATTGGCCATCGTTCCGGCATCGCCCACATATGCCGACGATGCTACGGCACCTGCACAACAGCAGACGACAGACAATAGCAATAATACGGATACTACAGATAATCCGGATAACCCTGGTACGCCCGATAATCCTGGCACCGATTCCGGCCAGCACACCGATCCGTCCAACGGCGCGATCGATGCTTTTGCCGCCACGCACACATGGCTGGGATCACCCACTGCAGAAGTCACGCCGATCACCGCAACCGAGAGCGGCGCTGAACGCACTTATCAGAATGGCACGGTGTATTGGTCCAGCAGCACTGGTGTTCACGCCGTCCGCTCCAATATTGACGCTTGCTATCAGAAGCATCTACAGGATCTCGGCTTCCCGGTCAACGACGGGATGAAACTCAGGGGCGGCACATCCCAGGCAT
>NZ_JBJEIH010000011.1:4173-17473 GCF_051876855.1 Bifidobacterium sp.
TCACCGTCAAAGGCGGCGCATCCCAGACCTTCCAACACGGCGTCGTCTTCTGGTCGCCCACCACCGGCGCACACCCGGTACGCGACAACATCCTCAGGGAATACACGGCCCTGAAATACGAGCAGGGTCTCCTCGGCTTCCCGGTCAACGACGGGATGAAACTCAGGGGCGGCACATCCCAGGCATTCCAGAACGGTCAGATCCACTGGTCGCCAAGCACCGGCGCCCGCTTCACCAGAGGCGCCATCCAACAATACTGGAGCGCCCACGGCTGGGAGAACGGCTGGCTCGGCTGGCCAACCGGCGACGAACTCACCGTCAAAGGCGGCGCATCCCAGACCTTCCAACACGGCGTCGTCTTCTGGTCCAACACCACAGGAGCACACCCGGTAGTCGGCACGACTCTGAGCAAGTATGCCGCTGCCCGCTATGAGCAGGGCCAATACGGCTTCCCGGTCGAAGATCAGACAGGGCCTTCCCAGAGATTCCAACACGGTTCCATTGCCGGCTGCGGGAAAATCGGCTATCAGAATCCCGGTGGGTTCTTCCAGATGAGCTCGTGCAATGTCAGTGTTCCTGGAGGGGCATTCGGGTACGCATCCCCGTCAAGAATCAGCATCAACGCCAACCGCGACCAAGTGGTGAATGCGTTCATCAGCAGGGCATATGACTATCTCGGAACCCGATATGTTTGGGATTACGCCATGCAGCCAGGCAATGGCGTGGACTGCGCGGGACTCGTCATGCAGTCACTCTATGCGACCGGCATGGACCTGCACGATTACAATCCGACCGCACATTGGTATGACCCGTGGCATAGTCATGACGCGAACAACATGAGCAACGATTCCCGCTTCCTGCATATTCCGGTCAGTCAGCGACAGCGCGGAGACCTGATCTTCTATCCTGGTCACGTTGCCATCTATCTGGGCAATGACCAAGTGATTGAAGCCATGCCCCCACGCGTCCGGATTGCGAATATGTACGCCGGTAACCGACACCCCACAGGTGCCGCGCGGCCAATCATCTGATTGGAAACGCCTGCAACACAGGGCATAGTAGAAAAGAACCGTGAGAACAATCTGCTCTCGCGGTTCTTTTCCTTTGTCGGTTGTTCAGTATCCCGTTCTTGCTAGGCTGTTAGCCATGATGGAGGGAATAACGGCGTCTTCAGCGTCATCAGCATCTTCAGAACAAACCCCTGTGCGAGAGCATCATCGGATACCACGACTGGGGTTGGTCTGTTGCAGCATCATCTTGGCGACGCTTGCCGAGTATTGCGCATACCTCAATGAGGGAGAGGCAGGACGTGCCAGACGACTGCCGCATATCCTCGTCTTTGCGGCATTCTTCTTCATTTTGACACTGCTGTTTGAACGGTTCATCGCATGGCTGGAAGGCAAATCCGAACAGACAACACCCATACAAGCGAAACTTGCGTCAGCACATCCGGAAGATACCGGGAACGTCAAGGATGCAGAGAGCGCAAGCCCCCACCAATCCGCAATCCATCTGTTGCAAAGGATTCCCCCCGATTTCACCGGCGGATGGAAATCCGCTTTCAAGGCCGCGGCCATCATGGCAGTATGCTGGCTCCCCTACTACGTGTTGGCCTTCCCCGGCGCAATCTGGTATGACACCGTGCAGCAGGTGCTGCAATGGGAGGGGAAGCCAAACGCCATTACCAGTGGCGCATGGTCCGATCAACACCCGGTGTTCGACACCCTGATTTTCGGACTGTTCTACCAACTTGGCGATTGTGTGGGTTCCCCGGCCTTCGGCGTCGCTCTCTACACAACGGCAATCACCGCCACATCCATAGCCGTGCTGGTATACGTGGTCCGCTATCTTGCCCGTTCAGGAGCCAGCAGACGGGCATGCCTCCTCACATACGGGTTCTTCTGTCTATTCCCGTTCGTGCCAATATATGCCATGGCAATGGTCAAGGACGCGGTGTTTCTCCCCTGCTTCCTTCTGTTCTCCGTACAATGCCTGGAAGCGGCACGCACACGCGGTGCGAGCCTCACGACCCCGAAAGCCTGGATCCTCATCAGCACACTGGCACTGCTGGTATCGCTCACCAAGAAAACCGGCATCTACACTGTAATCATCGCGGGGATCCTCATGATGCTGGTCGTGGCAGGCCGAAAGGCACAGCTCCGACTGGCAGGAACAGTATTGGCGAGCGCCATCGTCATGTTTCTGGTATTGCCCGGCATCTTGTTCCCCTTGTGCCATATTGTGGCTGGCGGCAAGCAGGAGATGATTGCTGTTCCGTTGCAGCAGTCGGCACTGTTGTTGAAAGAGCATGGTGGCGAGCTGTCTCAGGCGGATCGTGACGTGTTCGAAGGGATTCTCGAGCCCGATGCCGCCAACAAGTTCTTCTGGCCGGCTGTCGATCCCATCAAAGGCACGCATTGGACGTCCCAGCGTGAACAGTTGTTGAAGCCGTTCTTGCGTGTGTGGCTGCGTAACGGGGTGAAGTACCCGACAACATATTTGCGCGCATATTTCTTGTTGGAACAAGGCTGGGTCGCCATGCCGAACCAAGCGGCATACGAATCGATATACTCCGGCATGCGCCCGGCATACGTGTACACGAGAGCGTCCTTGGCGCCGAACGCTTCTGACTCTGGGCTACCCGTGTCAAGTCACGCATTGTTCTACTCAGGGTTGGATCAGGGCTTCGCATGGCTGAACGAGCAGTTCTTCCTCCAGCCGTGGTTCTGCCGCGCATTCTGGGCGACTTGGCTGCCCTTCATGCAGTGCTATCTTGCCGTACGTAGGCTGCGTACGCGTACGATGTCTTGGAATCAGGCTGCTTGGCTGATACCGATGCTCGCCACAGTGCCTTTCCTGTGGATTTCCGGGTCGAGTGTTTCGTACGAAGGCATGCGGTATGTGATTCCTATGGTGTTCATCGCTCCGATCGGGTGCGCGATGTTCACAGTTGGTCAGGAGAATCGTGCTCTGTGAGTTGGCGATTGACATTGATGAGGTATGAGCACAGCGACATCACTGTAATCGAATGCAGCCTATGCCGGCACATCTCGCTTCCCTGTGGTACCTGAAGGCATGTATCTAGTCTATCCGTAGTATGTGCCGGGACGTTTCTCCATTACGAGGGTTTCATTATTGCCCTAACCGCAAGCACAAGCCATGCAAAGTCAATGGTTCTATCTTCGGCACCAGGCATCCACGAACCCTCGTAGGCAAGATGGCATCCGGCACATACTACGGATAACGCAGATAGCCGATGCGAGTGAGGTGTTCATCGGATTCTCCCATCTCTGCCTTCCGGCATCAGACCACCACTCACGCATATCGTTAGCAACTACTCCGAACGAGCTAGTTTCGCGCCTATCGCCCTGTGAAACCAGTATTATTCCCACCAATCAGACAAGATGAACGCGGCCGAAACTGTTTCCCCCATATCCAGCTCTTCCCTTCCCGAACCAATAACGTGCACCTCTGCCTCAGCGGTTCCAGACCCGACGGCCATCCGCCACCTGCTCCAACGTCAGCGGACTCGATAACGCATCCATCCCCAACTTTTTAGCCACCAATGAAACGAGTCGCTCCATCTGTTCCTTACTTGACAAATCATATGCAGTCACTTGAATATGCTGCCAGCCCTGTTCATCAATGAACTTCAATCGATCACAGTCTGCGAGCCACTGGTCGCGATGATGCGTACCATCATACTCAATCGCCAGCTTCTTCTCGGGATATGCCATATCCAAATAGAACAACCGGCCCGAATCAGGAATGCAAATCGGCACATTGATACGGGGACAGCCCAAGCCATAGCGCATCAACAACAAACGCAGCCGGGTCTCCTGCGAAGAATCAGTGTCCTCCCGCATCAACCGCACCGCCCTGCTCATAGACCGGAACCCTCGAGGAAGCCGCAAACTCCGCTCTTGCGCCTCCTCACGCAGTTCCCGCAACAACCGAATAAAATCTTCTATCCGTATGCCACGCGAATTACGCCGCATCATCGAATCGCCGAGCACAACCAGCTCCTGCAGCGACAACCTAGCAGCATACATCGCCCACACATACACCGCATGAACGCAGCGAAACCTGCCACGCTGCAAAACTACGGTCTCGAAACTACCCTGCCAAGTGACGAAGCGCACGCCTTTCACTCGCCAGCGATCACTCTCGTGGTGAACTGCTGCATACACCACATCGTCTTGTAAGCGCGTTCGTTCGCGAGGCGGCTCGATGCCAAGCAGCGCCAAGGCTGTCGACAGCGTAAACACCAGAGTCATCGAGGTTCGGTTGCGGGCCTCGTCACACGCTCGCAGTGCCGCCGCATGGTTTTGGATGATGTCGTGCTGATACATAGGATTATCTGCCATGACAGCAACCCTAGTGAATCCTGTCCGCCACGCGCGAGCCGGAATTGAAGATGTGGTCAGAAGTCGTGCGACGCCGCCCGTCCATCTGATTACCGACAAAGTCTGGTGACAAGTATCTCGTGTATTGATGGAATTATGGTATGGGAGAGCTGATATCTCGCATATCCGTAGTACCTGCTAGAACGTATCTTCATTACGAGGGTTCGCCGATGCCTGATTCGCAAGTACATACCACGGAATACCAACAGTTCTATCTTCGATATCGGGCATCGGCGAACCCTCGTAGGTGAGTTGATCTCCGGCAGGTACTACGGATAGCACAGATAGACAGTCGAAAACGCTTACGAGAGGCACCGCAGCAGAACAAAATCACACCACCGCATATTTCGCAGCAAAGTCACCGCCCCTATTATGCCGCTGCATGCAAATAATTCTTCAGTCTGTCGCTGTTCTCGACCATCCATCGTACATCCCCTCATTTTTCTACAGCAACAGCATTGTCTGTCGACGATGTACTTGTCACAATCCACGAACCAGCAGCACAGAACAATGCGGGGGCGCTAGGCAACCCACGGGTCATCCCGCGTGCACTCAGCGCCCCGCACCAGCCATTCCAGCTGTTCAGTCAAGCAGCCACCTGCCAGCCACCCAACTCACTCGGCGGTCTGCAGCTGCGCACCCTCAAGGTCGAAGTCGGCCATGCGGTAGCTCTTGATGGCCGGATCCTCGTACGTGTTCTTGTAGTAGGTGTTGGTCTTGGCGGAGAAGCCGCTCGTGTAGATCGTCTTCTCATACTGGCCGTTGCTCATGAGCGCGCAGCCGTCCACCATCGCCGCGGAATCCAGCGTGTGGAACAGGCGGGAAACGTTCGACTCCTCGGTCTTCTGTGCCGGGTAGTGGGCGTTCGTGTAGGCGGCGCGCACGAAACGCGACGGCGAGCTGTAGTCGCCCGGAATGCCGCGCATGCCGGAGCCGGAGCCCCACGCGCTGAGTTCCTGAGTGCCCCACTTGACCGGCTCGGGGACGCGCGGATCCATGCTCAGGTAGTTGCGCAGGTTCTCGGTGTGCCAGTCGAAGGTCGGCTGGTTGGCGAGCACGTCGACGCCATCATGATGCACATGGATGCCATCGGCCATGGCCTCGATCACGATGCTGCGCTTGCCGTCGCCGACGATCCAGTGCAGGAACGAAACCGGATACTGCTCGTTGACCTGCTTGCCCACGACGGTCACGTTCTTCAGGGCTTCCTCGACCTCGTCAACGGTGGAGAAGCTGCGGGCGATCCAGAACGGCAGCTCGTAGGCGGCGACGTTGACCGTGCCGTCCACCGGAGCGTCCGCATACTGGGCGTATCCCGGGAAGTTCAGGCCGGCGACCGCCAAACCCTCGTCGTTTGCGCAGTCGAAGTACATCGGCATGCCCTCGACGATGATGCCGACGCCCATGACCGGCTTCGGGTTGGCGACCGTCGCATTGTACGCGACCGGCGCCTGGTAGCCGCGCGGCGTCACCACAATCTTCTCGCCGTACGAGAACGACCAGTCGAGATTGCGGCCGAAATACATGTTCCCGTCTTCATCTGCAAAACGAACACCAGTGCACATGTCACCTGCTCCTTCCATACCACCCCTCGTGGGGGCCTACGGATTGTTCGGTTCTAGTCTCGCCGTCGGATTGTCTGATGCGCCGGCGTTCCGGCGTGCTGACGTTGCGGCGCTCCGGCGTTCCGGCGTGCGGCGATTCCGATCATCCGCGTTGTTGTTTTCACTATCGAGCATAGCGTTTCCGGATTGCAAGGATGTGGAGGTTTGGGGGCGTGTTCATCAGTTATTTTCCTTGATATCATGCGGGAATGGCATGGGGTTGCGCATTGAAAGCGCACGTCTTGCATTTACGAAAACGGTAGAGGATTTTCAGGTTATTTTTAGGATTGGGGGTGGATTGATGGGGTGAATAGGGGGCCGGGGACGGAGAGCGGAATGAGACCGGCGAGCGCCTGGTTGGCGGGCCGACCGGTTGGCGGGCTGACCGGTTGGCGGGCTGACCGGTCAGTGATGCGACGAGATGCGGAGTCGAGGTGATGATGTGATGACGTGATGGCACGATGACGTAATGAAGTAATGGCGTAATGACATGATGACAAGGCGATGAGGCGACAGGGCGAGTCGCGTACCGAGACCAAATCGGAGATCACAGGATGGAATCGGAACCAGTCCACGCGAGCACTGGCCGGCACTAGTCCATCCGCTACGGCAACACCACAAAACCGCTTGATTCCAATGAATCACGCACACTACGACAATCAACCATCGCCCGGTCACCCGCATGAAACACCCAAACCACGGACCAAACCGGAGAACGAACGTCGAAAACCAATCCAGTCCACACCGGCACCGACCAACACGCAGACACCAGCCACCCACCACACCGGAGATCAGCGGAATCCCAACGGTCGGCTCACAGCACAACAATCAACCACCGCCAGGCCATCTGCCCAAACCACCCAAACCACGGACCGAACCAGAGAACAGGAGCATAAAACCAATCCAGTCCACACCGGCACCGGCCAACACACATCCATCACCACCTGCCACACCGCAAAACCACAGAACTCCAACGACCTGCCAGCAAGACCAGTACCAACCACCAGCCCGCCAACCACACAACCACCCGTACCCGTAGACCGGATCGGAGAACACACACCGAAATCGGAACCAGTCCACACCGGCACCGGCCGACACCCGACCATCAATCCCTGCGATACCACAAAACCGCTAAATTCCAACAACCCACACGCGCAGAGACAATCAACCACCGCCAGGCCATCCGCCCAGCCACCCAAACCACGGACCAAACCGGAGAACGGGAGCCGAAAACCGATCCAGTCCACACGAGCGCCGACCAACACGCATCCATCACCACCCACCACACCGAAAACCCATGGAATCCCAACTACCCACCAGCACCCCAGATACCAACCACCGGCACATCTGCCACGCAACAGCCCGAGCCCACGGACCAAACCCGAAATAACATGGCGACATCGAAATCAGTCCTCACTCAACCGCCAAGCATCAAGCCGCCACCACCACTGCAACTCTGGCATCCGACGCACTATCATTTGACACCACCATCACATACGCTTGGTCTAACAGCACCGCGAACACCGTGAAGGTCACGAGAACCACGAAGGGAGGAACCCATGGATTCACCAACAGCACTGGCTGAGCCGCATCGAATCGCCAATCCGATCATGCTGACAGACAAGGAAATCAGCGAGCGCCGCCGGAACATCGAACGGCAATATGGCTCCGCAGCAACCCTTCGCAGAAAACAAGCCATGGGCGCCCTGTCATTCGAGGAATACATCGCACTGCAACAAATTGAAGGCCTTGACTATCTCGAGAAGGGATGATGCGGATCGGCCAAAGACGGATAGACCGCTATCCAAACTGGTTACGCTGAGAACGGGCTCAGCGTAACCAGTTTGGATGGCGGATTTTCGAGCGCAAGCGACTGCCGGAGATCCGAGCAGCACCGGAAACAGCCCCGGTACCACCGGCATCTGCGCTTTGGACAGTGCTGATGACACGGACAGAATCAGACCGCCGCAGCACCAACAGCACCAACAGCACCGACGGCATCAGTATCGGCAACACGAGCAGCACCAACAGCACCAGCACAAGCACCAGCGCCAACATCGGTTCTATCATCATCACCGACCCTGGCCCCGGACTTCAGTCCAGCGCCGCCGACCGCACTACCAGCTTCACTATCGCCCGCAACATCAGTTTCCTGCACCTGCGCAGTCTCACTCCCCCGTGTCTTCGGGAGCAGCAGCTGCAAGACAATCGCGACCGTTCCTCCGACCGCGATGCCGGACGACAGGAAATACTGGATGAACTGCGGTGCCATCTGAATCACCGAATCCGGCAGGATCATGGTGCTCACGCCGCTCATCACCGAAACGCCGAGTATCATCGTCGCCCGGTCATCCATCACGGTGTCTTTGACCATTTTCACGCCGTTGGAGATCAGGGTCATGCATACCATGGCGAATACACCGTTGATTACCGGGGTCGGCAGCGAGGTGATGACGGCCATGAGTTTCGGGCAGAATCCAAGGAACACGAAGATGCCGCCGCCCGCGATGACGACCCGACGGGACGCCACCTTGGTGATGGCGATCAGCCCGGCGTTTGAGGAGTAACCGGTCATCGGGGTCCCGCCGAACAACGCCCCGACCAGGCATCCGAGTCCTTCGCCAATGGTTCCCCGGTCTATGCGCTCATCTTCCATTCGCTCACCGGTAATCGCCTGCACGGTGAACCATGTTCCCGTTGTATCGAGCAGCACGAACAGGTACACGACCGTCATCAGCAGGCAAGCCTGGAGATTGAACTGCGGGGCACCGAAGTGGAAAACCTGCGGAAGGGAAAGCCATGAGGCCTGTCCGACCGCGCTGAAATCCGTTCCTCCCATAATCCACGCCACCAGCGTGCCGGACACCAATGCGATGATGACGGAAAACATGTGCAGTACCCGGCTGTTGCGCATGCGGTACTGGGCGATCATGCACGCGAGCAGCACAACGAACGTTACGCATCCGCTGACCGCATTCACCGTGAAGTTCCCACTTGTGCTGAACACTCCCGTCACCGCGGTCGGCACGAGGGTCAGTCCGACGATAAGGATGATGATGCCGCCGATGAATGGCGGAATCGCCTTGCGGATGAATTTCGAGAATGCCTTCGTCAATCCGAGCAGCATGATGACGATTGCTCCGGGCAACAGGCTGCCGATCATGGTGGGTATGCCCATGGTGGCGCCGATTGCGCATAGCGCGGCGAGCGGCACGTACGAGGGGCCTTGGACTATCGGGTATTTCATGAACAGGCCGCTTTGCAGCAGAGTCGCGATACCGCATGCGAAGAAACTCATTTGCAGAAGGAACGAAAGGTCACCACCTTTCAATCCGATGGCGCCGCCGAGAATCAGAGGCATGATGTAAAGGTCCATTGACAGTACGTGCTGGAGACCGAGGACCAGTGATTTTCCTACCGGAATCTTGTCGTTTACCCCAGCAATGAGATGCTGGCTGTGTTGTTGAGTCATGATGATGCTCCTGAACGATGATGGAAGGTGTGATATTTGGTAGATATTTGGTAGAATTACTAATTTCTATGTGCAGTTGACCCGGTCAGTTGCCTGCAATCTGTCGACGCAATTTGTCCAGCTCAGTTTCGATTGACGACGCCAGGTCACGCTCGTCGATACCGCACGCGAAGTTTCCGTTGCGGTATACCACGTTGCCGTTGACGATGGTCGCGGCAATATTTTCCGGGGTCGCAGAATAGACGAGGGTCGCATATGGGTCGTGCATCGGGATGGACGTGAGATGTCGGGGTTCGAACAGCACCAGGTCCGCACGCTTGCCGACTTCGATGCTGCCGAGCCGGTCCTCCATACCGATGGCCTTTGCCCCGCCATTGGTCGCCATGGCGACGGTCTGTTCGGCCGTAATCCTCGCAGCATCCCGGCTGAAACCCTTCTGGATGAGCGCCGCGAATTTGAGGCTTTCCAGATAATTGGTCGTATTGTTGCTCGCTGCTCCGTCAGTGCCGACCGACACGTTCACGCCAGCGTCAAGGCATTCACGGATTGGTGCAGCCCCGGACCCGAGATACATGTTGGACACCGGATTATAGCTGACCGACACGCCATGGTCGGCGAAGCGCCGAATCTCATCATCCGTGAGATTCACGCAATGCACCCCGAGCATCTTATCCGTGAGGAATCCCATGTCATCAAGCATCGGGACAATGTCCTGCCCGTAGCGTTCACGGCACATGGCATTGTCAACCTCGGTCTCATCAATATGCATGGCGTAACGCACGTTTTCCGACAGGCAATAATCCAGCATCGTGCGATACCCCTCGCGCGTCGTGGACCAGGTGACATCCGGGCCGGTCCAGATGGAGAGCATATCACCGCGGTCCGCGTAATCCTTGCGCAGCCGGGAAACTTCGTCCATGGCTTGCTCAGCGGATTCGACCATGCACGCAGGCATCCCGTAATCTTCGCCGGTGTCCTGGAATGTGCGGATGAACACGCTTCTGATACCGGTGTCTTCCATTCCCGCAATGCAACCGTCGGCCAGCTGTGGATCCTGATCGGTGTAGAAGAATTCGCACAAGGTGGTGCACCCGCTTTTCAGCGCCTCCATGCAGGTCAGCTGCGCCGCAAGACGATGCTGATACGGTGTCATCAGCGCCCCATACGGCAGTGCGGAGCGATTCAGCCATTCAATCAGCCGATGGTCGGCACCCAGCCCTTTGAGGAACGACTGGAAAATATGCGTGTGCGTGTCGATAAAGCCGGGAAGCAGCACCTGGCCGGCGGCATCAATGGTTTGCCTCGCTTGAATGTCTGCAGGAGCGGCGCCTTCTGCGATTTGGACAATCATGCCATTGTCCACGGCAACAAAACCGTTGCGAATGACCCGGCGCGACGCATCCATAGTGCAGATCGTCACGTGACAGATCAGAAGGTCCACCGGCTCTTCGACTTGATTCGTAGATTGATTCATGGTTCCCACTTTCCTTGCACGCCTTGCGAACTTCCCAAGCAGGGGTATTCGGGGCGATGCATCGTTTGCGGATTCGTCCCGACGAAGCTGAGGCCTCGCCGCCTGCGTTTTGGTATCAAGGAAAACGAAGAAAACTCGTGACTCCAACCATACGGGCCAGCCGGTTAACGCGGTTGACGGATTGTGTTACGATCCCGCGCATCTCGGATACATTGTGGAAACAGGGTTGCGGCGGTGCGGGAGTTCAAGAGCGAGACGTCATTCAGCCCGCACGCATCAGCGCGATGACGGGTCCTTGTGGGAAGACCACTTCTTCCATGCCCGCATCGGGCCGGTCTGGTTCATATTGACTTGTGTCGTGCGCCATCGACTGTTCAGGTAATCTTCTCGTTCAATCAGAACGGCGTTATTGACTGGCCTCAGGGGATCGACGCAGCAGGCGGGAATTCCGACGGGCAGCGGGACACCCCGACACCGAATCGGAGAACACGGGACGAAATCGGAACCAGTCCGCGCACGCGCCGCCCAGCAACAATCCGCCAACCACATCTCCGCCGTAAAACCGCGGAATACCAACAATCCACACGCGCCCGGTCAACAAGCCACCAGTCTGCAACCCGGCAACCCGACTGAATACACGCACCAGACCGAAAACAAGAACCGAAAAACAATCCAGTCCGCTTCTCCACCTCTGCCGCCACACCGTCCCCCTGCCCTGCCACGCCGTCTGCGCTTACTTCACAGTCACCCGGTACAGCGCACCGACGTGCCCGGCAATCGCGGTAACGGCCGCGCTGCCGCGGCCGACGGCGGTGACGACGCCGTTCTGGTCGACCCGCACTACCTTGGGGTCGGTACTCCCCCACACGATGCCATTGAAATACGTGGCATCCGCTGGGGTCACTGTGGCCTGCAACACTACGGAGTCGCCAAGGCTCAGCGAGTCGGCCACTGCGGAACCGAAAGCATCTGCAGTACCACCGGAACCACCAGCCCCGGAACCGCCAGATCCACCCGAATCGTTCCGCCCGATCGCCACCTTCTGCACGGGAATATACACGACGGTGATATCCAGACGCCCTTCGGCCCCGCTCGCCGCCCGCGCGGTGATGGTCGTGTTCCCGGCATGCAGTGCGGTCACACGCCCTTGGCTGTCCACGGATGCCACGGTCGAGTCGCTTGACCGCCATGTGAGTGTCTTGTCAGTCGCGTTCGTCGGCGTGATCGCAGCATCAACCGGGAACGTGCTGCCGAGCTGCATGCTCAGGTGCGACCACGCGCCCCGTCCGCCCAAATCCACGGATTCGACGTCGATGTCCCTCGTGCCGATCGCTTTGACAAGCACGTTGCCGCTCGTGTAATTGGATGCCAGGTAGGTGCGCAGCTCAGTGGAATCGACCCACGACCCGTAGTAGTACACGTAGCTTTCGCCCGCGTTGGAGGTCACGTTGTAAGTTCCCTTGCTGCCGCCTTCCACGAGATAGTAGTAGGGCGTACCGTTGCTCGCAGCCTTGCCGCTGGTTTGTTTGAGCGTCACCACGACTGCATACCGCTGGCCTTTGGCGAGCCCGACCGCCTTGTCGAGTTTCACGGTGTGGTAGCCGGTGTAGGCGAGGTCGGCGACTTGCCCGTCGACGACTTTGGTGCCGCTGGTCGGCATCTTGCCGTCGCCGTCCACGTACACGTCGATGGTAGCCTCGGTGTTGTCCATCATGGTCCACAACCCGACCGCCTTGATGTGCTGCGCGTGGCTGGCGGTGAAGATGTTCGCTTCGGGCATGGGCTCGGAGTTGGTTGAGATGGATTGCGCGGTGGCGCCATCGTACTGGTCGATAGTGTCGTACTCGTGTACGGTGTTGCCGGCTGCGGTGCTCACGTCAGCGTCTTCCGTCCGGTACCTGACGACGTCGTCCAGTGTGGTGTCCATGTACGACAACCAGTGGAATCCTTGGTCGCCCGGGTATGTTCCCCACTGGTTTTTCAGCAGCCATGCGCCGTCTTCCTTGGGCACGATGTAGTCCTGGGTCACGGTGTTGTCCACGTCGGTCGTGTAGGTCACCTTCACGACTTCGGCGACAGTGGAGTCGTATTCACGCGTGTTGCCGTTGCCGTCAAGCAATGGCACCATGAAGTTGAACCTGCTGTAAGTATCATCCCATCCGGCGAGGGTGACCATGTGGTTGCTTGCACCGCCGAATGAGCTGGCGTGGATGGCAAACTGGTTGGTGCGTTTGCTCTGGTCATTGGTCGCGTTGACGGTCGCCGTACCGTCCGCAGTCGAGATGACCCGGGCATTGCGCACATTTGAGGAAACCTGGCCTTTCCCGCCCTGCTGAATGTACAG
>NZ_JBJEIH010000012.1:0-1448 GCF_051876855.1 Bifidobacterium sp.
AACGACCCGTCTCACACGCAATCATAAGAAACATGAGAAAGAAGTAGTGTCATGCACATTGTCAGCATGGTCCTCGTGACCTTGGTATCTCTTGAATTCATGTACATCTTCTACTTGGAGACCATCGCGACTACATCGTCCTCGACGGGGCGCGTATTCAGCATGACGCACGAGGAACTGTCGCGCGATTCTGTGACAACGCTGTTCCGCAACCAGGGCGTGTACAACCTGCTGATCGGCGTACTGTTGCTGATTGCGCTGTTCGCATACCACTCGCAGGCGGCGGTCGCGTGGCTCTTGGGGTACATCATCGCCGTCGCCGCATATGGCAGTTTCACCAGTAGCCCGTGGATTATTCTGAAGCAAGGCGGACTCGCGATTGTCGCTTTGGTGTTCACGCTCATTTTTGGAGTATGAGCGGCGGATTGACGTATTGTCTCTGATGCTGAGCTATTGATTCCAACGGGCTCGGGCATGGCGAGACTCAGATTGGGCAAAACCGTGCAAGCTGGGTTCTGGTCGGCTGGAGCCCGAACCGGCCAGAACCCAAGGCGGGGTTTGACTCGCACGGCTAAGTCTCGGATAATCGGGATCTTGATAAATCGAAACAATGACCGATGGGGCTTTGATCAACTGCAAGCTTGACGAATTTAAGTCCATCAAGGTCCCATCCCCATGTTGATTGTGAGCGATGGCTCACACCAAGCCGGCATGCACCGCACAATTGGGAGGTGCTGACCGCGCCTCTGTCCTGGTTGTGAGTCGTCACTCACAATCGATAACACGACACAATCAATGACGACCGCGAACAGCTTCTCTTTGTTGTTGGTTGTGAGTCGTCGCTCACAACCAACAACACGAATAGAGAAGCGACTACCGAAAGGCACTGCTCAACCACCTGGCTGTGAGCCACCACTCACAACCAACGACAAGAGCGACAACAATCGACCGCCGGACGAGATTCCACACCATTGGTTGTGAGCCGCAACTCACAATCTGCAACGCGAACGAACAGAACAGCCATAGGTTGGGATCCACTGCACCCACGTTGTGAGCCGCCACTCACAACCAAACACGTTGATGACGTTCCTCCCCACACTGACACGACAGATTACGACTGGTTGTGAGTCGTCGTTCACAACCAACAACACGAATAGAGAAGCGACTACTGAAAGGCACTGCTCAACCCCCGGGCTGTGAGCCGCCACTCACAACCAACAATCAGGGCGACAACAATCGACCGCCGGACGAGATTCCACACCATTGGCTGTGAGCCGCCACTCACAACCAACGACAAGAGCGACGACAATCGACCGCTGAGCAACATCCCGCACACTGATTGTGAGTGGCGGCTCACAATCAGTGTACGGATGATGAGCACGCAGAGCGGCACAACACAGATGCGGGCGATTACGACAGCGGGCGATTACGACGCAGACAATCACAAC
>NZ_JBJEIH010000012.1:1548-12852 GCF_051876855.1 Bifidobacterium sp.
AACACAGATGCGGGCGATTACGACAGCGGGCGATTACGACGCAGACAATCACAACCGCGGGTGATTACGACAAGGAGTGATCACGACACAGGTGATCACGACACAAGTACGACGACGCAGACAATCATGGCACAGGTAATCACAACCGAAGGTGATCACGACACAGACAATCACAACGTACATTGGTCAAATGAAGCAGAACCCAAACACAACCGAACAACAACGGGCGTCGCACATACCGGTTGTGCAACGCCCGTCATCGGCACGGTCAATGGGGAACAACCCCGCCATCGGAAGACTGCGCTCGTCAGCGTTGCTATGCTACTGTCACGATTGCGGTAGGCCGAAGATTCCGACGAGATACCAGTGACGAGAAATTCTGGTTCCTCGGCGCTTGGGTGTCATCGGCATCATCAGAACCTCGGCGTCTTCACTCAGACCATCAGCATCGATATCCTCGGCACCAGCAACATCATCTCAGCCAAGGTTGCCGGCCAACGCACCGGAACCAGCAACGCCGCCAGCTATCGCACCATCCGCACCATCGGCACCATCTCTGAGACCATCGGCACCCTCGGCACTAGCAACGTCATCAGCCAACGCCGTCAGCCAATGCACCGGCGCTATCAAGCCAGCACCACCAACGAAGCCAACCAAGTCGATGCCATCGACACAAGTCGATGCCATCGACACAAGTCAGCGCTGATCCATCGGAACGTAATCGCGCTTCGCTTCACCCGTATACACCTGGCGCGGCCGACCGATCTTGGTCATCGGGTCGTCGAGCATCTCCCGGTACTGCGCGATCCAGCCGGGGATGCGGCCGAGCGCGAACAGCGTCGTGAACATGGCGGGGTCGAAACCAATCGCGCGGTAAATCAACCCGGTGTAGAAGTCGACGTTCGGGTACAGGTGGCGCGAGACGAAATACTCGTCATTCAACGCGATCTGCTCAAGTTCCGTAGCCACGTCGAACAGCGCGCGCTCGTCCTTCGGAAGCTTCGATGTCGCTTCATGCTCCACGATTTTCGTCAGATACGACTTCGCGATGGCCGCGCGCGGGTCATACGACTTGTAGACGCGATGGCCCAGCCCGGCGATGCGCTTGCCGTTGTCCTTGGACCATTCGACGAATTCCTTGACAGTCTTGCCCGAATCGCGGATGGCTTTGAGCTGGCGCAGCACTGCCTCGTTCGCACCGCCATGCAGCGGACCGGACAGCGCGTTGACACCCGCGGCGACCGCGGAATACAGGTTCGCATGTGCACTGCCCGCGATGCGCACCACGGAGGTCGAGCAATTCTGCTCATGATCGGCATGGATGATGAGCAGACGACCGAGCGCGTGCACATACAGCTGGTCGGATTCGAACGGCTCGTATGGCACGGCGAAGCACATGCGCAGGAAATCATCGACATAACCACGAGAGACGTCCGGATAGAGCATGGGCTCATCGCGACGGCGACGGAAGATGTAGCTGACGATGGTGCGCGCCTTCGCCATGATGATTTCGGCAGCTTCGTCAAGCTGATCGGAATCGTTGACATCCGTGGTGTCAGGGTAGAACGCGGCGAGCGCGTTGATGGCGGAGGCGAGCACGCTCATCGGATGCGAGGTGCGCGGGAACGATCCCATGAAGGTGCGGAAATCCTCGCCGACCATAGTGCGATGGTTGATGTCGGAGCAGAACTTGTCGTACTGCTGGCGGGTGGGCAGTTCGCCGTGACGCAGCAGCCATGCGACTTCAAGGAAATCGGACTTTTCGCACAGTTGCTCGATCGGGTAGCCTCGGTAGCGCAGAATCGAGTTGTTGCCGTCGATGAATGTGATTTTTGATTCACATTGCGCGGTCGTCAGGAAACCGGGGTCTAGCGTGACCCATCCGTCGTTGCGCAAATTGGACACAACGATGCCGTCCGGACCCGAGGTCGCTTTGACCAGCGGCAGATCGTACTGTTCGGAATCGATCTTCAACTCGGCTGTCGCCATCAGCTCCCCTTTCTGTTGGATACGTGCGCACCCGCCGATCGGCGTCGTTCAGGCTGTCTTGAATATTCGGACGCCTCAAACGTCTCAAACGTCGACAACGTAATGCCGCCGATAACGCAACGGCGGTCACATATGCGCGCGCTGGAGTGTGTTCATCATAACAGACCGTGCCAAGACCATGCTGGCAATGTCTTGCACAACGGTCACTTTCTCATCGCAATCGCCGCGTGGTTTCAGCAAAGTTAGCTGATTTCACGGCTTGCGTTGAGCCTGAGAATTTTGCAGATTCTGCGGATTGGGTGTGCAGCGAGCGCGGTGAATGAACCGGATTACCCCTGAGAATTCCGCAGATCCCGCGGAGTGCGATATTGCGATGGACACCATGCAGCGATGAAACACCACAGGGGCGGGACGTCGCGAACGTCCACACCCCTGTCAGTCAATCAGCGATGCACAGACATGCGTAGCGTAGCCTGGCGTTGCGCTGACACCGTTTCGGCTTTGCGCGGGCCTTGCACAGACCCTGCACGACCTTACGCAGATCTTACGCAGTTTTGCACAGGCCAAACGCAGACGATCTTGCGCCGCGTCGCTGCAACCTCGTGTCACTCGTCGCGAGCGGTGAGAATGACCGGGCCGTTCTCGGTGATGGCGATGGTGTGCTCGGTGTGCGCGCCGCGCGAACCATCTGCGGAACGCAGCGTCCAGCCGTCCTTCGGATCCTGGTAGATTTCATCGGTGGTCTTCATGAACCACGGTTCAATCGCGATGACCAGGCCCGGGCGCAGCTTATAACCGTGGTGCGCCTTGCCATCGTTGGCGACGTGTGGATCGCCGTGCATCACGTGGCCGACGCCGTGACCGCCGAACTCGAGGTTCACGGTGTAGCCCTGCTCGTGCGCGACATCGCCGATGGCGGCGGAGATATCACCGAGACGGTTGCCAGGCTGTGCCTGCGCGATACCAGCGGCGAGCGCATCCTCAGTGCATTTGATCAGGCGCAAGTCCTCGGGATCCTTGTTCTTGCCGACCACGAAGCTGATGGCGGAGTCGCCGACCCACCCGTCGACGCTGATCGCCAGGTCGAGGCTGACCAGATCGCCGTCTTTCAGGTCGTAGTCATAGGGAACGCCGTGCAGCACGGCATCGTTGACGGAAATGCAGATGTAATGCTTGAACGGGCCAGTGCCGAAGTCCGGTGCGTAATCCACGTAGCAGGATTCCGCGCCCTTGCGGCTTTCAATGCGGCGACGGACGTAATCGTCGATGTCAAGCAGATTGGTTCCCACGCCGGTCTGGGCGCGCAGTTCCTTGAGAATGCTGCCGACAAAATGTCCGGCAGGCTTCATTGCTTCGATTTCCTGAGGTGTTTTCAGTTCGATCATAATTGCAACCCTACTTCGTGCGGCTTACAAAGCAAGCCGTTGTCCTGACGCCCACCGGCGTACCGCTGGCTGGAACGCAACGGGCCGCCTGTCAGGCGCGGCAGGCGGCTCGTTCGTCTCGATGACTGTTCTTCAGCTACGTTCAGCGCTTGCTGGGTTTGCCGAAGGTGAACGCACGCACGATCGCGCTGATACCGAGCACGATGAGCGTGATGCCGCCGAAGATCATCAGCGTCAACGCCGACGGCCCCGGCCAGAACAGGATCGCGATGCCCGCGATAATCGAAATGATCGCATAGAAGATCGCCCATCCCTGCTTCGGTAGCATCCAGGATTCAGTCAGCGCCATAATGCCTTCGACAATCCAGCAGATGCCGACGGTCAAAGTGATGACGATGAGCAGAGTCTGCGCGGACAACGCCGTGTACTTGAACATGATGACACCGCCGATGGTCAGCAGCAGGCCGACGATGATATCAAGCACACGCCAGCCCGCAGGCAGACCGAGTTCGACAATGGCGCTAACGATACGCACCACGCCGGCGACAACGAAGAATACGCCCAGCGCGACGGCTGCGACGACCAGAGTCTTGCCCGGCCACACCAGCAACGCGACACCGAGGATGACGGCGACGACGCCAATCAGCCCATAGGCTCCGCGGATGGTGTTCTTCGCACGCTGCGGCAGCATCTCCTCGACCAGGCGGAACGGGTTGAACGAATACTGGTTCCCCTCGTCGGATTCAGGATTCTGACCCGCGTTCGGGTTGGGGTTGTTGGCATACGGTCCATAAGGATTCTGATTCATATTCTGATCAGTCATGACTACTCCTTTCCTTACAGGCACCGGATTTTGCCTACATTTCGTATTGTATTCGCGCCCGATGGCCTTGTGGGGCAACGACATGCGCAGTATTGTCTGGTTTCTTGCGCCCGTGCCCGCGCTCTGGGTGCCGGCTGCACCGCCCGCCCAGTACCGCCGGCGGAACAATGCCGGATTGTCACCGAATCTGGCTAGGGTGAAGCTATGAGCAACGCTTTGGTTTCCGGCCTTGACCCGGCCTCTTTCTCCTCCGTTATCAAGCCCGCCGACGACCTGTTCCGTTACGTGAACGGGCCTTGGATCGACACCTATCGTCTTCCCGATGACCGTTCCCGCTATGGTTCCTTCGACAAGCTCGCAGAGAACGCCGAGAGCCAGATTCGCGACATCCTTGAGGATGACGATTGCCCCGCGACGAAGTCCCGCGCCCTCTACCACGCATTCTGCGACACTGATGCCGTGGACGCCGCTGGCATTGAGCCGATTCGCCCCGATCTTGACGCCATCGACCATGCCGCGGATAAGACCGCGCTCACCCGCGTGCTCGGCTCGTTGAACCCGACCGGCGGCCCCGACCTGTTCGCGATGGCGATATATGGCGACCCGGGCGATCCCGAGCATAACATCGTGCACATCGAACAGGCGGGCATCGGCCTGCCGGATGAAGCGTACTACCGCGAGGATCATTACGCCCCGGTCCGCGAACAGTACGTGGCGATGGTTGCCAAGCAACTGCGCCAGGCCGGGTACGGCGATGAGCTGGAATCCGAAGAACAGGCGAAGCGTTTCCTCGAAGTGGAGACCGCCATCGCTTCGCACCATTGGGACAACGTGGCCACAAGGGATTCGCAGAAAACCTACAATCCCACTGACTACGCGGCATTGAGCCGGTCGCTGGAGCATTTCGGCCTGTCCGATTGGGTGGACGCATGGCAGACGGCATACGGCGAAACGGCGGCCGGCAAGGCGCAACCGCTTGATTTCAAGGCGATTGTGCAACATACGATCGTACATGAACCAAGCTTCCTGTCCGGGCTTGACGCATTCTGGGCGGCAAGCGACTTGGATGACCTCAAGCTTTGGGCTCGCGTCCACACCATCATCGGATGGGCGGGCATGCTCAGCCATGAGTTCGACGAGACGAATTTCGCGTTCTATGGCAAGGTGCTGTCCGGAGCAAAACAGCAACGCGACCGGTGGAAGCGCGGCGTTTCGCTAGTCAACGGCGTGTGCGGTGAGGACGTCGGGCGCGAATACGTCAAACGTCACTTCCCCGAAAGCTCCAAACAGCGCATGGAACAGCTCGTCGGGAATCTGATTGACGCCTACCGCGTGTCCATCAGCACCAGCGACTGGCTGAGCGAAGCGACCAAGAGCAAGGCGTTGGAGAAGCTCTCGAAGTTCACCGCGAAAATCGGGTACACCAGCCATTGGCGTGACTACACCGCCCTTGACGTACGCGATGACGCAGGGCTCGTGGACAATATGCGTGCCGCTTCCCTGTACGAGAACGGATACCAACTGTCCAAGGCCGGCAAGCCCGTGGACCGTGATGAGTGGCTGATGAACCCGCAGACGGTCAACGCCTATTACGAGCCGTCACTGAACGTCATCGTGTTCCCGGCAGCGATTCTGCAGCCTCCTTTCTTCAATCCCGATGCCGATGACGCGGCGAACTACGGCGGTATCGGCGCCGTCATCGGCCATGAAATCGGCCATGGCTTCGATGACCAGGGCAGCCAGTACGACGGCGACGGCAAACTCAACAACTGGTGGACCGACGAGGACCGTGAGCACTTCGAGCAGCGGACCAAGGCACTGATAGAGCAGTACAACGGTTTCGTGCCGAGCCAGCTCGCCGAGAAGTACGCCGATGAGCCGGACAAGGCCCCGCACGTCAACGGCGCATTGACCATCGGCGAGAACATCGGCGACCTTGGCGGCGTGAACATCGCGCTCAAGGCATACGCCTTCGCCCTCGACGCCGCTGCCGGCAAACCGGAGGACGGCTCCCCCGACGCCATCAAGGCTGCACTCGACGCCGCGCCCGTTATAGACGGGTTCACGGGGCTTCAGCGCTTCTTCCTGAGCTACGCCTCGATCTGGCGGACCAAGCAGCGCGACGAACTCGCCGAGCAGTATCTGCAGATCGACCCCCACTCCCCCGCAGAATTCCGTACCAACGGCATCGTACGCAATGTCGATTTGTTCTACACGGCGTTCAACGTGCAGCCCGAGGACGCGATGTGGCTCGACCCCGACAAGCGGGTACGCATCTGGTAATGCCGCCTGTGTGCCGATAAGGCGCGCGATTGCAGCCGCCGGACCATGCACCGCCGCCATAATCCGTCGTGTCACGGGTATGACCCGCCGGCAGCATTCCTCCCCACCACGTGGCCACGAAGACTCCTGTATGTCTTCGTGGCCATTGTTGTTTGCCCGATTTCAAGCCGTCCCTGGTCAAAATGCCTCCTCAGGAGGGTTCCCATCATCTTCGGGCATGGGATATGCTGCACCCTCAGCTGCTTGGGGCTGTTGCGGCTCAGCGAATGGGTCGCGCGGAAGACTCCCCTGGCTTTGCCCGGTGGAGGCTTCCGGAGGCATGGTCCCCTGATTGGACGCACCTGACACGGGAGCCTGCTGCATTTGCGATTGTCCCTGCGGTTGATGCTGTTCCTGCGGTTGCGCCGACGCCCCGGACGCCGGTGCCCCGGGCGCGAATCCTGATTTCTGCCTGGTGAACTGCGATACCCCAAGTCCAAGATCATGGCCGACGGAAGCCGCTTCGATGACCGTTCTGGAATGGGTTTCACCATCACGCTCCCACTGCTCGTTCGCCAACGTGCCCGACACGATGATCGGATCGCCTTTATGCACGCTTGCCAGCACATTGCGCGCCAACGCGCGGAACGCCTTGACTGTAATCCATATGGTCGGGCGGTCCTTCCATTCCTTTGCGGAGTTGTCGAAATAGCGGCGAGTGCACCCGATCCTGAACGAACAGGCAGGCACATCCTTGCCGAAATTAACCGGGTCGGAACCGGCGTATCCATTGATGGTTATCAGACCTTGCTGCACCATTGCTTTCCCCCTCATGATTGCGAATCCATGACTGCGATATTGCGATATGTGGACTGCAGCCGCGACGGGGACACGTCCTGCCACACAACTGGAGATTGGAGCGAGGAGAGAAGCCTGTCGTATTGCAGGATGTCACCGTCGCGTCTGCGGTACCATCCATTCTTCCGGACGGCATGTGTCAAGCGCCAGCCAATCGGAAAATGTGGTCAAAAGATGCGTTCAGCTATCGCAATCCGCAAGAAATCAACGAAAAGCGAGAAACGGCGGAATGTGGATAACTCACGATACCGGTGTTGTTTCACGCCTGTCGATGTGTTAGCGCCACAAGGACGGCCGGTTTGAACGAGAACGTCAGCTGGGAATGTCTTCGACATCGCCGCTCGCAATCAGGTCAAGACATCATATCCCAGCAACATTGGCAGGGTCCCCACCGTAACCAGTTTGGGTAGTAGCGCCAGCAGCCTAACGCGCACATGTCGTCGGCGTAATGAGGTTTTCAGGAAAGTCGCTCGGCTTGCAGCCGCCGAGAACAGTCGTTCAGGCAAGAACAGCGATTTGACGGCCCCGGAGCGAATTCCACAAATCCCGCACGAATCCCGTATGAATCCCGCAGCGCCCGCAAATCGTACGAATCCTGCGAATTCCGCGGCCCCACACGCAGTGGCGGGCGTCACCTTACTCAGATGACGCCCGCCACAGGCTGAATCATATTCGCGCGTACACGCACGGAACACGCATCAGATCATGCCGTACTATTGCCGTACTGTTGCCGTACACTGTCCGTGCGATACCCGGCCTCTACTTGTCAAGCAATGCGGCAAGACGATCGGCGATGGTCTGCGCAGCCGCATCGACGGCGACAGCCTCGGAATTCGAACCGTCACGGTCGCGGACCTCGATCGTGCCGTTGTTGACCGTGTCACGGCCGACAACAGCGACCAGCGGCACGCCAATCAGCTCGGCATCCTTGAACTTGACGCCCGGGGAGACCTTCTTGCGGTCGTCGTACAGCACCTCGATACCGCGAGATTCAAGCTCGGCGACCAGCTTTTCGGCGGCGTCGAAGGCCTCGGCGTTCTTGCCGGTAGCGAGGACATGCACCTGAGCCGGGGCGATAACCGCAGGCCAGGCCAAACCCTTGTCGTCATGATGGGTTTCGGCGACGCACGCGAGCACACGGCTGACGCCGATGCCGTAGCAGCCCATCCACACCGGGACAGCTTTGCCGTTCTGATCGAGGACCTTCAAGCCAAGCGCGTTGGAATACTTGAGACCAAGCTGGAAGACCTGGCCGATTTCCACGCCGCGCTCGAAGCTCAGCGGGCCGGAACCGTCCGGGCTCATATCGCCATGGCGAACCTCGACGGCTTCAACCGTGCCGTCGGCGGTGAAATCACGACCATACACGAGGTTGTAATAGTCGACTTCATGCTCATCGGCGCCAGTGAACCACGCGGAACCGTGAGCGATATGCGCATCGATGAAATAGCGGATCGGGTGCTCGACACCGCGCGCCGCAGCCTGCGGACCAAGGGCCATCGGGCCGATATAGCCGCGGACCAGCTCCGGATGCGCCTTCAAGTCATCCTCGGTCGCCTCCTCGATTTCGGCGGGGGTGAACTGGGCTTCCAGACGCTTCATATCGACAACACGATCACCAGGCACGCCGACAACCACGAGTTCGCGCCACGGCTTATCATGGTCGTCATCCTCAGGGTGCTTGACGGCGATGACGACGTTCTTCAGGATGTCGCTCGCCTGCCACGGACGGCCGTCGCTACGCGGATGGTCCGCATTGGCGCGTGCGACCATGTTGTCAATGCTCATCGCATCAGGGGTCGGGACCTTTTCGGCGGCAGGAGTGTCGGAATAATCCTCGACCGGCGGTTCCGGCGTGGTCAGCGCCTCGACGTTCCAAGCCTTGCCGGACGGGGCAAGCGCGAAGGTATCCTCGCCAATCGGCATCGGGGCAAGGAACTCCTCGGACGCGGAGCCGCCCATCGGGCCGGACATGGCGAACACCGGGACATATTTCAGGTCAAGGCGGGTGAAGATGCGCTCGTAGGCGCCGCGCTCGTCCATATAGGCCTTGCGCATGCCCTCCTCGTCAACGGTGAAGGAGTAAGCGTCCTTCATGATGAACTCACGGCCGCGGATCAGGCCGGCGCGCGGACGGAACTCGTCGCGGTACTTGGTCTGAATCTGGTAGAGCGTTACCGGCAGGTCCTTGTACGAGGAGTACATGTCCTTGACCAGCAGGGTGAACATCTCCTCATGCGTGGGGGCCAGCAGATAATCCGCACCATGGCGGTCCTTCAGACGGAAGATGTTTTCGCCGTACTCTTCCCAACGGTGCGTCGCCTCGTACGGTTCGCGGGGCAGCAAGGCCGGGAAATGAACTTCCTGGGCGCCGATGCCGTTGATTTCCTCACGGATGATGCCCTCAATCTTATCGAGGACGCGCAGGCCGAGCGGCAGCCACGTCCAGATGCCAGGGGCGGCTTTGCGGATGTACCCGGCGCGTTGCAGCAGTTTCGCGGAATCGACATCCGCATCGGCAGGATCCTCACGCAACGTGCGCAAGAACAGCGTAGACATACGAAGTGCTTTGGAACTCATGAATCCCAAGGTATTCGCGTTATGGGACATTGGGGGACGCGCGTCTGCCGGCATCGCGGGCGCGGTGGGGCCGAGGGCTTGGTGGGTTTGGTGGGGCCGGTGAGATTGATGGGATCGCGAGCACGACTGGTTCGGTGGGCGTGGCTGGTTGAGGCTTGGTGGGATCGACGGGATCGACGGGCACGACTGGTTCGGTGAGCGCGGCCAGTTCGGTGGGCGAAGCTGGTTTAGGCTTGGTGGGATCGACGGGATTGACGGGCACGACTGGACGATAACCGGCAGGACGACTTAGACCAGCGCAACTACCCGGCCTGTGTGCGAGCCAATCCTCACACGCCTCCCCCGCCGCTACCAAACCAGCCGCCACCCGCCATCCAACCCCTCACCGTGCGAGCCAATCCTCACACAACGCGGCACAACCGACGGCAACAAGCCAACCCGGCCCACTCACACCTCCATCATGTGAGCCAATCCTCACACAATACGGCACAACCACCATCAGCAGACCAACCGGACAGGAGAAAGACGCGACCACGTGAGCCAATCCTCACAAACCCACGCGAACCACCAACCGACAGACAGAATCAGCACGGCGACCCGGTCAGTGTGCGAGCCAATCCTCACACAACGCGGCACAACCGACGGCAACAAGCCAACCCGGCTCACCCAAACCGCCATCATGTGAGCCAATCCTCACAAACCCACGCACATGCCAAACATTGCCGCACACGGCGTCAATCTTCAGACGCACCCTCCGTGAGCGTCCGTGATGCCGCAATTGCACTAATCTGTGGCGCCCGAGAGCATGCATCTCGCGTATCTGCAGTACTTCATGGACCACATCTGCACTATGTGTGTTCCGCCATGCCCGATATCGCAAGTACGATTCGCGGAATTCCAACGACACTGCTTCGAGTATCGGGGATCGACGAACACATACATGCGAAATACCATTCGGCAGGTACTACAGGCAACGCAGATAGGCATTATCTTGCGCTTGTGCTGTACCGCAGCGACGCTGAAAAGACCGCTTGCGTCGGCCATCCGGCCGAAATGGCTGAAAATCGCATCGCCCGGCATGCACAACATGACAGAACACGGTCCGCGATTGCCGACGAGCAGACAACACCACTCGACGTGCATGCCCCGGCATACACAACCCAGCAGATCACACCGTCCAACCACCTGCGGGCAACCCAAACAGCACGGCATGTATGCCCCGGCATACGCAACGCAACACATCACACTCGACGGACGCCGGACAGTAACCGAACAGGCGGAGCTTGCACGCCGCGACATACACGACGACACAGATCGACAGACGACCCACCGCAGAGTGCCCAGCCCGCTCAACGCGCATGCCACGACATACGCAACTCAGCAGATCGCACCGTCCAACCACCTGAG
>NZ_JBJEIH010000012.1:12952-50799 GCF_051876855.1 Bifidobacterium sp.
ACAGACGACCCACCGCAGAGTGCCCAGCCCGCTCAACGCGCATGCCACGACATACACAACACGTCAGAACATCCCATCCAACCGCCTGCGGGCAACCCAAACAGCACGGCGTGTATGGCCCGGCATACGCAACGCCGCAAAACACGGACCGTAATCACCGGCGGGCAGCCAAAGCTACCAGTTTGTATGTCATGGCATGCACAACGTTGTGCCGCGCGGCGCAACTCAACGCCCAATGCCGTACGTCGTCAGATGTCATGCGCGATCGGGCGTCACCAGTCGTCAGCCGCCCAGCGCCGCCGGATGCCATCTGTCCGGCACCATCCACCGGACGACACCCGTAACCAAATCTCACCGGCACCTCGCCAAGTATCACCAAACACCGTCAATTTGCTGTGATATCAAGGATGATTACGTTCTCATGTAAAAAACGACACGCGTGAAACGTTTAACGTTTGCCGTTAAACGTTTAATGTACTATCCTTAGATGTGCGAACGGAAACCGACACAGGAGTCAGCCAGCAAGCAATACGGATCCACTCCACCACAGCCTGTCAGCTGAATCCCAATCGGCTCCGCAGCACCACAAACAAATCATTAAGTTGAAGGACAGAGAAATGGCACGAAGAAGTGTACGGATGGCCATCGCGGCCATCGCCGCAGCATCCATGCTCATCCCCCTCGCCGCCTGCGGTGGCAGCGGCAAGGCCACAACAGACGCCAACGGCAAGCCGATTGTCACCATCGAGGTTCGGCGCAACGTCACCGACAACCCGATGAAGAAAACCCAGTATTCCAAGGATCTCGAGGCTGCCTGCGACTGCACGATCAACTGGCAGGAGATCAGCGATAACGCCTGGGGGCAGCAGAAAGCAGCCAAGATGGCAGCCGGCGACTTCCCCGACATCGGCCTGTCGCTGTACGACTCCACCGACGTCACCAAGTACTCCTCGCAGTTCGAAGACATGTCCAAGGACATGTCCAAGCTGCCGAACGTTCAGAAGTTCTTCAAGGCCCAGCCCGATGCGAAGAAGTTCGCCGAGGACAACGGCCACCTCTATCTGCTGCCGTCCGACCGCGGCAAGGGCTACCGCGTCTCCGGCACCCACATGTTCATCAACAAGACCTGGCTCGACAAGCTCGGCCTGCCCGTCCCCACCACGTGGGATGAGCTCAAGACCACGCTCGAAGCCTTCAAGACCAAGGATCCGAACGGCAACGGCAAGGCCGACGAAGTCCCGATGAACATCCGCGGCCTCGGCTTCGGTCTGTGGAGCCCGCTGACCCTGCTCAACTCCACCGGTCTGACCACCAGCTTCATGGGCGCTTCGGCATCCAGCCAAGGCTACTACGTCAAGAACGGCAAGGTCGCCAGCTACCTGACCTCCAACGAGCTCAAGGACACCATCAGCTACCTGCACTCCCTGATGTCTGAAGGCCTCATCCCCAAGGACGCCCTGACTCGCGACGCTTCGAAGTACAATTCGCAGACCATCAGCGACGGCAAGACCGCCATCAGCGGCGTGACCTTCGGCTGGTCGAACTACTCCGAGTTCGGCGACAAGCTCGGCGAACAGTACATCACCCTTCCGCCGCTCAAGCAGAAGGCGTCCGACCCCGACTCCCAGGTCAAGTGGGATTACTCTCAGCCCGCAGCCGAATACGCCTACGTGCTGAGCCTCAACCCGAAGACCGCCAATAAGGATGCGGCACTCAAGCTCATCAACGCGATGTACAGCGAAAAGCTCTCCGTCTCCGGCTTCTACGGCTCCATCCCGGACATCGTGACCGACAACGGCAATCACAAGTACACCATCGACAAGGCCAAGGCCTACGCCGAGTACCCCGACACCCGTGCCGTCGCACTCCAGGACCGCTTCGCCGGTTGGATCCCCGATGACGTAACGATCGTCAACGACACGAACGCCGAGCAGGTCACCGCCAGCGACCAGGCCGTGCGCAAGGTCATCGAGAAGAACGTCAATCCGACCAAGGATGTCATCCCGATCTGGGTGCACCCGAGCAGCGAGGACATGGACACCCTGTCCAACAACAACACCGCCATCTTCAACTACACCGACAACCAGCTCGCCAAGTGGGTGCAGAAGGGCGGCATCGACAGCGAGTGGAACGACTATCTGAAGAAGGTCAAGGAGCCGACGCTCGGCCTCGAGACCAACATCAAGATCTGGCAGAAGTACTACGACAAGCAGGCCTGAGCCTCTCGTAGACTGCCGATCAGGCGGATTCCGCGGGGTGCATGACGCGAGGCTCGCGCCCCATGCGCCCCACGGACACACCGCACAACAACAAGACTTACCCCCTGATTCCTTGAACGGTGGAGGAGCCTGGCTCCTCCACCACCTCCTCTTGTAGACGTCTTACGGCCGAAGAACGAAACAGGTTCGCAGCCGTCACACGTCACCCGGCCGATACACCAACAACATTTGGAGCTAGCATGACCACGCCATCAATCACCGCAGCGGCGGCTCCGTCGGCACCAGCCACCCGACAGCCATACGCCGCTGAACCGAATACTCAGAAGAAACCCAACATCATCGACAAGCTCGCGCGCCACTTCAGCCGCTACTGGGAGCTGTGGGTGCTCAGCGCGCCGGCCCTCATCTTCGTGGCAGTCTTCGCCTACGTGCCGATGTGGGGCATCCAGCTCGCCTTCCGCAAGTTCGACCCGGACAAGGGTCTGACCGGCGGCGACTGGGTCGGCTTCTACTACTTCAATCAGTTCTTCCACTCCCCGCTGTTCGGCGAGATCATGAGCAACACGATCCGCATCAGCCTGTGGACCCTGGTGATGGGCTTCATCTTCCCGATCATCCTCGCCCTACTGATCAATCAGATCCATTCCAGCAAGGTCAAGGGCTTCGTCCAGACCGTCACCTACATGCCGCACTTCATCTCCATCGTGGTCATCGTCTCGATGCTCAACATCTTCCTGACCCCGGGAAGCGGCATCATCGGCAGGTTCCTCGGCCCGGAGAGCGTGATGGGCAACCCGAAGGCGATTACCTCCGTCTACTGGATCTCCGAAGTCTGGCAGCACTGCGGATGGAACTCCATCATCTACCTGGCCGCCCTCGCAGGCGTGGATACCTCCCTGTATGAGGCCGCGAAGATCGATGGCGCCGGCCGCTGGCAGCTCATCCGCAACGTGGATATCCCCGCGATCATGCCGACCGCTTCGATCCTGCTGATCCTGAGCATGGGCAGCGTGCTGAACGTCGGCTTCGACAAGATCTTCCTGATGCAGAACTCGCTGAACTTGCCGGCCACCGAGGTCATTTCGACCTACACCTACAAGATCGGTATTCTCAACAGCCAGTTCTCCTATTCCACGGCCATCGGCCTGTTCAACACGGTCATCAACTTCATCTTCCTGATCACGGCGAACGCGATCTCCAAGAGAATCTCCGAAACCAGCATTTTCTAGGAGCCAACCATGTCAGCAACAACAGCAGTGCCCGCACCAAAGACTTCGGGCGACGAAATCCCCTGGAACAAACATCAGCGTCAGCACCTGACCCCCGGCGACTGGGTGGCTAGCATCATCATCTACGGACTCATCGCCCTGGCGGTGATCGCGGTGCTCTACCCGCTGTGGTTCGTCATCGTCGCGTCCTTCTCCGACCCGAACAAGGTCGCTGCAGGCGATGTCTTCCTCCTGCCGAAAGGCATCACCTTCGTGGGTTACGCCAAGGTCTTCGCCAACGCCCGCATCTGGCGCGGCTATCTGAACACCATCATCTACTCGGTGCTCGGCACGGCCGTCAACCTCGCCGTGACCATTCCTTGCGCGTTCGCACTCTCACGTAAGGAATTCAAGCCCCGCCGCGTGATCCTCTTCCTGTTCACCGTCACGATGTTCATCAGCGGCGGCCTGATTCCGAACTACTTGCTGTACAAGCAGCTCGGCCTGCTCAACTCGATGTGGGTGTTCATCCTCCCGGGCGCCGTCAGCGTGTACAACGTGATTGTGGCCCGCTCCTTCTTCGAGACCTCGATTCCTGAAGAACTGTTCGAAGCAGCCCAGCTTGACGGCGAAAGCTACCTCGGCTACTTCTTCAAAATCGTCATCCCGCTGAGCTCCGCGATTCTCGCCGTCATCGGCCTGTACTACTTCGTGGGCCACTGGAACGACTTCATGACAGGCCTGATCTTCATCACCGATGACGACAAGCAGCCGTTGCAGGTCGTGCTCCAGCAGCTCCTGCTCGTCGCGCAAGGCACCGCAACCAACGTGGATGCCGCCGCCCAGCAGCAGGCCGCCGACCAGATCAAGTTCGGCATCATCATCGTCTCGACCCTGCCACTCATGATCATCTATCCGTTCTTGCAGAAGTATTTCAACAAGGGCGTGATGCTCGGAGCGGTCAAGGGCTGAGGCCCGCACACTTGCCGGGGTGCCGTTATCCCCTTTGCGGCATCCCGGCGATTCTCTCACACCGCGGGTCCGGCAGACACACCGCCGCCAACGCCGAAAACCCGCACCCGGCTTGACTTGAAGGAGAGTCATGTTACGCTCATTCGCCCTAGGATACGAACGCTTCTGCCGCGTCGTGCTCATGATTGCGGTCACCCATGTGGCGTTCCTCGTCCACACCTTGATGGGTGTCGTCGTCATCGGCCTGTTCCCCTCGATTTCCGCCACTTACACGACGTATCGCACCTGGCTGCTCAGCGAAGACCGCAGCTGGAGCATCCGCGAAACCTGGATCGTCTTCCACCGCGCGTGGAAGGACGACCTGGCCGGGGCGAACCGCTTCGGCTGGCCGCAGGCGCTGCTGTGGGCCCTGCTGATCTTCGACTACTGGGTGGTGAACTTCCATGACGCCGGCAAGCTCGGATACGCCAGCGCCGGTGTCCTGCTCATCGGCATCGTGTTCTACGGCCTGTTTTCCAGCCTGTCGTGGGCGCTCAAAGCCAATTTCGACGAATCCGGATGGTGGATTACACGCATGACCCTGCAGATGGTTATCGCACGTCCGCTGTGCAGCCTGTGCCTGACCGTCCTGTTCATCCTCACGGTATGCTCGTGGATGACATGGCCAGGCCTTATCCCGGCATTCGGGGTAGCATTGCCTGTGTTCTTCGTCATGATGGTCGTCAGCAAGCTCGGCAAGGTCCCGGGTATGACACGTCCGGGAGACGAAGGCGAAAGCGCCAACGATGATTCCCGTCTGCTCATGCAGGCGACCGGAACGGCAAACAAGTAAGGAGCACACATGGTATCCCTCAAAGATATCGCCAAACAGGCAGGTGTCTCCGTTTGCGCCGTCTCCCTCGTGCTCAACGGCAAGTACAAGAACCGCGTGAGCGACGCCACCGCGCAAATCATCCGCGACACGGCATCTTCGCTCAACTACGAGCCGAATATGCTGGCGCGTACGCTGAAAACCAACAAGTCGCACACCTTGGGTTTCGTCACCGACGAGATCATCACCACGCCTTCGGCAGTGCGCATCATGCTCGGCGCACAGGAAGCGGCACGCAAGCTTGGCTACATCCTGATCACCATGAACACGAACAACGACAAGGCGCTGGAACGGCAGGAAATCGCGACGCTCAAGCGCTACCACGCCGACGGGTTCCTGTACGCGTTCATGTATCACCGTGTGGTGGACGTGCCTGCGACTTTGCGCTCCATGCCGACCATCGTGGTCGACGCTGAGGACGCGAAGCACGACCTGCCGTCAATCTACCCTGACGAGTTCGGCATCGGATATGACGCAACCAACAGGCTCATCGCCGCAGGCTGCCGCCGAATCGCGTATTTCGGCTCAGAATCGGGAATCGTCGCTCAGCCCGAACGTCTAGCCGGGTACCACAAGGCGTTGCAGGATGCCGGTTTGAAGGACGACCCGCAGCTGGTGGTCGGCGCGACCGAACATGTGAACGCCGATGAACGCGCGCTCGAGCTACTCAAAGGCCTCAAACCCGATGGGGTGTTCTGCTTCAACGACATCCGTGCCACGTCGATGTACGCCGCGGCGTATGACCTTGGGCTGACCATCGGCAAAGACGTCTCCATCGTCAGCGTCGACAACCTGCCCAATATCACCGACGTGATCCGACCGGCACTGACGACCATCGAATTGCCTCATTACGAGATGGGATTCGAGGCGGTTCGTCAGCTCGTGTCGATGATCGAGCAGCGGGACATTCCGGATATCAAGCCCGACCAGATTTTTCGTTCAACCTTTGAAACCAAGGATACGTTCACGACAATCCGCGGGTCGATTATCGAGCGCAGCTCCGTCCGCGGCACGGTCCCAAGGCATGAGTGACGACAGCGCACAGCGCTGAACGGTGAGAGAACGGGGTACCGGGTTTGCCATCGTATGGACACCCTGCCCCGACTTCTCCCTCTCCCCCGGCGCTGTGATGCCCATCAGTGACCACGGTACCGATCCGAATCGTGGTCAGCCGCAGGCGTGTCTTGAGCGAAACCCCCAACAAATTTTCCAACCAACAACCATCATTGCAAAGGAGCATCATGCTTCCCACAACCCAAACCACCAACGCGCACATCGCCACCGGCGACTACACTCGCCTCGACCTGTTCGTCGAGCGCACGGACGATGACGCCTCAGTCGCCCTGACCCGTTCCAGCAACGGGACCACCCTCGCGTTTGCCGCAATGCCGAAGCTTGAGAACCGTCATCACTTCCAGTTCGATGTGCCCTCCGACACCGATCTGGACATTCGCATCAACCAGGCCGTATGCCGTTTCGGCTATCTGAGCGAAAGCGGCAATGATCTGGACAACAGCATCCAGTATGTCAATCTCGATCCTGATTTCGTCCAGTGGGATACCCTGCCCGACACGGAAAGCATCTACCGCCAGCCGGAACGCACGGCCTCCCATTTCGAGCCGATCGCGCACTGGATGAACGACCCGAACGGCCTGTGCGAGTTCAAGGGACGCTACCACCTGTTCTATCAGTTCAACCCGTACGGATGGGGATGGGACTGCATGCACTGGGGTCATGCGGTCAGCCGTGACCTGGTGCATTGGACCCATCTGCCGATCGCGCTGGAACCGCAGCCCGAGTTCGCCACCGACCATACGCTGACCGGCGGCGCATTCTCCGGCTCGGCCATCCCGGTCGATCAGGATGGCTATCCGTGCAACGGCGAGAACGCCGACGCCATCCGCTTCATGCTCACCCGTCACACCGAAACGCGCGGGGATGAGCATTCCGTCGTGGAATACCAGACCACCTGCCTGAGCCATGATGGCATCCATTTCGAAGTGGAGACCCCGTGCATTCTGCGCCCGACACCGAGCATGGGGCTGGACTGCCGCGATCCGAAAATCGAAACCAACCTGCCCATCCATGAGGCAGATGGCGGACGCGCCTGGATTGTGACCGCCACCAACCTGCCGGTCGATGAATTCCACAAGGACGCCCTCGCCGGCATCAGCCGCGACGCCACGAACGGCTGGTTCGCTACCTACCCGATGGGCAAGCCCGCGGAGGCTGCCGCCAATGAGGCGACCGTCCCCACCATCGCACTGTTCTCCACGAAACTGCCGGTGCAGCGCACCTCCGTGTGGCAGTACGACGGGCCCGTGCTCGCCGATTTCGGCCATCAAATCGCACGGACTTATGAATGCCCGGATCTGTTCGCACTCGACGGCAGCACGGTGGCCTGCGGTGCCCTGATGCATTACCGCGACAGGCAGGGACGCTTCCAGCCTGTGCGCTGGTATGTCGGCGACCTGCGCGATGAGGGCGAGGGCCCGCGTCTGGCCGTCAAGTCCAGCGACTGGTGCGATTTCGGGCTTGGCTACTATGCGACGCAAAGCTTCCGCGACGATCAGGACCGCCGCATCGTCTTCGGGTGGATCGTCGACCACGCCGGCGTGCGCCGTGAAGGCCCCTGCCGCGCCAACGGCATCATGTCGCTGCCGCGCGAACTCCATGTAGTTGACGGCCGCTTGACGAGCAAGCCCGTCCAGGAAGTCTACGACAACCTGATCGGTTCACCGGTGACGGTCGACACCGCCGCGGGAGCCACGCCGGATTCCCACGTGTGGTCCGCCACCAGCCCCGATGACACGTATTACGCCAATATCACGCTTGACGACGACGCTGATTTCACGCTGACCATCGCTCGCAACCCCGGCATTGACGGGGCTGAAGGTGACAGCCTGCGTCTGGTGCGCGAGAACGGCGTGACCCGCCTGGTCACCCGCGGTCAGGGCGGATTCGACAAGAACGACTACGACAGCGGCATCCAGCAGGTGCGGCATGTCGAAGTGTTCTTCGACCATCAGGTCGCCGAGGTGTTCCTCAATGACGGTCAGGCGGCGGGCACCATGCTGTTCCAGGCCGCCGGCCCGCAGGTGAGCATGTCCTTCGAGACCTGCGGCGGTGTGGATCGTTGCGAGGTGAACGCGCTCAACACCATCTGGTGACCTGTTCTGGTGACTTGTCACCGACCGGTGGTCACCGGTGGCTATCTGGCGGTTGCCGTCAGGTGGGCACCGGTTGGTGACTGCAACATCAATAATCACGACCGTCTTCCGACGCTGCAAAGGATGTCAGCGTTGGAAGACGGCCGTTTGCTATCCCCAAGGTGCCCGTTCAGAATCGTCTAGCGCTTACGATCGCTTAGCATCGGCAGCAGAAGCGCTGTCGGTCGCTTCGTCAACCTCTTCTTCGACGGTTTCCTCAAGTTCCGCACGTTCCAAACCGGACATCGGGTAAAGGAAAATCGGCAGCATCATGAGACATCCGACCAGATAGAACACGTCCGGCAGGGAGAACAGGTGGAAGAAGGTCAGGCTGTTCGGCATGAGGATGCCGACGCAGACCACGGCCATGCCGATCGGCGGCAAGGTCGACCACACCACGGGATTCGGGGCGTTGTCGGCACGCTTGCGTTTCACGGAATCAAGATACACGGGGATGATGAACATGAGACCGCCGACCAAAGTGAGGACATCCGTAAGTTTCACGGTTCCGAACAGCACGAGCGGCCATGTCTGGAACAGGACAAATGCGACGAACATGGTCAACAGACCGATGACGGATACCACGGTTGATTTCTTCATGGCGAACCTCCTTGTGATGGCGTCCGCCTCTGCGGTGAGCCGGGCGCATCCGATACTTCCAGTGTAGTCTGCTCATCGCAGTGACGAGGGAAGCCACACGCGGGAAGCCCCGGGGAAGATTGATTTTCCGCCTGCAACCCTGTCTAGAACAATCCGCCCTGCATGAATTCGTCCTCTAGAGACTCCTCGCCCTTGTCATGGAAGGCATCCTCGCCATGCTCGGCAAGCTCACGCTCAGCCATCTGCGAACGGTCACGAAGAATGCCATCAAGTCCCACCGCCTGAGGGGACACCAGGAACGCACGGTCATTGATGCCATCCAAGTACAGGCCGTCCATCGATTCGACGCGGGAGAGAGCCACATACCCCATGCCGGGCGCGAAGGTCCGGCGCAGATCCATCCGCGCGCGGTCGAGGGTCATGCCCTGCGATTTGTGGATGGTGATTGCCCATGCGCACCGCAAAGGCACCTGTTTGACCGAGGCGAGCACCGTTTCACCGTCCATCATCTCCCATGCGGCGGGTTGCATGATGACGGTATGTCCGTTGTCGAAACGGACCATCGGATACTCGTCACCGTCGCGATTGGCGACGAAATCAACCACCGTGCCGAGCGAACCGTTGACATACTGCTGGTTGGTGTCGTTGCGCAGGGCCATGACCGCCGCCCCTACCTTGAGCGTCAAGAGTTCCGGGGCGAGCATAGTGCTTTTCAGCCGTTTGATGAGGTGTACCGGGCCGGAAGCCTGGGCTTCGTAGACGTGCTCGCGGCTGTCGATTTGCGCGAGTTTGCGGTCGTTGAGCTCGTCAGTCTGCCGGTTGTTAGGGAACAGATAGACGGCGACGTCGTCTTCGGCCGGTTCGACGCCGATGCGGGCGTCCAACGCTGCGCGATCGGCATCGCTGACCGCACCACGCCTGATGTCGGTGAGCACGTCAAGCAGCTGGCCGGAATCCTGACGATGCTGTTCGGTCAGATAACACACGACAGGGTTGAGTTCCGGCCATACCAACGATTCCGTGACAAAACCCTCCGGATTGCGCCCTGCCCGCTCATACCGCTCACGCATGGCGACCATTTCCGGCGGCGGAACAACAAGTTCGCGGTCCCGCTTGGCATGGGCGACCGGTGGCAGCTGGAACAGGTCGCCGGACATGACGACCTGCAGCCCTCCGAACGGCTCCGGACTGCGCCTGACTGCGCGGCACGCCTGATCGACCATGTCGAACAGCCAGGCGTGCATCATGGAGATTTCGTCGATGACAAGGATGTCAGTCGCCCGAATCCGCTTGCCACGACGCGTCTTGATCTGTTTGAGCAGGCTGTCTGTCATCGCCTCGGCGACGCCGACACCGCTCCATGAGTGGATGGTCTGCCCGTTCAGATGCGTCGCCGCAATGCCGGTGGACGCCGTAACCGCCACGGACGCCCCGCGCGCCCTGGCCTGTTTGATGAATTCGTTGAGCACATAAGTTTTTCCGGCCCCCGGGGCGCCGGTGAGGAACACGCTAGCGCCGGCGTCCAGAATCCTCAATGCGTCAGTTTGCAACATCGGCGTGTCTCCTTTGGATTTCCCGCTGCCGGAGCATGGCGTCGATGACGCGCAGCACGCCATGCTCGGTGTTCGCCGGGGCAATGTACCGCGCTTCGCGTAGCAGATCCGGATAGGCGTTAGCCATCGCGAAGGACCACTCCCCCGCACCCAGCATCTGCAAATCGTTGAGATAATCGCCGAACACCATAGTCTGCGCGGGCGTGATGCCAAGCTGCTCCTGCAAGGCCACGACCCCGCGGCGCTTGTCGGTGTGCGCGTCCATGATATCCACCCAATGCGCTCCGGATACCACCACCTGATAGCGGTCGCGCAGCGGGGCGAACAGGGTGTCGGCGGGCACACGCACATCGCCGAAATCGAATACCGCCACCTTGAGAATCCGGTCGGCGTGCGGCCCCGTCACCGCTTCATGCAGGTCGTCAAGGAAGGCGAGACGGTGGTAGTACTTGCGGCATTCGTCCACAAACGGCGTGTCCTTGCGGTTGATGTACGCGCTGTGCTCGCCACACACCACCATCCCGACATCATGGTTTTGGGGCAGATCGGCGGCGGCAAGCATGTCGATCATTTGTGCCACCGCATGGGCGGGCAGCGCGGTCACACCGGTGGTGTGGCCCCGGGCGACCACAAGATTGCCATTCTCGGCGATGAACGAGCCGGTCGGCATGGCGTCGCCGAACATGTCACGCAGCGTAAAAATCTGCCGTCCGCTCGCCGGCACGAATTCGATGCCGGCGCGTTGCAAGCGTGCGAGCAGCGGCCAGAATCCCTCAGGAATCCGGCTGTCGCCATCCAGCAGCGTGCCATCCATATCGGCGACGACCATCGCGATATCACCGGGAAGCGGCGTGGATTGAGTCCATGGTGTCGCGCTCATGCTTGGATCCTTTCAGCATTCTGATTCGCGAATGGCGGGCCGGCAGTGTATCGGTTCAGTGCCAGCAGCGTACCGGTTTCATACCGGTATGGTCGCCGGTTCCATGCCGGTTCTGTGCCGGCTTCGTGTGGCGTGGCAATCGATCGAGCTGTAGTGGGCAAAAGCTGCCGTCAGCCTTCGAATGACGGCCTCCCTGACCGTTACTCGAGGGCGATTACTCGAGGGCGTTTACTCGAGGGCGTTGCCGTTCTTCTCGTACGTGCGCAGCAGACTGGTCGCCTCGATGTGGCGAGCGCCCGCCTTAGCCGCCTCGGCATCCGGGCCGGGGGCCGGGACGAAGAGCATATCGCGGTAATAGCGCAGCTCGTCAATGGATTCGATGATGTCGGCGAGCGCACGGTGGCCGCCGTTCTTCGCCGGACGGTTGCGGTAGACGTCCGGGTACCAGCGGCGGGCGAGCTCCTTGATGGTGCTCACGTCGATGACCCGGTAATGCAGGTGTTCCATGAGGCCGGGCATGTACCGGTCGAGGAATTTCTTGTCGGAACCGACGGAATTGCCGGCGAGCAGGGGCTTGACCCCATCCGGGGTGAACCGTGCGACATACTCGGTCACCTTGCGTTCGGCCTCCTCGAGGCTCAGCCCGTGCTCCCATTCGTTGATCAGGCCGGAGCGGGTGTGCATCGCGCGCACGAAATCATTCATATGGGCGACAGCCGCGTCGGATGGCTTGACGACATAGTCCACGCCCTCGTCGAGCACGTTGAGGTCGAAATCGGTGGGGACGACGGACACTTCGCACAGCTCGTCATGGAAGATATCCAGTCCGGTCATCTCGCAATCAATCCAGATCATGCGCGAATCTTGCGCGGTATAGGTCTCTGCGTCATGTGCGTCTACCATGGTGCCTCTTTCCTCACGTATCAACGGTCTGTCCGTCGTCGGCGGCATGCGAACCCCCGCGGACCGGACCTCTCAGGTTACCGCGGGGGTGGGAGAAGCCTCGCGGCTCAGATTTGCGAACGTTCCTCGGCGGCTTGGATTTCGGCTGCGACCAGATCATCATCGACCTTGCGGTCGGCGGGATCGTCGAGATAGTGGTCGAATTCGTACAGGACCGAATCTTCGGGCGCCGGAGTGAGCAGCGAAACGACGACGATGAGCAGCAGCGAGACGATGAACGCCGGCAGCAGCTCGTAGATGGCAAAGATACCGCCGAGCGGCTTGATGAGATTATGCCAGATGAGCACCGTGGCCGTGCCGCCGAGCATGCCTGCGATGGCGCCGTACTTGTTCGTGCGACGCCAGTACAGGGACAGGAGCATCAGCGGGCCGAAGGAGGCGCCGAGCCCCGCCCACGCGTAGGAAACGACCTGGAAAATCGAGGAATTCTGGTCAAAGGCCACGAAAATGCCAAACAGGAACATAACCAGCAGCGTGGTGCGCGCCACCATCATCACCTGCTTGTCGGTGGCCTTGCGGTTGATAACACCGCGGTAGATGTTCTCACCCACCGCGCTCGCACCGATGATCAGGTATGACGAGGAGGAGCTCATGGATGCGGCGAAGATCCCGGAGACGACGATACCGCAGATGAAGCTCGGCAGCAGCGCCTGGGCGATGACGATGAAGATGTTCTCGGCGGCGGCCTGCGTGCCGAACTGGGTGGGCATCATCGCGCGTCCCGCCAGACCGATGCACACGCCGCATGCCAGTGAAATCACGCACCAGGTGGTGGCGATAATCCGGGATTTGCGGATTTCCTCGGAGCTGCGAATTGACAGGAAGCGCACCAACACCTGCGGCATACCGAAGTATCCCAGGCCCCAGGCAAGCATGGAGATGATGGTGATGATGCCGTAATCGGTGGGCGCGCCGAAGACCGCCTTGCCGTCGCGCACAATCTGCTCGCCCATGGAGTTGAGCACCGGGGTGGCCAGATGCGTACCGTCAAGGAAGCCCGGGATACCGCGCAGGAAGGTGACGGTGTTGTCCACGCCGCCGACCGAGACGATCGAGCCGATGGATACGACGGCGAGCGCGAAGAACATGAGCATGCCCTGAATGAAGTCGGTGACGACCACGGACAGGTAGCCGCCGATCAGCGTGTAGGCGAACACGACGGCCGCGCCGACGACCATCGTCAGATGGTAATCCCAGCCGAACAGGGTGGAGAACAGCTTGCCGACCGTCACGAAGCAGCTGCCCACGTACACGCAGAAGAAGATGAGGATAATCAGCGCCGCGATGGTGGAGATGACGTTCTTCTTGTCATGGAAGCGCTTGGAGAAGAAATCCGGCACGGTGATGGCATCGCCCGCAACCACCGAATACCGCCGCAAACGCCGGGCCACCAGTCGCCAGTTGAGATATGTACCGATCGCCAGGCCAATCGCTGTCCACATGGCGTCAGCGGCGCCGGTGAAGTAGGCCAGACCCGGCAGACCCATGAGCAGCCAGCCGCTCATATCGGAGGCTTCGGCGCTCAGGGCCGTCAGCCACGGGCCGACACCGCGACCGCCAGCGAAATACTGTTTCGCTGAGGAGTTCGAACGTTTCGAATAGGCGAATCCGATGGACAGCATGGCGATGAAATACAGCACCATGGCGAGTAATACCCAGAAGTCTTTGGTGACCATACCCTTCTTCTCTCAATCATGACGACGACGTGCGCAGCCGATCCGTGGGTCGGGCGGACGTCTTTCGCTGGTCTCTTTCGTCGGTCTCTTTCGTCGGTATCAGTACCAAGAAGGCGGCCGCTCTGATGCACTGGCAACAGGGCGGCCGCCTTGCAATCCGGCAGCAATCCGCGGAATTACGCCCGCGGGGCTGTCAGGACATCAGTTGTTGTGGAAGCCGGAGTAGTTCGGCGCTTCCGCGGTCATGACGATGTCGTGCGGATGGGATTCGCGCAAGCCAGCGTCGGTGATGCGGATGAAGCGGCCACGCTCCTGCAGTTCCTTGATGTTGTGCGCGCCGACGTAGAACATCGACTGATGCAGGCCGCCGATCAGCTGGTAAAGAACGGCGTTGAGCGGTCCGCGGTATGGGACTTCGCCTTCAACGCCTTCCGGCACGACCTTGTCGTTGCTGGTGACGTCAGCCTGGAAGTAGCGGTCCTTGGAGTAGGACTTCTTGCCGCGCGGGGCCATCGCGCCCAGCGAGCCCATGCCGCGATACAGCTTGTACTGCTTGCCGTGCAGCAGGACCTTCTCGCCCGGGGCTTCCTCGCAGCCTGCGAGCACGCCGCCAAGCATGACGGTGCTCGCGCCAGCCACCAGAGCTTTGGCGATATCGCCGGAATAGTGGATGCCACCGTCGGCGATGCACGGGACGCCCGCGGCCTTGCACGCCTGGGCGGCCTCATAGACAGCCGTCAGCTGCGGGACGCCGACACCGGCGACCACGCGGGTGGTGCAGATGGAGCCCGGGCCGACACCGACCTTGACCGCGTCCGCACCGGCATCAATCATGGCCTGTGCGCCTTCGCGGGTGGCAATGTTGCCGCCGATAATCTGCACGCCGTTGAACGCCTTGTCTGCCTTAAGACGGCGAATCATGTCGAGCGCCAGACGGGCTTCGCCGTTGGCGGTGTCCACGACGAGCGCATCAACACCTGCCTCCATGAGGGCGGAGGCACGCTGCCAGGCATCGCCGAAGAAACCGATGCCTGCGGCCACACGCAGACGGCCCTGGTCGTCCTTGGTGGCGTCCGGGTACTGCTCGGTCTTCACAAAGTCCTTGACGGTAATCAGACCGGTCAGGTGGCCCTCGTTGTCCACGAGCGGCAGCTTCTCGACCTTGTACTTGGCGAGCAGACGATGCGCGTCTTCCTTGGAGATGTTGGACGGACCGGTAATCAGGTGGTCCTTGGTCATGACGTCCTTGACCTCGAGACGGTCGTAATCCTCGGAGGGGATGAACCGCATGTCGCGGTTGGTGATGATGCCGACGAGCTTGTTGTCCTTGTCCACAACCGGCAGGCCGGAGATGTGGAACTTGCCGCACAGCTTGTCAAGATCGGCGAGCGAGACTTCCGGGTTCACGGTCAGCGGGTCGGTGATCATGCCGGATTCGCTGCGCTTGACGATATCGACCTGGGCTGCCTGGTCGTCGATGGACAGGTTGCGGTGGAGCACGCCGATGCCGCCGTTGCGGGCCATAGCAATAGCCATGTCGGATTCGGTGACAGTATCCATGGCCGCGGAAATCGCCGGGGTCTTCATGGTGATTTCGCGAGTGAGGTGGGTGGTGGTGTCAACTTCAGACGGAATCACATCCGTCTCGTTCGGAAGCAGCAGCACATCGTCATACGCGAGGCCGAGCTTGGCGAAAATCGGAGGGACTGGAGCATATGCTTGCGCTTGCGTGTCAAAATTTGAAGCCATAACCACACTATAAGGTCGTGACCTGACTTGCGACACGCGAACGGTCAAAACGGGCGTCATCACAAGCTTTTCGCGCACGGCGGTGCGCAGCACGAGTCGCGGGAATCACGCTGGACACCGGCGTCCGACAGCTGACAGACCGTCACGATCACGCTTGCGAGGGACGATCCGTGTCCGTTCCCGCATCCCGGCGTTCACTCCCGGCCACGGAAGCCTGCCGGTCGGCGCCCTGCCCCGGCTGCGGACACACATGCTGGGCGGCATGATGCTTAGAATACGCGGCGTCCTCCTCCATGATCTCCGGAATCCTCCTGCGTAGATACGGCAGCATGGTGAGCACCGTCAACACCGCCGCGGCGATGATGAAGCCGATTAGCACATATCTGACCGGGAAGAACAGGATGGTGACCGACCCCAATGAGATCAGCGCGGCCCAACCCCATAGGATCAACACCGCCCCTTGGACGGAATGGCCGATTTTGAGCATCCGGTGATGCAAATGCATGCGGTCGGGGTGCATCGGCGACTGGCCTTTGCTCAAACGCCGCACAATCGCCAGGCACATGTCCAGCACCGGCAGGAACAGCACCAGAATCGGCAGCAGGATTGGCATGAACACCGGAAGATACACACTCGTGTGGATTGACGCAGGGTCCAAATGCCCGGTCATCACAATCGACGCGCAGGTAATCAGATAACCGAGCAGCATGGAGCCGGAATCGCCCATGAACAGTTTCGCCGGATGCCAGTTATGCAGCAAGAAACCGACACAGACCCCGACCAGCGCGACATCGATGAGCGTGGCCATCGACGCGTAACTGGGCGACGAGCGCGCAAGAATATACGAATACAAGCCGAACGCGATACCGCCGATGGCGACGATGCCGGCGGCAAGCCCGTCCAGGCCGTCCACGAAATTCACCGCGTTGATGGACGCGACAATCAGGAATGCGGTGATGGCCATCGACAGCGTCGGGGATGCGGTGACCAGTGACCCGAGCGGCAGCGAGATAATCTGCAGACCGCCCCACGCCACGAATACGGAGATAAGCAGCTGACCGGCGAGTTTGAGCATCCAGTCCAAATCCCACAGATCATCGGCCATACCGAGCAGGCAGATCAGAATCGCGCCGATCATCACCACCCAAGCCTGATGATTCGCCGTGAACAAGCCCGAGATGAACGGGATGCGGCTGGCAAATAGCATGGCGACCACAAATCCGATCAGCATGCCCAAGCCGCCCATGCGCGGGGTCGGAACGGTGTGCACGTCACGTGCGCGAACCCTGCCGACCGCGCCGATATGAATGGCGATATGGCGAATCAGCGGGGTAATCAGCCACGTGGCTCCCCCGGCGACCGCGGCGATGAACAGGTAAACCCTCATGCGCCCAATCCCCCGCCGTTGATGTGCAGGGCTTCGCGAATCGCGGCCTGATGGATGACACCTTCGCGCAGAACGTTGATGCCGTCGCGTTCCGTCGGGTCGGCAGCGACCACCGTACTGGCGATATGACCTTGGGTCGGGCCGCCGTCAAGATACAGGTCGACCTGGTCGCCGAACGCGGCGACGGCCTCGTCAACGGTTTGGGCGCTTTCATCGCCGGACCGGTTCGCACTGGAGGCGGCCACCGGTCCGGTCGCACGCAGGATACGCAACGACAACGCGGAATTCGGCACGCGAATCGCCTGCGTCGCACGCCCATCGGATTCACGGCGAATCGTCTTCAACCGGCAATCCTGTTCGGCGACGGCAATCGGCGAAAACGCCCCCGGAAGGAAGGCCGCGGCGAGACGGTTCAGCGGGGCCGGAAGGTACAGGCCCAAATCCTCCACATCGTCCGCATCGGCCATGATCACTTGCAAGGCCTTGTACCGCGGACGCCGCTTGAGCTCGTAAATCCGGTCGATGGCCTTGCTGTTGAACGGATCGCAGGCGATACCGTACACGGTGTCCGTGGGGATGACGATGACCCCGCCATCCTTGATAATCCGCGCCGCCTGCGCGATGGACCCGTCATCGACTGTGCATACCTCGCCCATAAAACCTCCGATTGTTCCACCACTATTGCACCATCGCGTCCCGACGTGCCAACCGGCTGGCGTGCGCTCGGGCCGACGTGTGCTCGAGTCGCAGGACGCGAAGCGCCGGACCGGCATCACTTGATTGCGAACAGATACCGCGGCCGTGACGTGTAATCCAAGCCGGTGCGTGCCTGCGAAAAGCCGTTCGACAGCGCATAGGTGAGCATCCGGTCGGCCTGGGTGATGTCATGCTCGAGCACCAGCGCGCCGCCTTTGCGCAACAAGGCCGCACAACGGCGGACAATCCGTTCCGGAATCAGCGTGCCATCCGCGGAACCGCCGTACAGCGCCGCCTGCGGGTCGTAATCACGCACCTCAGGTTGTTGCGGCGGCTGGGACATCGGCACGTATGGCGGATTGGTGACCACAAGATCGATCGAACCGTCCAGCGCGGCCAGTGTGGTCGTATCCGTGGCATCCCCAGCCTGTAGGTGATAGTTGTAGCCGGCCGCGGGATCGTTGCCGGCGACCAGTTTCGCGTTGCGTTTCGTCCAAGCGAGCGTCTCCGGGTATTTCTCCACCGCCCACACTTCAGCACCGCGCACTTCTGTGACGATGGACAGGCCAATCGCCCCGCTGCCCGCACACAAATCCACAACTTTCGGGGCATACAGGCCTTCGCGGGTCAGCCAATCGATGCCGGCCTGCACCACCACTTCGGTTTCCTGACGGGGAATGAATACGCCTGGTCCGACCTGCAGATCGAGGTAGCGGAACGGGACATGGCCGACGATATATTGCAACGGTTCACGCGAAGCGCGACGATCCATCATCGAGCGGAAGTCGGCGAGCTGACGGTCACTGGCTTCGAATCCGTCGCCCATGAGCAGGGCTTTGTCAATGTCGCGCGGGCTGGTGCCGCAGGCTTCAGCGAATAACAATCGGGCGTCGTACCGGGCCGTCTCGATGCCCGCATCCTTGAGTCTGTCGGTCGCTTCGGCCAGCATTTGCCTGAGTGTTTCGATGCCCATGCGCGATAGAACTCCCTTCGATTGGACCGTATCCGGCGGGTGGCGGTCATGACGGTCATGGCTGTTATGACGGTCATGGCTTTCATGGCGTCTGGCTGTTATGCCGCCAAACCGCCATGTCGCCATACGAGTGTACAGGTCAGGCGGCGTTCGCGCCTTGATGCTTCTGCTGTTCGAGACGCGCGGCCTCGTCGGCCTGAATGTCGCTGTCGATCACCGCTTGCAGATCGCCGTCCAGCACCTGGTCGAGGTTGTACGCCTTGTAGTTCGTGCGATGGTCGACGATGCGGTTCTCCGGGAAGTTGTAGGTGCGGATGCGCTCGGAACGGTCCAGCGAACGGACCTGGGAGTGGCGCATATCGGCAGCTTCGGCGGCTTCCTGCTCGTGCTTCATGGCCAGAAGGCGGGATTTCAGGACACGTAGCGCGGCCTGGCGGTTCTGGATCTGCGACTTCTCGTCCTGCATGCTCACGACGATGCCGGTGGGGATATGGGTCATGCGCACCGCGGAATACGTGGTGTTCACCGACTGGCCGCCGGGGCCGGAGCTCATGAAGATGTCAATCTTCAAGTCTTTCGGATCGATTTCGATTTCGTCATCGTCGTCATCCGCCTCCGGGAAAACGATGACACCGGCCGCCGAAGTCTGGATGCGCCCCTGCGATTCGGTGACGGGGATGCGCTGCACGCGATGCACGCCGCCCTCGTATTTGAGACTCGCCCAGACGCCGTCCTCCGGTGCAGGGGTGCCTTTCGCGCGGATGGCGAGCTGGACGTCCTTGACGCCGCCGAGTTCAGTGGTGTTCTCGCTTTGGATGGTGGTGATCCAGCCGCGCTTTTCGGCATACCTGAGGTACATGCGCAGCAGATCGCCGGCGAAGAGGGCGGCTTCCTCACCACCGGTGCCGGCTTTGATTTCCATAATCACATCGCGGGCGTCGTCCGGATCGCGCGGGATCAGCGCGGTGCGCAGCGCTTCCTCAGCCTTCGGCAGTTCGGCCTCCAGACGCTTCGCTTCAGCGGCGAAATCCTCGTCCTCGGACGCCATCTCCTTGGCTGCTTCGAGATCGTCAAATATCTGACGGTATTTGGTGTATGCGGCGACGATGGTGCCGAGTTCGGCATGGCGACGGCCCAGCTTGCGGATTTTGTCAGGGTCGGAGGCGACTTCCGGCTGCGCCATCTGCCGCTCGATATCGTGATACTCCTCCACCGCGGTCTGCGCCGCGGGGAACTGATCCTGTGGATCCTGTGCCATATGCCATTCCTCGTTACCGTTGCACGTGTTTCACGCGTTTGTATACCCGATATGCTGCATTCCCGGCAGTCCCCGGCCCGGCTCTGTGTCATAGGCTCTGTGCCATAGGCGCCGCGGCGACGACCAGGCGTGTGTCAGCGATTATGCTTCGTCTTGGTCAACTTCACTATCATATAGTCACGCTTGACCAAAGGCGGACGCGAGCAGGGCGCCGGGCGCTGCGCCCGCGACGAATACCGGCCCATTGTGCGACCAGAAGATCACACGGCTCACCGATAACGGCAGCAGACGGCCGAAGCACCCGACTATCCCGCCGTCGTGCGGCACCACCGTCACACCACACGCCAATAACTGCACCACCCCACTGCACCGGACCGATACCCAACCGCCGTGCGACCAGACAATCACACTGCACCACGATAGCGACACCAAACAAGAGGAATCACACACAATCCCGACGCGGTGCGACACCGCCGTCACACCACACCCCGATACCGGCGACAGCCAACTCAATCGATCAGATATCCAGCCGTAGTGCGACACCACCGTCACACCATGCACTGATACCAATGGCAACGGACGGGACCAGACTGATATCAGCCTGCTGTGCGATCACAGTGTCACACGCCGTGCCGATACCGGCGACAGCCAACTCAATCGGTCAGGTATCTCGTCATTGTGTGATCCCACTGTCACTTCGCAATCAGATACCGTCAATATCCAATGTCATAACTCGGTTATCTCAATGCCATGCGCCTAAGAGGACGGGAGGACGTGACGTTACGATGGGCCAGTCGTCGAATGAGCCGGCGAAATCCCGAACCGCCCGCGATATCTATAACCTCTCAGCGTCGGTAGAAGGTCGCGGCTCCGCTGCTACCGATGCCGGCACACCACTGACCGTCGGCAGAAGATTGTCATACCGCCCCCACCGACGATCACAGACCGGCAACCCCAGGAACGCCAGAAATACAAAAACGCCAGTCCGAAGACTGGCGTTTTCAGAAGCCTTACTTGCTGCGCTTGCCGTAACGCTTCTCGAAGCGAGCCACGCGGCCGCCGGTATCCAGAATCTTCTGCTTGCCGGTGTAGAACGGGTGGCAGTTCGAGCACACGTCAACCGTCATATGATCGCCAGCGGCGGTGGAACGGGTGACAAACGTGTTGCCGCACGAGCAGGTGACCTGCACGGCGTGATAATCGGGATGAATACCCTGCTTCATGGTGTGTCTCCTATGGAATTCGGGGGACCCGGGTCGCCAGCCCCTATGGCGGGCGTGAACCGGAACCGTCAGTATTGTACGCGCCATCGCGGACGACACGCGAGTGAGCCAACAGCGTAGCGGCAATATAGCCGACATCCGCCGACCAAGCCACGACCTGGAATGATGTACAGACAACACACCGCAAAGAATGAAGAGAATAGTGGGGCCTCACGGGCTTGAACCGTGGACCGGCGGATTATGAGTCCGATGCTCTAACCGACTGAGCTAAGGCCCCACGTTGGAGCAAACCAACTTATCCAATATAGCAAATCCCCTAACCGCACGCGCCCGTATCCGGAGTTCCGAGAAACAGATACGGGCGACACGCGGGATTCCCACCAATGCATTCATCAGCAAGGATCAAAGGATTCGGCCATCACCGGATCAGCCGGCCAGCCCAACAACAGGCACCGACAACGGCACCGGTCACATTCGCCGACGGTACACGCCGACAACGCATGCGGATCAGTCCGCCAATCCGCGGACCGCACGACCGGAAGCGAACCGGTCAAGCGCACCCGTCCGGGCAATGGCAAGATACAGGAACCAGCTCATGATGCCGGCGAACACCACACCGCCGACAATCTCGCTGATCATATGTGTGATGCCGCGGGGACTGACCAGCGCAACACCCTGATACCTGAAGAACAGCAGATAGAACCCATATTCAATCGCCACACACAGCCCCGAGGCGATGCTCATCGGCAGATTGTACTTGCGGTAACGAGCCAACGCGAACGGAATCTCCGCGAACACGCCTTGCAATGCGGCGGAAATGAACACGAAGGAAAACGCGAAATTATTGCCGAACACCATCTCGGCGACCGCGCCGACAAGATTCACATACACGGCGGCGCCGGGCTTGCGGATAATCAGCAATGCGAGAGGACCGGAAAAATACCAGAACGCATGCAACACGCTCGCGATGCCCGGCAACAGCGCACCCAGCACCGGCGAAATCGCCTGATACGCGAAGTTGAATCCCCAGAACACCAGCCCGCATGCGACGCCGAGCGCGGCACCGACAGCGATATCGGCAGTGGTCCAGCGCAACGTGACCGGACGCACGGATGGCGCGGCGCCGTTGCTTTGGAAAGATGGATATGTTGATTCGGCCGAACCGACCTGATTGCGAGCAAAATTGCCCATGGGATTCTCCTGTCCCTCATGGCCGCACACAGTATTGTCTCGGAACTCGGGCGATCCTTGACCTGTGCGACTCGGGCGGGAACGCCACAAGCCATGGTAGCGGGCATGCACACTAACGGGAACCCGATGCGGCGTGTTCCCGACGCGTTCGTGACGTGTTCCAGACAGTTCTCGGTGTGCCCCCGACATGTTCCCGGCATGTTCTCATTTTCTCCCGAAAAGCTGTAGATTGAGCTGATGACGCGTCATCGCCGCACCGGCAGGCAGGATCAGGATATGGAAAGCACATCGACACAATCAGAGTCCGCTAAGCATATGCTCAGCATATTTGCCTAATGTCAGAGCACAGTACACACCAAGGACGGCCCCAACACGTCGAGGAGACAGACATGGCAGGCATGGCAGACGCAGCTGCGACAACGTACGACGCAACCGCGACAGGTACAACCGATACGACAGATACGACAGCCATGATAGGCACAGCAGACGCAACTGCCACGCTAGCCGCGGCGGCCGGGAAACAGCACGGCGACAGCATCTACGGACAGTTCGCGCCGCAACTCCCCCGCGTCATGGACATGCTTGTCGGACGCATCGAGGCGTTCGACGCCGAACAGCGCAAGGCCACCGCCGAAGGCGCTTACGAACACTTCAATCACCGCATCAAAGGCGAAGCGAGCATGCGCGAGAAATGCGAGCGCAAAGGCCTGCCTGCCACACCCCATTCCGCCCTCGTCGACATCCACGACGCCATCGGATGCCGCATCGTGTGCAGTTTCATCGACGACATCTACGCTCTCGCCGACCATCTGCGCTCCCAGCCGGGATTCAGCATCATCGAAGAAAAGGACTATGTGCGCCACCCGAAACCGAACGGATATCGCAGCTACCATATGATTCTCGACATCACCACACCCTTCGTGGACGCCGACGGGCGCACACCCGGGCATTACCCGGCCGAAATCCAGCTGCGCACGATCGCCATGGACTCGTGGGCGGCGCTCGAACACCAGGTGCGTTACAAGAAGGATATCGGCAACGCGAACGCGGCAATCGTGACGCAGGAACTCAAACGGTGCGCGGATGAGCTCGCATCATGCGACCTGTCGATGCAAACGATCCGCAATCTCATCAACGAGGACCGCTGACACCCCGAAAGCCAAACAAGACAGGCAATCCGAGCAATCACCAATCGTTCAAAGGAGCCATCATGAAAGTCCTCATTGCGGAAGACGAACAGGAGCTCGCCCGCGCCGAGCGGACCATCCTCGCTATCAGCCACATCGAGGCCGATATCGCGCACGACGGGCAGGAGGCTGTCGACATGGCGGCGACCGGGGATTATGACGTGATTGTGCTTGATGTGATGATGCCCCGCATGGACGGCATCGAAGCACTGAAACGCATCCGCGCGGCGGGCGACACGACGCCGATCATCATGCTCACCGCCAAAGCGGAGGTCGATGACCGGATCACCGGGCTGGATGCCGGAGCGGATGATTACCTGACCAAGCCCTTCGCCATGAAGGAGCTGATCGCCCGCATCCGATCGCAGGCTCGGCGCAGCACGTCGTACACGCCATCGGTGCTGGATTACGGCGACTTGCGACTGAACATCGCAGACCAGCAGATCAGCAGTGAGAACACCATGCATCTGTCGGGACGCGAGACCAAACTCCTGGCTTGCCTCATGCTCAATCCGGACAAGCCGATCAGCACCGAACGGTTGCTCACCAAAGTCTGGGACGATGAGCCCGATGCCGACACGACGCTCGTGTACGTGTATGTGTCCTATCTGCGCGACAAACTGCGCTCCATCGCATCCGACGTGACCATCGCCGGCGAGCGCGGGGGCAGTTACCGGCTTGCCGAACCTGAACACAACACGGACGGCACCCAAGCGACGACGAAAGGCGCGCGCCCATGATCGGCAAACTGCGTCGGCAATTCATCTTCAGTGCCACGGCCGCCCTGTTGGTGGTACTCATCACCCTCATCGGCATAATCAACGGCGCGATGGCGAGCGTGGTCGGAATCGGATTGAACGAGTCACTCGCACGAATCGAGGGACGGCAGACCCCAGGCCATAGCCTGCTGTCTAGCAAGATTCTGCCCGTCGTCTCCCCCGACGCACGCAACTATTACACCATCGCGCTTGATTCCACGTACACGGTCGGCGATTGGGACAGTCACAGCGTGAACACGCCTACGAGAGACGATATCCAGGCAATCGCCGCCGCTTTCCGGATACACAACCCGCAGATGACCACCGGTAAAACCGTGCATATGCGTGTCGGATCGGCGCAGTATGCCGCGCAATTGTCAGCCTCAGGCACCGGTTTCCAGCTGACCGTGCTCGATTACACCGAGGAGTTCTCCTGGCAGATGCGATTGCTGTGGGTGTCCATCGGCATCGGATTGCTCTCCCTGTTGGTGTTCCTCGCGGTGATTTCCCTACTGTCCAGCCGTGCGATCGAACCGACCGTGCGCACGATGGAAAACCAGAAACGCTTCATTACGAACGCCTCACACGAGCTGAAAACCCCGGTCGCCATCATTTCGGCGGATGCCGAGGTGCTCGAGGCCGTCAACGGCGAAAACGAGTGGACCGAAAGCATTCTCAACCAGTCACGCAGACTCAACGAGCTGATTTCCGCGCTTGTGCAGCTGACGAAAGCCAGCGAAGATGAGCGGTTTGCTTTATGCGACGTGGACTGCTCGTCGATCGCGAAAGAGGCAGCGGATTCCTACCGGCCGGTGATCGAACGCCGGGGCAAGCACCTGCTTGATGACATCGAGCCGAACATCCACGCGCAAGCCGAGCCGAAAGCCCTGCTGGAGGTCGTGAACATCCTGCTGGACAACGCCTCGAAATACTGCGATGACGACGGAGTGGTCACCATCGGACTGCACCGGCAGGGGCGGCGCGTCCAACTGGTTGTCGCCAATGATTACGCGGCCGGAGAGCACGTCGATTACACGAGGTTCTTCGAACGCTTCTACCGGGCGGACGAATCGCATAACTCCAGCAAGGAAGGATTCGGCATTGGCCTGGCGATGGCGCGCGAACTGACCCGGCGCATGCACGGCGATATCAGTGCATCCTGGGAGCAGGGGCGTATCGAGTTCATCGTCACCGTGCGGTAGGCGCGCTGTTGCTTGCCGTTGACCGGGTTGCCGCGATGGGTGGCCTCAATCAGGTGGTCTCGATGAACTCGCCTCGATCGAGCCTGATTACTGCTACTCGTTGATGAACATCTTCATCGCGTTATCCGCGAAGACCTTGGTGGTGACCAGATCGAAACTGCCGCCAATCACCCCGCCGACGGGATTATCCATGGTCACGCATCCCCCGACATACGCAACATGTCGAATCCCGCACAAAATCACGACAGCCGATGGACTTCCGCCATGTTGAGCGTGCCCAGACATACGCAACGCGCCACATCCCACCAAGCAACCCAGCCGCCGACAGACCTGCGCAATACCGCGCATCCCCCGACATACGCAACGCGCCACATCAACAATGAAGCCCCGCCTGCTTTGTGCACAGGCGGGGCCAAAACGAAAAGGCAGCGGCTCAATCAGTCGCTGCAGCAACGGGAGAGGCGGCTGCAGCAGTCTGCTTGGTCGGCTTGCCGTCGATGGAATCGCGCGGAATACCGTACTTGTCATCATGACGACGCCACCAGGCGGAGAGCACCGAACCGGAGATGTTGTGCCACACGCTGAAGAACGTGGACGGGATTGCGGTGATCGGCGTTGCAGCGAACGAAGTCAACGCAAGAGTGGCACCAAGGCCGGAATCCTGCATGCCGACCTCGAAGGTGATGGCCTTCTGCTGCGCGTAGCGGAAGCCCTTCGGATACACCTTGTACATGAGCTTCGAGAAGCCAAAACCAAGCGCATATCCGCAAAGGTTATGCAAAATCACCACTGGAATCGCGAGCAGCGTCTCGGAACTGAACAACTTGGAAGCGTTCGCGGACACGACAACGCCAATGATCAGCAGAATCGCAACTTGCGAGACGATCGGCAGCACAGGCGTGACCTTCTCGATCTTCTCCTTGAAAATCATGTGGCAGGCAACGCCAAGCGCAACCGGCACAAGCACGATGGTCAACGCACTGAGGAACAGCGACTGCCACGGAATCGCAACATAACGGGAGGCGAGCACCTGCATGAGCAGCGGAATCATGAACGGGGCAAGCAACGTGGACAGCAAACCGATCGACACATCGAGCGCGACATCGCCACGCGACAGGAAGCTCATCACATTCGACGACGTACCGGACGGGCAGCATCCAACCAAAATCACACCAACGGCGATTGCGCCATCAAGATGGAAAATCCAGCACAACAACACAGCAATCAACGGCATAATCACGTAATGAGCAACCGTACCGACAATAACCATCAGCGGCTGCTTGATAATCCGCGCAAAATCATCGACCGACAACGTCAAGCCCATACCAAACAGGACGATACCCAGCAGATAACCGGTATATCCCTTCGCCCACACGCTAATCGCGGGCACAAAATAGTTGATTGCGGCCCACACGATGACAATCAGCGTGAACCATTTCGTAAGCCATGACGCGGCTTGTTTTACTTTTTCCATAATGGATACCCTCTTTTTCACCTAAATGCAGGCGTACTGGGCATATTAGGCGGAACGGGGATATCCGGACAACGATGGTCAGGATGTGGAATTTCTTCTGGTACACACGACAGACCGGGCAGAGCCGGGCATTACGTACGCCGGACTGCACGGGGAAATCGTGCCCGGAACGCGATTCGAACGCGCGACACCCGCTTTAGGAGAGCGGTGCTCTATCCACTGAGCTACCCGGGCAACAGATGATATTGTACACACAACCGCCCACCAGCTGTACGCATCCGTTGCCACCGTGTTTGTGTGACCCGGATCGATACCTGCGAACGCTTGCAGAGAACGCCAGTAAAGAGCGCGACGGAGCCCTCCTATAGTGGGAGCCATGATCGACCATATGACCCTGCATGTCAGCGACGCCAACCGTTCCATCGAGTTTTACACGAAAGCGTTGGCGCCACTCGGGTACCTTCCCAAAGCCCATCACGAGCCGACCATCGGTTTCGGGGTGAATGACGGCACGCCGCGCAGCGATTTCTATGTCTCCCCCGCACAGCCCGGGACGACTCCTGCACCCACCCATATCGCGTTCCGCGCGGATAGCGAACAGGCTGTCAAAGCGTTTTACGATGCGGCGCTGGCAGCCGGTGGCCGCGACAACGGAGCCCCCGGGCCGCGCGCGTACCATCCGGGGTATTACGCGGCGTTCGTGCTCGATCCGGACGGTAACAACATCGAAGCGGTTGTCGATTGGTCGCATCCGTCTGCGCATGCGCACCCTGCCGAGCAGGCGTGACGACATCGGCTGTTTTGCCCGTTCGGATGGGTGGGCATTCCAGGCTACGTTCCGACGCACCTTGGGCCGGCGGATGGGAAGCATCCGCGACAATCATCAACCGAAACTGCCACCAGCAAGCAATCACCGGCAAGCCACTCTTGGTACAACGAGATACCATGCGCGCGTCGGTCATATCTGCACTATCTGTAGTACCTGCCAACAGCTATCTCGCTTATCTGTGTTCGTCACGGTCACCATCGAAAGTATGACCGTTGATATTCTGCGGATCATACTTGCGATATCAGTGTCGGACGAACACAGATAAGCGAGATACCATCCGGGAGGTACTACAGATACGCGAAATACGCATCTTCCAGACCGTCAACCCGCCATCAATCCATACGGCCGCCATCCACCAAGCATGCTCGCGACCCCATCGGGCCGCTTTTAGCGTTCAGCAATGCCTCGGCAGAGTGCGGCGTAAGATACGCAACTACACGACCGGCTACGGACATGGCACACATTGCGTGCGCGAACCCATGCACGCAGCCGGTCAAACTGTCGCCTGTAGGAAACGTAGCAATAGCGGTAAGGAAGTTGGTATGAAAACCACAGTATTGGTGTTCCACCCGAATCTTGAGACTTCGCGCGTCAACAAGGAACTCGCGCAAGCCGTGCTCAACGACCCCAATCATGACGTGACCGTCCGCGACGAGTACGCCGCGTACCCCGACGGTCGCATCGACGTCGCCGCCGAACAGCGTCTCGTCGAGGACTCGGACCGGATCGTCCTGCAGTTCCCCTTCTACTGGTACAGCTCCCCCTCGCTGCTCAAGCTGTGGGAGGACAAGGTGCTCGAATACGGCTGGGCGTACGGCTCGACCGGGCACGCGTTCGAAGGCAAGGAAATCATGCTCGCCGTTTCCGCCGGCAGTGGCGAAGCGGACTATCAGCATGACGGCTCGCACCATGCGACCATGGAGGAGCTGCTCAAACCGTTCGCAACCATGGCTGACTACGTGGGTGCGCGTTATCTGCCGCCGTTCGTGGTGTACGGAGTCGGCGCGGGCATTGACGACGATACGCTTGCCGCCACCGCACGACGCTACGCGCAGGTCATCAACGAACCGGCCAAGTAAGTCGCATTCGACTACAGCCAGGGGCTCCGATTGAGTGGTATCCGCTGAACGGAACCTCGCGTGAGTTTGTCAAGATTTACGAAGCCGCGCCACTAGGGAGCAACATCGCAGGGGCGCTGTCTGTCCGATGACAGCGTCAGCACCCCGAAACTCACGATCGCACACTCACAACGTCTTGAGGAACCCGCCGACGCGCGCGATGCCTTCGCTGATTGCCTCACGGGAAGCCGCATACGACAAACGCACATGGGTGTGCGCCGTCGCCGGGCCGAAATCGGCGCCCGGAGTCAACGCGACATGCGCTTCCCGCAACGCACGCTCGCAGAAGGTCCATGCATCAAGCCCCGTGGATGACACGTTGAAATACGCGTAGAACGCACCGTTCGGCTCGACCTCGACCGGCAGACCGATGCCGGCGAGCCCGTCAAGCGCCAAGCCTCGGCGCACCAGCAATTCTTGGCGGCGCTGTTCGCATTCTTCAAGCGTCTGCGGCGTGAAACAGGCCAGCGCGGCATGCTGGGTCGGGGTGTGCGCGCACAGGAAATAATTCGTGGCGAGATTGTCTGCCTCATGCAGAATCGCTTCCGGCAGCACTGCCCAGCCGAGACGCCAGCCGGTCATACCCCAGTATTTCGAGAAACTGCTGACCACGATGGCGTCCGGGTCGGCGGACAGAACGCTGCGCACGTCACTGCCGTCAGGTTCCGCATCTGCCAAGTCAAGGTAGGTCTCGTCCACGATCCGCCAGGCGTTGCGCGCGCGGGCGGTGTCGCAGACCCCCTTAAGCGCGTCGAAGGCGATGCTCGTGCCGGCCGGGTTCGACGGCGAAGTGACCATGACAGCGCGGGTGCGTGGCGTCCAATGCGCGTTGAGCAGGTCGGCGTTGAGGTGGAATCGGGTGGCTGCGCTGGTCGGCACGTCGATGATGTTGCCGCCGAACGTGCGCACCAGTTCGCGGTTGCACGGGTAGGACGGGTCGGCGCAGATTACGTCATCGCCTTCGTTGACGGTCAGGGCCAGAGCGAGCAGGAGAGCCGCGGAACCGCCTTCGGTGATGACCACGCGCCTGGGGTCAAGCTCAACGTGATGGCGCTGCCCGTAGAATCGTGCGATTGCCTCGCGCAGTTCGGGAATGCCGAGCGCCGCGGTGTACGGCAGCGGGCGGCCATCGCACTGCTCGCGCATGGCATCACGGACGGCTTGCGGGGCGCCAAAATCCGGTTCGCCGAGGCTGAGCTTGACGACATCGACACCTTGGGCAATCATCCGGTCGGCTTCCTCACCGATGGCCATCGCCCTGAACGGGTTCGATTCCCTGGCGCGCTTGGACAACGACGGTAGGGAGTGCGTCTGCTGGGTTGCGGCGGTGCGCTGTGCTGAGTTTTCCTGCATGATTCGGTTCTATCGGCGCAATGCGACAAATGCGGGGCGCGCGGCGGAGGTTATCGGCGGCGATTGCGTGGCGGCGCGGCGCCGACCTAGCGATGACGACGCGACGATTGAGTTATGCGCTCCGGACCGAAGCATCACTGCGTGAGCGAATCCTCACACAACGGCACCACACCCAATCACGCGGCCGGCCCGGAGCCATCCCAACCGCCATCGTGCGAGCCAATCCTCACACAATGGCCGATTCAGCCCACCAATCGTCCGAAACCAACCACCCCAACCGCCAGTATGTGAGCCAATCCTCGCACGCCAACGGATCATCAGGCCAAATCACCCACCCGGAAGCACCCCGACCGGCAGCGTGCGAGCGAATCCTCACACGATGACCGTCCCAGTCCGCCAAACACCTGAAACCAATCGCCCCAGCCGCCAGTATGTGAGCCAATCCTCACACAACGGCACCAGACCCAATCACGCGGCCGGTCCGAAGCCACCCCGACCGCCATCGTGCGAGCCAATCCTCACACAATGGCCGATTCAGCCCACCAATCGTCCGAAACCAACCACCCCAACCGGCAGTATGCGAGCCAATCCGCACACGATGGCACCCGGCTCACCCTTGCCGCTCGGCGAGAACCGTGTCGTCGATGATGCCGGGCTGCCCGTCCGGCGTCGCGGTGATCTGGTCGTACAACCTGGCGAGACGCGCCTCACGCACCGATTTCGCCAGTTCGCATTCCCACACCACGATCACACGCCACCCGTCGGCGACGAGCTGGGCATGTTGCAGTCGGTCGCGTTCGCCGTTGCGCATGAGTTTCACTGACCAGAACTCGACATTGGATTTGGGACGGGAGAAGGCTTTGCAATTGGCGTGAGCATGCCAGAAGCAACCGTTGACGAACACAATCGTGCGCCACTTGGGCAGCACCACATCCGGGTGTCCCGGATAGCGCCGGTCGTTCTTGCGGAAGCGCAGCCCGCGCCTAAACAGATAACTGCGGACGAGCACCTCGATTTTCGTGTCCTTGCCGCGGATGTGCGACATCGTGTAGCTTCTGGTACCGCGTTCGTAACGTTCTGGGCGGGATTGGCCTTTTGACGCAGTTCGACGTCGGCGGCTCGCCCGGCGGCCGGGGTTGCGTTTGCCTCGCATCGTCGATGCCGGACGCGCTGCGGATGCCGACGATTGCGCTGACTTCGGCGATTTCGCTGATGCTGCGGTGTTTTCGGACGCCACAGACACAGCATTCGTCGGTTGCGTCGCCGGCACTGGCTTTGCCTCCGATTCCGGATGTGTCGAAGATTGGGCGGACGACACGGTCACAACACCCGTCGGCCTCGCCGCAATAGCCGCCGACGGAGCCGCCGGCACCGCCCGCACAGCCACCGCGTCGGCACACTGATGGCGACCAGCCTTGTCCGTTGATTCCCGCATATCCTCACCCGCCTGCCAGTTTGCATGATTCGAGTTGCCTCGCCCATTATGCCCTGGCCCATGTTCGATCGGTCCGAAACAGCCGACAACGACTTATGGTCATGATGACTTATTGTCATCACACATACCCCGGAACGGCGGCACCATGCAAACGCCACACCCCCTTATAGTCATGTTGACCATAAGTCGTATGGTGATGGCAACCAAAGAAAACGGCAAGAAATCAGGGGAAAGGAGAAACGATGCGTATCTCAGCGAATGTCAGCGAGCGCGCCAAGGAACCGCCGAATATCGGCGTATCCGTCGTCATTCTCGCGCTCGGCCCCTCCGATCTGGATGGCCGCGCCGACGACCTGCCGACGGCCAATACCGTATCCGGCACCACCTCTGACGCCCCAACCACCACCTCGCACACCGACACCGCAAGCACCACCGCCACCGCAAACGCAGCCGAAGCCGGCAACGGCGTCGGCCACACCGCAGGCCGGACGTCCAACGGCGATGCCATTCCGACACTGCGCATCCCGTTGGTCCGCCGCATCCGCCAGCCTTTCCTCGGCGATTGGGCGTTGCCCGGCGGCGACCTGCAAGGCGGACGATCCCTTGAATACGCCGCCGAAAAGGCCTTGCGATCCACCACAAGCCTGCACCCGCAGTATCTCGAGCAGCTGTACACTTTCGGCGATCCAAGCCGCTCACACGGCGGACTACCGATGGTGTCCATCGTGTACTGGGCGCTAATCGGCGAAACCGAGGCGAAGGATTTCCGCGAAGCCCAAAACGTGCGCTGGTTCCCCGTGAACCAGTTGCCGCCATTGGCCTTCGATCACAAGGACATCATCGAATACGCGCTGACCCGTGTACGCAACAAAATCGAATATTCGGATATCGCGACTCGCCTGGTCGGCAGCGAATTCACGCTCAGCCAGCTGCGCAACGTGTATGAGGCGATTTACGGCAGGAAGCTTGACGCACCGAATTTCCGCCGGCGAATGCTCTCGACCGGCATGGTCGAGCCGACCGGTGAAAAACTCGCCCGCGGCGCGCACCGACCGGCCTGCCTGTACCGGTACGTCGCTCACGCGGGAACCGGCAAAACCGGAAAAACCGCGAAACACGGCGGTCCAGGACACGGCAGCGATACCGGCACGACCCAAGGCACGGCGGCGGATTCCCGGTAACCCGCCGGTCAAGCAAGTTTCGCGAGCATCTCAATCACATTTCAACCAACCTGTTTCGTCGCGCGCGACAACACAACCACCGCCCGCGGCACCATCGAAAGGAACATCATGACATCCGTAGACGCGATTATCGAACGGCTCGGCGCGACCCGCACCTGTGACGCCGGCCTGACCAAAGACCCTTGGGCCTTCGACGCCACCAAACCGTCGTACGGCCCAGGTGCCAGCGCGCTCGACATGATCCCGCGCAATGCCCCGCGCCAGCAGCCGCTCGGCAAGGAGTACACGGAAGCGAGCGACGAGGAACTCCAGCAGCGCATCATCGACGCGAAACACAAGTTGGGCAGCAAACTGCTGATTCTCGGCCACTTCTACCAGCGTGACGAAATCATCGTGCACGCCGATTATGTGGGTGACTCGTTCCAGCTGTCCAAAAACGCCGCAACACGGCCTGAAGCCGACAACATCGTCTTCTGCGGCGTGCATTTCATGGCCGAGACCGCGGATATCCTCTCAACCCCGCGCCAGAACGTGATCCTGCCGAATATGTCCGCAGGCTGCTCGATGGCCGACATGGCCAATATCGACCAGGTGACCGACTGCTGGGAGCAGCTGACCGACATCTGCGGAAGTACTCCGGACACTGATGGCAAGCAGCAGATCATCCCGGTCACCTATATGAACTCCTCGGCCGCGCTCAAGGCCTTCTGCGGGCGCAACGGCGGCATCGTGTGCACGAGCTCCAACGCGCGCGCCGTGCTTGAATGGGCGTTCGAACGCGGCAAGCGCGTGCTGTTCTTCCCCGACCAGCATCTGGGCCGCAACACGGCGCTGGCCATGGGCATGAGCCTCGACCAGATGCCGCTGTGGGACCCGTTCAAGGCGAACGGCGGGGCCACACCCGAGCAGTACGCGAACGCGAAGATGATTCTGTGGAAGGGCTTCTGCTCCGTGCACCAGCGCTTCACCGTCGAGCAGATCGAACGTGCCCGCAAGGCCTACCCCGGTGTCAAGGTCATCGTGCACCCCGAATGCTCGATGGACGTGGTCAACGCCGCCGACGGCACCGGTTCGACCGCCTACATCGTCAAGGAGATTGAGAATGCACCCGCCGGCAGCGCCATCGCCGTGGGTACCGAAATCAACCTCGTCAACCGGCTCGCCGCCCAGCATCCGGACAAAACCGTGTTCTGCCTCGATCCGGTCGTCTGCCCGTGCTCCACGATGTACCGCATCCACCCCGCATACCTCGCGTGGGCGCTGGAGAACCTGGTGGACGGCAAGGTCGTCAACAAGATCGTCGTGGACCCGCAGACCGCGAGCGAAGCGAAAATCGCGCTCGACCGCATGCTGCGCGTCCACCCGTGACCCTGCGGCGGCACAGCTGATTTCATGTTCCGGCCTCGGCCGACGAGCGGCGGGATCGCACGTATTGCACGCATGCGGCCCCATACCCTTGCCGGCTGGGCCGATGACGCCCGAAATCGAACGGAAATACACGAATCGTAGGCAATTATGACCTCATTGACCCAAGACAACACCAAAACCACGCCTTTCGGGGAGACGCCCGACACGTCCAACACACCGGACGCCCCGACCATCGCCGTCATCGGCGCGGGCATCGCCGGGCTGAACGCCGCGCTTGCCGTCGCGAACGGCGACCCGGATTCCGGCCTGCCCGGTCAGGACGTGACACTCATCACGAAAACCGATTTGGTCGAATCGAACACATACCACGCGCAAGGCGGTATCGCCGCAGCCATCTTCCCTGACGACGACCCGAAACTGCACGCGAAGGACACGCTCGCCGCAGGTGCGGGCTTGTGCGAACCGAAGGCCGTGGATATTCTCACCCGCGAAGGCGCCGAACAGGTGCGCAGGCTGATCGACGCGGGCGTGCGCTTCGACAAGCACCCGGACGGCACGCTGCTGCGCGGATTGGAAGCCGCGCACAGCCGCAGCCGCGTCGTACACGCGGGCGGGGATGCGACCGGCAAGATCGTCGAGCTTGATGTCAGTGCCATCGCACGCAACACGCCGCATATCCATATCATTGAGCACGCTTTCGTCGTGGACTTGGTCACTGAACCGGTTGATACGCACTCCCCGGCTGGGTCTGAGGCACAGGCAGCAGGCGTCACCCGCGTGATCCGCGGCATTCGGCTCCTTGACACCACCACGGGCAAGCAGCGCACCCTGACCGCCGACCGGGTGATTCTGGCGACTGGCGGGGCCGGACGACTCTACCCGTACACCACGAATCCGCAGGTCGCCACCGGTGACGGGCTGGCTGCGGCCTGGCGCGCCGGCGCCCAAGTCGCCGACCTCGAGTTCTACCAGTTCCACCCCACCGCGCTCGGCGTGGGCGAGCACTTCCTGATCTCCGAAGCGGTACGCGGCGAGGGCGCGATCCTGCTCAACGAACGCGGCGAACGGTATATGACCGCAATCGACCCGCGTGCAGAGCTCGCCCCGCGTGATGTGGTCGCCCGCGAGAACTTCCGCCAGATGATGGCCCAAGGCGGACGTCCGGTGCTGCTGGACGCTACCGCCATCGGACGCAAGATGGGCTTGGACCAGCCCGGACTCGCCGCGTTCCTCGCCCGCCGCTTCCCCACTATCGACGCCTACACCCGTTCGATGGGCTTTGATTGGAGCCGCGAACCGATTCCCGTCACCCCGGCGGCACACTACTGGATGGGTGGCATCCGCACCGATTTGTGGGCGCGTACCAGCATCCGCGGCCTGTATGCGGCCGGCGAATGCGCGAGAACGGGCGTGCAAGGCGCGAACCGCCTGGCCTCGAACTCGCTGCTCGAAGGGTTGGCGTACGGCCGTCGTGCAGGTCTAGCCGCGTTGCACGACAGCGAGGACACCGTCTGGAACTCCCAGCCACTGCTGGGTAGCGCGGCGAACGCGCAGACTCGCGAAATCACCGAACCGCAGACGCTTGCCATGCCAAGCCCCGACCCCCAAGCCGAACCCAGCGCCAAACCGGCCGATGTACGCGACACCATCGAGCAAACCATGTGGCGCGGCGTCGGCGTACTTCGCGATGCCGACGGCCTGCGCACCGCCCAAAGCCGTCTGACCGGCCTTGTCGAGCAGACGCAGGCACAGGCGCAAGCGGCGCTGTCCAGCCTCCAGGAAACCGGAAATCGCGACGCAACCGCCTCCACCTCCGGCATCGTGGCGGATACCGTAACCGCATTGGAAAACCGCAATCTCGCCACCATCGGTCTGATTGCCGCCACCGCGGCTCTGGCCCGTACGGAATCGCGCGGCGCCCACGCCCGCACCGATTTCCCGGAAACCGACAGCGCCCAGACCTGCTCACGGCCGTTCATCCGCGGCTGACGCCTAATACCGGTACCGCCGCGTCGGGACGCCATCGGTGAAGGTGATTGCCGCGCTGCAACCGCTTTCACCGATGGGCCCGGCCGATAACCACCCTCGCCACACAGTTGCACTCGTATGCAAGATTGGAGAACCAGCTATGCTCACCCGTCTGGTCATTGAAGACGCGGTTCGCCGCGCGCTGATGGAAGACGCGCCGACCGGGGACATCACCGCCGCGACGACCATCCCCGCCGATGAAACGGCGACCGCCGCGCTCGATGCCCGTGAAAACGGCGTATTCAGCGGTGCGGACGTATTCACCGCCGCCTTCCACGAGGTAGACCCCGGCATCCAAGTCACCATGCGCATCAAGGACGGCGAGCGCTTCACCGCCGGCGACACGCTCGCCACCATCCACGGCAACGCACGCGGCATGCTGACCGCCGAACGCGTCGCCTTGAACTTCACCCAGCGCATGAGCGGCATCGCCACGATGACCCGAGCGTTCGTCGACGCCGTGGATGCGGCACCCGGCTCGCACGCCCGTATCGCGGACACGCGCAAAACCGTGCCAGGGCTGAGGCCCTTCGACAAGTACGCGGTCGTCTGCGGCGGCGGGCGAAACCACCGCTACGGCCTATCCGACGCGGTGATGGTCAAGGACAATCACATTGCAGCCATGCAGGCCGCAGGACTCGACCTCACGGCCGGCATCAAGCATATTCGCGAACAAGTCGGCCACACCACGCATATTGAGGTGGAAGTCGACCGGCTTGACCAGATTCCGGCAGTGCTCGTAGGCGGCGCGGACACCATCATGCTGGACAATTTCTCGCTCGAGGACACGCGCCAAGGCGTCGCCATGATTGCAGGTCGGGCGATCGTTGAGGCCTCCGGCACCATGACTTTGGAGCGCGTCCCGCAAGTCGCCTCGACTGGCGTGGACGTGATTTCCGTCGGCGCGCTCACCCATTCCGTGCACGCGATTGATCTTGGATTGGATTGGGCATGACCGGGCATAACGCGCACATGCAGGACACTGACATGCAGGGTGCAGGCAAACAGAGTGCAGACGGCCGGGATGCGCAAACCGCCCAGCCGGACAGCCCGGAACGCGAACTGTACCTTGACGCCGCCGCATCCGACGCCGTGCCCGCCAGCGTGATCGAGGCGATGACCCCCTTCCTGACCGAAGGATACGGCAATCCGTCCAGTGTCCATGCGAGCGGCAAAACAGCGGCACGCGCGCTTGATGTGGCACGCGCATCCTTCGCCGCTAATCTGGGCGCGCACGCCGGCGACGTGATTTTCACTTCGGGCGGTACCGAAGCGGATAATCTCGC
>NZ_JBJEIH010000012.1:50899-55586 GCF_051876855.1 Bifidobacterium sp.
CGCACGCCGGCGACGTGATTTTCACTTCGGGCGGTACCGAAGCGGATAATCTCGCTGTCAAGGGCATCGCGCTCGCCCAGATCAGGCGCGAACGGGAGGCGAAAGCAACGGCAACGGCATCAACGCCGGCAAGTGCATCCACACCCACACCCGCATCCGTACCCGCATCACCACACTTTCAGCACTCCCCCGCCCACCGCATCCTCATTTCGGCGGTGGAGCACCCGGCCGTCGCGCAATCAGCACAATGGCTGCATGATTTCTTCGATTTCGACGTGGTGCGCATTCCGGTCGACGCTCAGGCCCATATCGACCTTGACGTACTCTCCCGCGAGGCCCGTCGGGGTGCGACCCTCGCATGCATCATGATGGCGAACAACGAGGTGGGCACGATTGAGCCAGTGAACCGCGCGGTGCGCATCTGCCATGATGCCGCAGTGCCCGTCCATGTGGACGCCGTGCAGGCGGCCGGCACGATTCCCGTGGATTTCCGCGGTCTTGACGCCGACACGCTCGCGGTGTCCGGACACAAGTTCGGCGCGCCGAAAGGCTTGGGCGCCCTGCTCGCCCGTAGCCGTGTGGCTATCGAGCCGATTGTCAGCGGCGGCGGGCAAGAACGCGGTCTGCGCTCCGGCACACCGAATGTCGCGGGAGCGATTGCACTGGCGGTCGCGCTCAATGAGGCATGCGCGGGAATGGAGGAACGCAACGCCCGTCTGGCCGCGTCGCGTGACGATCTGATCAGGGCTATCCGCGAGGCGATTCCTGGCACGACCCTCACCGGCGACCCGGCCAATCGTCTGCCCGGCCATGCGTCATTCACCTTCCCGAATGTCAACGGCGAGGCGCTGCTCGTCGATTTGGACGCGCGCGGCATTGAAGTGTCTTCAGGTTCGGCATGTGCCATCGGACGTCACGAAGCTCCCGGCACGCTGCTGGCCATGGGGTTGAACGAAACGGAAGCAAAATCCGCGTTGCGATTCTCGTTCCGGGAGCCGCTGCACCACGCGGATATCCGGCGCATCGCACAGGCGCTGCGCGCATCCATGATTGCCCTGCACGCGATGTGACAACGGTTGCAAACAATTCCGCCTGTGCGTGACCACGTTTTGCAAGTGGCCACGTCCACGCACGCACAACCGGCGGACGGTTTGTGCCGAAGATGCATACGGTTGCCGACGATACTGCCGCAGACAATACAGTTGAGGGTGGTTTCAGCGCTCTTCGGCACCGATACCACCCTCAATTCCACAGCCGGCAGATCAGTTGACCGCATCCGCCTCTGATGTGCCGGTCTCCCCTTCGTCAGCGGGACCGCTCGCGTTGCGCATCGCGGCGCGATATTGCGCGAGCCACGGGCCGATTTTCGCTTCCACACCGGAATTTCTCGGCTGATAGTATTCGGTGTCTTCGATACCCATCGGCATGTACTGCTGAGCTACGAACCCGCCGTGTTCCAACGGATTGACATAGCCCATACCATTGCCCGCGGCACGATGGTCGGCATCCGTGGGGTTGCGCAGGTGCAGCGGCACAATGCCGAGCTTGCCATCCTGGATATCCTTCTGGGCAGCTTTTGCAGCGTTCAGAACAGCATCGGACTTTGGGGACACGGCGATTTGGATGATCGCTTCCATCAGGGGCACGCGCGCGTCCGGCATACCGACCATCTCGACCGCCTGAGCCGCGGCAACCGCGGTCTGCAACACCTGCGGCTGGGCAAGCCCGACATCTTGCGCCGCGGAAACCACGACGCGCCTCGCGATGAACATCGGATCCTCACCCGCGTCGAGCATGCGCGTCGCCCAATACACGGCGGCATCCGGATTCGAACCGCGCATCGATTTGACGAGCGCGCTGGCCATATCGTAATGGTCGTCGACGCTGTAGGAAGGAATGTTGTCGATGACGCTGCGCACATCGTCGGACGTGACGACCGCGATTTGGCCGGGCGTCGCCTGACTTGCGGCACGGGAAGCGGCCGCCTCAAGCGTGGTGAGCGCATGACGCGCGTCGCCGCCGCTGCTGAGGACAATGAGCTTGCGCGCTTCCGGATCCAAGGTAACCGAGCCGCCAAGCCCGTCCGGCGAGGCGACTGCCCTGTCCACGATCCTGTTGAGGCCGTCGACACCGAGTTGATGCAAATGCACGATGATGCAACGGCTGAGCAACGCCGGGGCAAGCGTGCTGGACGGCGCTTCCGTGGTGGCGGCGACAAAGGTGACGAGCCGCTTTTCCACTGCAGGCAGCAGAATGTCCTGCTCTTCGCGCGAATACCGGTGGATTTCGTCGATGAACAGCACGGTTTCCTCACCGCGGCGCTTCAACCGTTCAGCGGCGGACAGCGAGTTTCGCAGCTCTTCGACACGCGCATTGACGGCGGACAGCTCAATGAAACGCCGATGCGACTCCTCCGCGATCAGATGCGCGATCGTGGTTTTGCCCGTTCCCGGAGGGCCGTACAGCAGGGCGGCGCCGGGGACGACCACGGATTGCGAGGTTGTCGGGGAAGCCATCAGACGCAACGGTGCGCCCGGAGCAAGTACCTGATCTTGGCCGATGACATCGTCAAGGTGCTTAGGGCGCATGCGATCGGCCAACGGACGCAACATCACATTGTCGCTTGCGGGGGTGCCAGGCACGGCAGCCGTCACACGACCGGCCGTCGGCATGCCGGCAATCGGCGCGTTCATGCCGGTGGTATCCATACCGGCGGGGTTGACACCGGCAGGATTCATGCCGGCAAGATTCATGCCTGAGAATTGCAAACCAAGATCCACAGTCTCTCCATAATCATTCGCGCGTGCACTCGTGCCCGGGCTCTCTCAATCCCGTATTCGCGACAACGAGCCGGATGTTATTGTAACGACAACGCACGAAAAACATAGCGCCGTTTCTTCGCTCGGAGAAGATGGAAACCATCGGATGTCACGACATAACATCACTGGTCCACATTCTCATATTGGAAATGGGCTTGATTGACACCTCCCCACGTCGTCAAGTGTCACCAAGCGTCGCCACGCGCATCACGGATACGGTGTGCCGCCTGGGTCAACGTCTCCTGTGGCATGAGCAGGCTGAACCGCACGTATCCGGCGCCTGTCGGGCCGAAATCGGAACCGGCGATCACAGCCACGCCAGCCTGATCGATGAGCCACTGGGCGAAAGCCTGATCATCACCGCCGGGGACCGGCATCCAGGCGAACAAGCCGCCATGCGAGTCAGTCAGGTGCAATCCCGCTTCGGCAAGACCATCACGCAAGGCGAGATACCGGTGGTGGTACCGGTCGGCGAGTACGCGCACCGTCGACTGGTCGCTGTTCAGCCCCGCCGCTCCCGCGTCCTGCACAATCGAGGACACCAGCAGACTGGTCTGCGCGTGCACGGATTTCACCGCGGCCATGAGCTGAGCGTTGCCGGCGACGAAACCGCCACGCCAGCCGGCAATCATGTACATCTTCGACAGCGAGCACAATTCCAGCGACACGTCAAGGGCCCCCGGAGTGCTCAACAGGCTGATTGGCGACTGCTCGTCATAACCGATGCCGGCGTAGGCGAAATCGTTGACGATGACTACGTGATGCTCCTTGCCGATGTGCACCGCCGTTTCGAACAGCTCCCGGGTCGCCACGGCACCGGTCGGATTGTTCGGATAGTTGAGAATGAGCAGTTTCGCCTCGTCCCAGATCTCGTCCGGCACGGCATCGAGATCCGGCAGGAATCCGCACTCCGGGCTGGTTGCAATCGTGTACACCCGTCCTTGCGCCACTGCGGTTGACCCCTCGTACTGCGGGTAATACGGGCCGACCAGCGCCACAAGATCGCCGGCGTTGACGAGGGTTTGGATGACGGCGCTGATGCCGACAGACGCGCCCGCGGTCGCCAGCAGTTGGGTCGCCGGGTCGAGGGTCACGCCGAATTCGCGCTGGTACCAGCCGGCCGCCGCCTTGAGGAAGGCTGGCTTGCCGTTGAATGACGGGTACTTGAAATCGGCTGGATTACGGGCGGCTTGGGCGACAGCATCAATCATGAACTGCGGCGGCTGACCATCCGGATTGCCTTGGCTCAGGTCAATGATGTCATGGCCGGCGGCCCGATATTTGGCGACCCGCGCGTTGGCAGCGGCAAACGGATTCGCGGGGATGCCACGCACCCGATCGGCGATGTTCGTGGTGATGTCCTGTGCCGTTGTTGCATTTGTTGTTGCTGTCGCTGTTGTTACCGTCGCGGATGTTGCCGTTCTAGCCGTTGCCGTCGTGGCTGTTGTTGTCGTGGCTGTTGTTGTCGTGGCCGTGGCTGCCGTGGCTGTAGCCGTTGTTGCCGTAGTGGCTGTTGTCGTTGCCTGTGTCATTGCGTCCACTCCTCTCGCGAGTTCCGCCCGCACGGCCGCCACCGGATGGAAAACCCGATTCCTGCCATGTGCCGTCTTGCCCTGAATGGTATGCAATCACGATTGCGCGGCGGAAACGCCTTGCCGGCTATCGCCGTTATCTATGCCGCACTATCACGCTGTGTTCTGTGACGGCGTTTTGGGCGACGGTGTTGCGCGATGACGTCTGCGACAATGTCGCGCAATGACACCTGTGATATTGCCAGCGACATTGCCCTGCGATATTGCCCTAGGCGGCAGTGTTGCGAACGGCGACGTCTTGCGACATTGTCCTGAGCAACGGGCCGATTGCTGATG
>NZ_JBJEIH010000012.1:55686-57367 GCF_051876855.1 Bifidobacterium sp.
AATTGTGCGATGGCCGTCAATACCGGCGACATTGCCCCGAGCAACGGGCCGATTGCTGATGAATTGTGCGATGGCCGTCAATACCGGCGACATTGCCCCGAGCAACGGGCCGATTGACTGACTCCAACGTATGCGGCCGCATACGCAAGTCGGTGCAAACAAACAGGACGCCGCCTCCCGGACCGGCATCCAGCCACACGCGCATGCCCAGACATACACAACCGGCACACCCCAATTTCCCCGGCCAAATCACCGCAAGAAACAGCACACTACGCATGCCACAACATACGCAACCCAACACATCCCCATTCTCCGCCCCCGAACCACCACCATCAACAGCACGCTACGCATACCCAGACATACATACCTCGACTCACCCCGCCCCCCCTGTCCCCCAATCACTGCAAAGAACGGCACGTCACGCATGCCAGAACACACACAACCCGACACACCCCAATTCCCCCGCCAAATCACCGTCGGAAGCAACACGTTGCGCATGCCTCGGGACACACACCTTCACGCACCCTATCCCCCTGCCCCAGACCGCCGCCGGAAACACCACGCCGCGCATGCCCAGACATACGCAACCCGACACACCCCAATCCCCCCGGCCAAATCACCGCAAGAAACACCACGTTACGCATGCCAGAACACACACAACCCGGCACACCCCCAATCCCCGGCCAGATCACCGCCGGAAGTAACACGCCACGCATGTCTTGGGACACACAACTTGACGATTGCCCGCTTCACCGCACAATCCGGCGCTGCAACGACAAGCCTTGCATGCCGCCGCATACGTGACACGACAAATCAAGCCATGACAGTCCCCATCTCTCAGCAGGCCTCGTCATCTGCCTGCGCAAGTATGTCAGGACATACGCAACACGCCGAACCCCTCTCTCCGCCGCTGATTCCCGGCAGCGACAACCCGCCTGCGCATGCCCCGGCATACGTACTCCGTCAATCATCCACGCCGCCCCGGGCAGCCCCGCCAGTCAGGAGGCATCATCATTCGTTCAGGTGGTGCTCGTAAGGTGTGATTCAACGACTGGACCAAAGGAGCATCGATGGCAGAGCACACCACAGCACCAGCAGATATTGCATCAAGCACGTCCGGCATCGCAACGACAGCGACAGCGACGACGACAGCGGCACCATACGCGGCACCTGAACGCCCGATTAATGTGGCGATTCTCGGCGCAGGACGTATCGCCCAGAAAATGGCGGCCACCCTCACCCTGATGGCGCAAGACCCGACGTACCGCGCGTATGCCAAACCATACGCCGTCGCTTCCCGCAACCAGGCGCGCGCAGACGAATTCGCCCGGCAGTACGGCATTCCGGTGGCGTACGGGTCATACGCGCAGATGCTGGACGACCCGGAAGTCGACCTCGTGTACATCGCTACCCCACATTCGCTGCACGCCGAGCAGGCGATCGCGTGCATGGAAGCCGGCAAGCATGTGCTGGTGGAGAAAGCGTTCACGGTGAACGCCGAGCAGGCGCAACATGTGATTGACGTGTCCGAGCAGACCGGCCGGCTGTGCGCCGAAGCAATTTGGACGCGATACATGCCGTCGCGCACGATGATTCGCCAGATGGTCGATGACGGCACCATCGGTGACGTGTGCGCGATCAGCGCGAACCTGAGCTATCCGACCACGCACAAGCAGCGGAT
>NZ_JBJEIH010000013.1:0-17382 GCF_051876855.1 Bifidobacterium sp.
CTTTCGCTGATGTGAGCGTGACTATCACCAGGGATGCCGCGGATTGTCCAACAGCCCAAGCGGACGATGATGGCGCGGTCGGCAATCATGAGGATTGCGGCGACCGACATGAGGGCAGCGCCCGGAGCGTCCACCACGTCGTGCTGTCTCTCGGTGCGAACCAGGGCGGAAATACCGCGGCCATCACCGGGGTGTTGCGTGAAGCCGTCCGGCAGCTTGATGCGATCGAGGGCACGCAAATCACCGGTGTGTCGTCGCTGTATCGCACCAAGGCGTGGGGAATGCCGCAGAATACACCGGATTTCCTCAACGCCGTCGTGCTGGCATCCACCACACAGCGGCCGCGGGAGCTGTTGCAGGCAATCCACGATATTGAGCGAAGCGCCGGCCGCGACCACGGCCAGCATTGGGCGTCACGTCCGCTTGACATTGATATCATCGATGTTGACGGCATGGTGTACGACGACCCGACGTTGACGTTGCCGCATCCACGGGCGTGGCAGCGTGCTTTTGTGCTTGTGCCGTGGGCTCAGGTCGATTGCGACGCGCGGCTCGTCGGTCCGCACGGCGGCGAGGTCGCCGAACTTGCGCGCAATACCCCCGACGCACACAGTGTGGAGATTGTCTGTGAAGATTGGATGGTTGCACAAGCGGACAACGTAGGGAATCCCGATACGCAAGGAGATCGATGATCATGCGAAGAACCCCGTGGTGGCAGTACGTGATTGCGGTGCTGGCAGGCTGCCTGCTCAGTGTGGGTGTGACGAAAGTCGCGGAAAACATCCAGTTTGACATGCTTGGTGCGCCGATTGTGGTGTCGGTCGTCATGCTGGTCATGGGACTGGTGGTGCTGGGGTTGGCGATCCAGGTGCGTATCTACGCGCGGACTGATCCGAAGAAACGTACGCGCAGGCTTGATCCCGAGCGTGCGGTCAACACGTTGATCTTGTCGAAGGCGCTGGGGCTTGCTGCGGCGTTTTTGCTTGGCTGGTACGGGGTGCAGCTGATTATTGCGTTACCGCACAGCGATGCGCCGTATTATGCGGGGGCGATCCGCGAATGCGCTATCGCGGCAGCGGTGAGCTTGATTGACATGATTATCGGCATTATCAGTGAGTGGTTCTGTCAATTGCCGCCCGATGAGGGGCCGGAGAACCCGAAGATCAAGGAGCGCCAGCGTCAACAGCGTCAGCTCGCCCGTGGCGGTGTCGCCAAACGCAGCTAGTGTGCGTACCGCTTCTGCCGACGGTGAGTGCGGTGTCAGCGTCGGCAGAAGGTTAGTGGTTCTCCCAAACTATGTGTTTCGAAAACTGGCTACGCTGGGGCTCGGTTTTGCGTAGCTAGTTTGGGAGAACGAACCGGTTATGCCGGGGTGTTGCTGGTTTCGCTGCCGGATTGCAAGGTTTCGAGGGTCTTGTCGGGGACTCGGATCATGGCTTCCTGCGCCATCACCGCTACCAGTTCGCCGTCGCGCGAATACACCTTCGCAAGCGCCAGCCCACGCCCGTGGGCGGCGGTCGGCGTGTCCTGCACATACAAATGCCACTGGTTGATGTCGATATCCCGATACCACCACATCGAATGGTCGATGGACGCATAGGAAATCCCCGGTGTCGAAATGCTCAGCCCCGCCCGCCGCAGCACCGGCTCCATCATGATCTGGTCGCAGCCAAGCGCCAGCATCGCCCGATGCATCACCTGCGGTACGTCTGCGGTCCCATCCGCCTTCATCCACACCATCTGACGCCCGCTGTCCCGGTCCGCGGACTTGTGGTCGGCGCCCAACATGATGGTCGGTGTTACATGACGGATGTCGAATGGGGATTTGCTGGCATAGAAATCAGCGAACGGAGACTTTTCCGCGTACGGTTCCATGAGCTGTTTCGCACTGGTCAGTCCTTCCGGGCCCGGCACATCGGCCGGCATTGGATCGGCGAATTCCACACCTCGTTGGCCGGTTTCCTGGAAGCTTGCGATGGCGGTGAGAATCGGCCCCTGCGCCTGTGTGACATTGACGCGCCTAGACGAGAAGGAATGCCCGTCACGCAAGGTTTCCACATCGAAGAGCACATCTTGGTGAATATCGCCGGCGGCGATGAAATACCCGTGGATGGAATGGGGCAGACGTCCGCCGGGCACGGTTTTCGCCGCGGCGATGACGGACTGCGCGATCACCTGGCCGCCATAGACGCGCCCCGTGGGGAAATACAGGCTTTCCCCATTGATGTAGGTATGGTCCCGATGCGGGGAGGGGGTACCCAGCTGCAGCACCTTCACCAGATGCTTCAGCGGCGTCATCGATTCATTGTGCGTCATAGTCGCTCTTTTCTGCCTGCCCGCCGGCCAGTGCGGTGAGTGCGTATTCGGTCGGCGTCATGCGCCGCATGGTGTAGTCTAATCCGCCTGACGGAATATCTTCGGATTTCGCGGGGAAAACCGCTTTCGTCAACGAAATCCGCACCCTGCGCATGTGCCGAGTGTTATGACACAGTACAGCAGGTGTGTATTTCCGTTGCGATTCGACTTGTCCTCATGCGTGTAAACGCACGGTGGCGTCGGGTGAACATCTGGTGGCTGCATAGTGAATCGGGTGCCGCCTCGTGCTTGATTCCCGTCGGATTCAACGAAAGGGCAGACCAAGAAACCCAAGGACTAAACTCAGGGACCAAGCCAAGACTCAAGCCAAAAACCAAGCCAAGACTCAAGCCCAAAACTCAAGAACCTCCCGGCCGGTTGCCCGACTGGAAGGTTCCATGATTGATTGCCGTTCGCCTACCGCGTGATGCAGAGTGACGGCGGACGCATCCGCAGAATACTAACGCGTCAGCTTGCGGTGCAGTCGATGAGGCCGTGCCGCGTCCTCGCCGAGGCGCGCGACCTTGTTTTCCTCATACGCCTGGAAGTTGCCTTCGAACCAGTACCAGTGTGCAGGATTCTCGTCTGTGCCCTCCCACGCGAGGATATGGGTGGCGATGCGGTCGAGGAACCAGCGGTCGTGGGAGATGACCACAGCGCAGCCGGGGAATTCGAGCAGTGCGTTCTCCAGGCTTTCCAGCGTTTCGACATCAAGGTCGTTGGTCGGCTCGTCGAGCAGCAGCAGATTGCCGCCCTGCTTGAGTGTAAGCGCCAGATTCAAGCGGTTGCGCTCACCGCCTGAGAGCATGCTCACGAGCTTCTGCTGGTCGGAGCCCTTGAAACCGAAGCTTGCCACATAGGCGCGGGTGGGCACTTCCACACCGCCGACCTCGATGAAGTCAAGCCCGCCGGACACGGCCTCCCACAGGTTCTTGTTCGGGTCGAGGCCCGCACGGTTCTGGTCGACGTAGGAGATCTTGACGGTGTCGCCGATGGTGAGCTTGCCCGAAGTGAGCGGCTCCAGACCGACAATCGTCTTGAACAGGGTGGACTTGCCCACACCGTTCGGGCCGATTACGCCGACGATGCCGTTACGCGGCAGCGTGAAGCTCAAATCGTCGATGAGCACGCGGTCGCCGAACGCCTTGTGGATATGTTCGGCTGCCAGTACCTGCGAACCCAGACGCGGCCCCGGTGGGATCTGGATTTCGGAGAAGTCAAGCTTCTTGGAGTTGCGTGCTTCCTCTTCCATCTGGTCGTAGCGCTCGAGACGCGCCTTGTTCTTGGCCTGACGTGCCTTCGGCGAGGAGCGCACCCAGTCGAGCTCGTTCTTCAGGCGCTTGGCGAGCTTGGCGTCTTTTGCGCCCTGGATTTCCATACGCTTGGCCTTCGTCTCCAGATACGTGGAGTAGTTGCCCTTGTACGGGTACAGGTGGCCGCGGTCGACTTCGCAGATCCATTCGGCCACGTTGTCCATGAAGTAGCGGTCGTGGGTGACGGCGATGACGGCACCCTTGTACTGGTGCAGGAACTGTTCGAGCCACAGGATCGATTCGGCGTCCAGATGGTTGGTGGGCTCGTCGAGCAGCAGCAGATCGGGGGCTTCAAGCAGCAGACGACACAGGGCGACACGACGGCGCTCGCCACCGGAGCACACGCTGACCGGGGTGTCGGGGTCGGGGCACTGCAGCGCGTCCATCGCCTGCTCGAGTTGGGAGTCGAGATCCCAGCCGTTGGCGGCGTCGATTTCGGTCTGCAGCTTGCCCATTTCCTCCATGAGGGCGTCGAAATCGGCGTCGGGATTAGCCATTTCTTCGCCGATCTGGTTGAAGCGCTCAACCTTCTCGGCGATCGGACCGAACGCCATCTTGATGTTCTCGCCGACGGTCTTGTCTTCATCGAGCGGCGGATCCTGCTGGAGGATGCCGACCGTGTAGCCCGGGGTGAGGGTCGCTTCGCCGTTCGAGACGGTGTCGAGGCCGGCCATGATGCGCAGCAGTGTGGACTTGCCCATGCCGTTGGGGCCCACCACGCCGATTTTCGCGCCGGGCAGGAAGCTCAAGGTCACGTCGTCGAGGATGACCCGGTCGCCGTAGGCCTTGCGCGCCTTGATCATTTGATAAATAAACTCAGCCAAAGTTGTTCCGTTCTCCTGATGTGCGCCGGGGAGGCGCATATGGAATGTAATCGGTCACAATAACCCTTCCATTATGGCGTATACGGTCTACAGCGGGCGGGTCGATGACTGGGCACGCGGGTGGGGCGTCGGGTTTCGACGAGTTGTGCGATTGGTGGGTCGCATGGCGGGCCGATTTAGGTGGTTCGGAGAGTCCGATGGGTCGATATCTGCTTGCGGTGCGATTGGTGGGTCGCACTGTGGGCAGATAACTTGGCGGGTGAGGGGTTGGCGGGCTGGTATCTGACTGTCGTGCGATCGGTGGGTTGCATGGCGGGCTAATTGGGTTGGCTTAACGAGTCTGATGGGCTGGTATCTGTCTGTCGTGCGATTGCAGAGTCGCACGGTAGACAGATTGGGTTGGTGTGGTGGGGAATTCGGCCGGTATCTGCTTGCGGTGCGACATTGCGGTTACACAATGGGCGGATATCCTGGCGTTTGTGGGTCGGTTGGTTGGGTATCTGGCTGCGGTGTGATTGGTAGGTCGCATGGCGGGCGGGTGTCTCGGCTGTGAAGGGGTGACGGGTTGATATCTGCCTGCGGTGTGACTGGCGGGTTGCACGGCGGGTCGATTGGGTTGGTTCGACGGGGGATTGGACTGATATTTGTCTGCTGTGCGACATTGCGGTCGCTCCCCGGCCGTCATCGCTGTCCGTATCATGGACGGGAAGATGGACGTCTCCTCGCCTTCCTCGTACTATCAATCGACGGCACTTGCGATTAACGGGATTATCCTTCGACGGGACTTGCGATTCGATTAAGGTGACTATCGACCGACAGGACTTCGACCGACAGGACTCGCGATTGTCGGGACAATCAATAGACTGGGCTCGACGATTCCGGATTTGCGTCTGTCAGTTGCAAATACCTGCAAATACCTAAAACACTAGGAAACACCAGTAAACACTAGGAAATACGGCAACACCGGCATTCACGTTGCCGTTGCGGCCCACGGAGGTGAGGTACATCATGATTGCTGGATACTCGGTACTCACCCTGCTGTTGGTGGCGCTCGCCGGTGTCGGAGCCGGTTTCGTGGGGTACGCCGTGGGCGCATCATCGCTGATTTCCTACCCTGCACTACTGGCACTGGGAGTGCCGCCTGTCCTCGCCAACGCGTCGAACACGGTCGGCGTGCTGGGCACGGGATTCGGCGGTGCGCTCGGTGCGCGCAAGGAGCTGCATGGATTGCATCTCAGAGCCGCGATTTACGTGTCGATTGGTGTGATTGGCGGCATTCTGGGGGCGTTGTTGCTGCTTGAACTTGACCCGAAGGTCTTCGAATTCGTCGTCCCGCCGCTGATTGCCCTGAGCAGTGCCGCAATCGCCCTAAATCCGCGCGGGCGTGCCGAAGCCAAGCAGGCCGCCGCAGCTGCACAGGCACAGGCGGCCCAGCTGGGACTTAATGAGGCATCGCCGGACGACAATACGGGGAAGCGGCGTTCCCGCCCGCTTGTCCGCACACAAACCGAGCCGCTCTCCGAAGACCCGTGGTGGGTCTGGCTTGGCGTGTCATGCTGCGCAATCTACAGCGGCTATTTCGGGGCCGGCGCAGGCACGTTGGTCCTTGCGGTGCTTGACGCCGCCGGCATCGGCCCGTTCCATCAGGTCAACGCGCTCAAGACCCTGATCGGGTGGGGTGCGAATATGAGCGCATCCGTGGTGTTTATCGTGCGCGGTGTCGTCGATTGGCCGTTGGCCATCGTGATGTGCCTCGGTTGCTTCGCCGGAAGCTATATCGCCCCGCCGATTACCCGGAAAATCCCCGCTCGCATCATGCGCATCGCCGCGGTGATCGCCGGCATCGCCCTGACCATCGATCTGGCCATCAAGACCTACTGATTGCGGACTGCGCCCGAGACTTCCTGCTTGCGTCCACCGCTTGCGCCACCGCCCGTGTTTGCAGACCTGCGTTCACCCGACTGCATTCACCCTCTTGCGTTCAGCCCCGCCTTCACCCCGTCGCCACCGCTGTAATCGACGTAACCCGCTGCCGCCCCGCAACCTGAGCCATCGCGCTCAGCCGCGCGTCGAATTCGACACCTCGCGATAAACTGAATTGTCTGAATAACGCCGCGGGAGTGCGGCTGGGTCGCGTGAGCGGCCGACTTACGATCGAAAGAACATAGTGACTGATTCCAAATCCTCTCAGCATGCCCATAAGCACGACAACAAGCGGCATGGCGATTCCTTCAAACATCACGGCAAGGGCGGGCGCAAGGGCGGTAAGCGCTTCGACCGCCGTGACGGCAAGAACTCCTTCAAGAACCAGAACATCGAAGAAGAGCTTCACGAGAGCAAATACGTAGCGGCTGCAGAGGCCGCCGCGGCCGATTCCGCCGCACACCGCGACGAGCCGCCGCGCACTTTCGCCGAACTGGGGGTTCCGCGCGAACTGGTCGATGCGCTCGAACGCGACGGCAAAACCACGGCGTTCCCCATCCAGGCGGACACCCTGCCGGATTCCCTTGCCGGGCGAGATATTCTCGGCCGAGGCCAGACCGGTTCCGGCAAGACCCTCGCGTTTTCCATCCCGCTGATTGCCCGTCTCGCGCAGTCCAGCGACGCCGATGACGCAATCCGCGATTTCAACGCCATCAAGAACAGCGGTGACAAGGATGCACGCAAGAAAGCCATGCTGCCCCACCCGCGTGCACTCGTTCTCGCGCCGACCAGAGAACTGGTCAACCAGATTGACGAAGTCATCAGGCCGCTCGCCGAGGTGTACGGCATGCGTACCGTCACCATCTACGGCGGTGTACGCCAAGGCCGTCAGGTCGACGGGCTTCGTCGCGGCGCCCAGATTGTGGTCGCCTGCCCCGGGCGTCTTGAGGACCTGCTCAACCAGAAGCTGCTCAGCCTCGAATCCGTGCGCGTCGCGGTGCTTGACGAAGCCGATGAGATGGCCGATATGGGCTTCCTTCCTTCGGTCGAGAAGCTGCTCGCGCAGGTCGCCCCGGACGGTCAGCGCATGCTGTTCTCCGCGACCCTCGACCACGGTGTCGACAAGCTCGTCGACGAATTCCTGCACGAACCGAAGGTCCACGCTGTCGATGCAGCCGACGCCCAGGTCGACACGCTCACCCAGCATGTATTCAAGGTCACCAAGGACGACAAGCCTGAGGTGATTCGCGCGCTCGCCAGCGGCAAGGACAAGCGCATCATCTTCACCCGTACCAAGTACCAGGCCAAGGAACTCGCCGAGAAGCTCGTCAAGCACGGCATTCCTGCGGTCGATTTGCAGGGCAATCTGTCGCAAAAGCAGCGCGACCATCATCTCGCCGCGTTCGAGCGTGGATTCGTGCGTGTCCTGGTCGCCACGGATGTCGCCGCGCGAGGCATCGACGTCAGCGATGTCGCCCTGGTGATCCAGACCGAACCGCCGGCCGACCCGAAGTCCTTCCTTCACCGTTCCGGCCGTACCGCGCGTGCCGGCGAACATGGTGACGTGGTCACGCTCGTGCTGCCGAACCAGCGCCGATCCTCGCATCGTCTGTTCCGCAACGCGGGTATCGATGCGAAGCCGGTCGCGGTCACCCCTGAGTCCCCTGAACTGCTTGAGCTGGTAGGCGAGGTCGCGCCTGTTGTCGAGGGCTGGGATCTGGGTCAGGTCGATTTCGGCAACAAACACGGCAAGAGTGGCAAGAACGGCAAGAAGAAGGACGGCGGCAAACGCAAGGGCCGTCATGACCGCGATGACAAGGATCGCCGCGATCACAAGGATCGTCACGACAAGGGCGGGGTCAAGGGCAAGGGCCATGCCTCGCACGGGCATCATGCCGACGATGCCCGCGAATCCTTCGACGGGTTCGGTCAGCCGGCATCCGTCGATTTCGCCATGTCCGAGGATTACCGCAACGCCAAGCATCATGGTCATAAGGGCGCCAAGGACGCCGAGCATCGCAAGCACGGCAAGGACCGTTTCGATCGCGGTGCCGGGCGTCGCGATGATGATATGCGCGATTTCGACCGGTCGTTCCGCGACGGTGAGATGCCGCAGCGCCATTCCGGCCGTCGTATCTCGTCGTACGATGAGGGCCCGCGCAATCGCAAGCAGCGTCGCGAACGCGAGTTCGGCCAGCGTTCCGGTGGCTGGCGTCATGGCGGCAAGAAGCATCGCGACGATGTGCGGTTCGTCAGCGCGAAACAGGGCAAGAAATCCAAGGCGTCAAAGAAATCAAAGCCGGCGGGCAAGCATCATTCCGGGAAGAAACATGCCGGTGGCAAGAAGCATCGCTGAGCGGTGAGACGGGCGGGAATGCCGATGTGTATTCCCGCCCGTCTTGCGTTACGATGGAACGAGTGCTTGATGAAGGATGGTGGTCATGGACTGGCATGCATCGGTATATGGGGGACGAGGCGGCAGCGGGTACGACACGCCTCGTGATTTCGGCGCAGAACCCGGTTCCTCGTATGGCGCGCGTGATGAGGTCGTTCCTGAATCCAAGCTGAAACGGCGAGGGGGATCCGCGTATTATCGCGCGTTTGACGTCCTTTCCAGCAACCGGATACGTGATTTCACATGCACTTACACGGATGACGGTGAAACGCTTCACGCGACGGTCCACAGCACTGAGAACTTCCTGAGCGATTACGATGTGAGCACGCATATCGACGAGGATCGCTCGGATTTCACCGATTCGTCATGCACCTGCCCGGCGTTCAGCAGATTCGGCGGCATCTGCAAGCACGTGCTGGCGTTGATTATCGCGTACAACGAGGATTCCTCGTCGTTCGCCGTCAAGGGGGACGCCTCTTCCCGTGGCGGACGCCAGCATCGCACCACGTCGCCGCTACTGGAGCGCTTCATGTTCAGTGAGGAGCGCCGCCAAGCCGATGACGCGAAAAACCGGCAGCTTGAATTGCTTAAGCAGGTCAACGCCGCGGAGAAGAACGGCGGGGTTCCGACGTCTGTGCAAAGCAGCCGCCATCTGCCAATCGGCAGCGTGCATCTGGAACTTGAGTTTGCGAAATCCGCGCGGGTATCAGGGGCTTCGATCCGTCTCAAACTCAATGTTCCCTCGCTCAGACTCAGCTATGTCGTCAAGAGCATTCCCCAGTTGCTTGATTCGGTGCGCAACCGGGAGTACTTCCAGTATGGGCAGAAGCTAGCGTTCGTCCATACCCGCTACACCTTCGACGAGCAGTCCCGCAAGATGCTTGACATTCTCGATCGTGCCGTGCAGGTCAGGGAAAGCCTGAGCAATGCGATGTTCTATTCGTTCCCGCATAGTGCGTCGGGCGACGGATACGCGGTGGCCGACGACGAATTGGCGGAGCTGCTCGGCTTGTTCGTCGATACCCGGGAAGCCGTGGGCGTGGTGGGGGTCAGCACGACTTTCGCCAACGCGCGAGCCATGCGTGTCGTCGGCACCGACCCTGATTTCGGGTTGCGCATCACCCCCGAGGACGATGGCGGATACACGATTTCGCATACCGCCCGCGTGATTGCGATAATCGACGGACACCCTTCTTCGTATGTGATTGTTGGTTCCGCGATCGGTGCGAACCGCGAATGGTACTCGTCGAGCACCGACGGCCTGCCGATGATTTTCCGGTGTTCTCCGCAGTTGGCGCGGCGTGAACAGCTCGTGATGGCGTTGTGCGGGGAGGATCGCGAGACTGAGCAGTACGTCAGCCCCCGTGATTTGAACGCGTTCAGCCGCACGGTGCTCCCGCAGCTGACGGTCGGTGCGATCGACGGCGTGCCGGTGCAGCAGGAAACGGATGATGACGACAATGTCAACGATGTCGCCGGTTCCGCGGGTCCCGCCGTAAGTCCGCATACCGAGACAACACTTGAGACGCCGGCACCGGGCGATCCCAATCCGCAGGGCGAACCGCAGCATAATCGGCCAAAACCCCTGCATGGCCTGATTGCCGATATTCCGGCGAAACTGCTGGCCACCATCCAGCAGCCGTGCAATATAGAACTGTATTTCGACCGCGACCGCGACGGCATCACATGCGATGCCCAAGCCCGGTACGGCGATCGCCGATTCCATATCTTCAACGGCAACGGCGCGCATGACGGCGTGGTACGCGACACGACCACCGAACGACTCGTGGTCGAAGCGCTGCTGCATTATTTCCCGCGCCCGGACGGTCCGATTGCGCGGTTGTCCGAAGACGACGACGAGGGAATCTACCGTCTGCTGACCGAAGGGCTGCCGGTATTGCGCGGCCTGGGAACCGTGTACTCGACGCCGGCGTTCGACGGGGTGACGTCCATGCCGTCGCCGGTCATCAAAATCGGGTTGTCCATGCGCTCCGATCTGGTGGAGATCTCGCCGATTGCCGACGAAGTCGACCCTGACGAAGTGCCGCAGTTGCTCAACAGCTACCGCCAGCGCAAACGGTTCCATCGTCTGCGCGACGGCCGGTTCGTCAACTTGGCCACTATGGACACCAGCAAGCTTGACACTGTCGCCGACGATCTGGGCATCGACCGGGACGAGTTTGCCGATGGAGCCGTGGATGTGCCCGCATTTCAAGCCTTCTATCTCGACGGCCAAACCGATGATGAGGACAAGGACCAGCGGTTCCACCAGTATGTCGAGAACCTCAAGGTCATCGACCCGAACCGCTACGAGGTGCCGGAAAGCTTGAAATCTGTGCTTCGCCCCTATCAGGCGGAGGGTTTCAGATGGCTCAACGCGGTGTGCGACAAGGGCTTCGGTGGTATTCTCGCCGACGAGATGGGTCTGGGCAAAACCGTGCAGATGCTCGCCATGCTGCTCAGCCGGCTGGACGAATCGCGTAAGAACGGGCCGAACCTGATTGTCTGCCCGGCCTCCCTGGTCTATAACTGGGTCGCTGAGGCGGAGAAATTCACGCCGGAACTGCACGTCGCCGCGCTCGCGGGAAGCAAGGACGAGCGTCGGGCGATTCTCGCCAGTGCACGCGATTATGATTTGCTCGTCACGTCGTATGATCTGTTGCGCCGCGATATCGATGATTATCGTGATATCAACTTCACGTGCATGGCGTTGGATGAGGCGCAATATGTGAAGAACCACGCGACGAAATCCTCGCAGGCGGTGCGTTCGATTCAAGCCAAGCATCGGTTCGCGCTCACCGGCACGCCGATCGAGAACCGGCTGTCCGAATTGTGGAGCATCTTCGATTTCCTCATGCCCGGGATGCTTGGCAGCTATAAGCATTTCCGCGGTCGGTTCGAAATGCCGATTCTCAGCGGTGACGCCATCGCTCAGCGCAGATTGCAGGTGTTTGTCGGCCCGTTCATTCTGCGTCGTCTCAAGAAGGATGTGCTCGGCGACCTGCCCGACAAAATCGAGAACGTCATCACCGTCCAGCTGGAGGGCGAGCAACGCAAACTGTATGCGGCGCTCGAGCAGCGGTTGCGCGCTTCCATCAACAGGGATACGAACTTCGATTCCGGCGCCGAGAAGATCAAGGTGCTCGCCCAGTTGACCCGGTTGCGGCAGATTTGCTGCGATCCGCGGTTGGTGTACGAGAACGCCGGGAAGAAATCCGCCAAGCTTGATGCCATCGAGGAACTGGTGGAATCCTGCCGCGATGCGGGCCGCAAGATGCTGATTTTCTCGCAGTTCACCAGTTATCTGCATCTGATCGGCAAGCGGTTGCACAAGAACGGCATCGACTATGACGTGATTACCGGCGGAACCCCGAAGAAAAAGCGGCTTGAGCTGGTCAACCAGTTCAACAAGGACGACACCCCGGTGTTCCTCATTTCGCTCAAGGCCGGCAATACAGGCCTTAACCTGACCGGTGCCTGCGTGGTTGTGCATGCCGACCCGTGGTGGAATGCCGCAGCGCAGAACCAGGCGACCGACCGTGCGCATCGCATCGGGCAGACACAGGATGTGAACGTGTACCAGATTGTGGCGAAGGACACCATCGAGGAGCGCATCATCAACCTGCAGCGTACGAAGTCTGATCTTGCAGCGAAGTTCGTGGATGACGCTTCGACGACCGGTGGCAGCGCCATCAGTCGGCTCACCAAGGACGACCTGCTCGCGCTGCTCGGGTGAGTCGCCGCGCTGGTTGTGTGCGCGGCTTGTTGCGGGCCGGTACCGCCTGTTGCGAGCGTATTTGCGGGTTGCTGTGGGGTGAGAGTTCCGGTGTCTGGGAGATAGCATCGTATCTGCGGGTTCCTGTGTCGAGGGTTGTGCGGGGACTGGTGGGTGCACCGGCTTCTCACACAGGGTGTTGGGGTTGAGCGGCCATCAGCGGGTTCCTGGGTGGCTTATGTTCCGGTGTGCGGCGGATATGCGTGCATCTGCGGTTTGCTTGGCGCGATTGGCCGGTGCTTGACCAGTGGTGAAAGCGTGTTGTCGCTCCCCGTTTTCAACGTGCATGTGCAGCACCTCGGCTAGGGTTGTGAGTTGAAAGGAATAATAGCCAGCCCCCAGAAAGGTCCTTCACATGCACTTTGAAAACGAGAATTTTTCCGCTAATTCTTAAACCCGTTGTAGTTGTCGCCATTTGATAAATAGCCAGTAAAAGAAATAGCTCAAAATCGAGGTTTGCAAATATGTTTCACCAAGTTGAAATCATGCTTTATGTACATGATCCAGAAAAATGTGCCAAGTTCTGGAGTGAACAAGTTGGCTTCATCGTGAAAGAAGAAGGCGAAGGCCCCGACCAAAGCAAGACCTACTTGCTGGTAGCTTGCGAAAACGCGGAATACAGCCTGCGCCTGTTTGATCGTGAGGTGATCGCCGAGTACTCACCAGAACTTGACCTGGCTACCCCGTCACTGCTTTTCAGCTGCGAAGACGTGAAGGAAACCCGCCAAAAGTTGCTTGACAAGGGCGTCACTGTTGGCGAAGTCGTTGATATGGGCAGTGCCGAAACTTGCAACTTTGCGGACCCAGAAGGCCACTTCTTTGCCTTTAAGAGTGTCAAGGCGTAAAAGACAGGTATGAGCTACCAAGATACAACCGCTGAAACGATCGACCGCTGGTGTGCTTGAAAAACTGAGCGCCAGGCGGTCGATTTTTCCGCGATATCTTTTCTTATCGAAAAGGCAACCTTCTGGGAAATATCTGAAGTAATCCGTCTTTGTGCATGGTTGAAAATCATGGACAGGTGATAAAGGCCAGGCGCAACGGGATAATGTTGTTGATGTAAATAAAATCAATTCACCGGTATTCTAGATCTTGGCACGAATCCCGGTGATCAGCTTGTCGGTTGCCTTGGATGAAATTTTGGTCCAATAATGGAGAAGACGGTCGAAGTAATCGCGAATATGATTACAGCGAGCAGGGATCAGTAATTAGGCTTTAAGTAGCGAAAGAGTCTGGCAAAAGTCCCGGAAGAGTCCTTTGCCTCCCCAGTTCCTTTGGATCTGTCATGGTTGTCCATCGGCTAATTCCCCCTCACTTGAAAGCTGTGAGTAGGCAATTTTCCGGTAGACCTGCAGATACTGTCGATAACGCGGCCATCTACAGCGTGGCTGTCTTCAACCCAACCGCGCATCCCAGCAAGTCAAATACGTATAACGTAAAATTACTGGTTTACGATATACTGGTCCGCGCGCTGCGGCCGGAACGTAAGGAACGTCACTTGCCGCCGTGCGGGCGTGGAACGGTGTGGATCTTGCCGGTAAAACTAGTGGACACGATTTTCCAGACTGTGACGCTTGCCATCTGCTGCGCGGTGAAGGGCACGTGATCCATGCCAGCCTGCTTGCTCATCAGGGCTTGCATGGCGGCGATTTTTTCGTCAAGATCCGTGACCACCGATGCCGTGCCCGTGCCGACAATCGAGCGGAAGGACGCCGACCAGTTGCAAGGTGTGCGGCCTTCGTGCACCTGATGATCGCAGTCAAGCTCAAAGGCGACCGGAAGCGCGTTGCCCGCAGTGCGAATCGCGTCGATTTTGCGTCCCTCATGCGCCGAATGCAGGAAAATCCGAAGCTCGCCGAAATCCGGCGGCAGTGGTGTCCCATTCGCCGACAGGCTGACCGGAAGGTCGTTTTCGGGTTGGGGGAATCGCTCCAGAGTGAATTGATATCCGAAATTCATCGGCACGATGGTCAGGCCCTCGGCGTCTTGGTAGGCGATGCGCACGACTTCGCACGAGTCGAGGATATCCTTGATTTGCTGTGGAGAACGGACTTCGCGGTCGGCGCGACGCATTGGACGGTGCGCTCCGGGTGTGGTGGAGGCGTGCATATGCGGCGCGCGGCGTAGAGAACCGGAAGGCGGCAGTGAAACCCTTGCGACTGAAGCCGATGTGGGTGCCGGCGCTTGAGTTGGCGTTTGTGCCGGCGTTGACGGCGAGGCTGGCGTGTGCTGCGGAAGTTCGGAAGCGATATCGGTCATGATGTCCTCGGTGGTGTGATGCGAATGTAGTGTGGTGGTATGTCAGAGAAACAACTTTCTATATCATACTATAGAAAGTTGCGGATTTTTACGACTTTCTATAGTATACTATAGAAAGTTGCAGTCGCAGATGTGTGCCCTGCCGAAGCTCTGTCAATGGACGGTATCAAGCATCTATGCCGTGGTCTGGAAGGATGGTGAGATTGTTGATGTTCCAGTCATCATTGAAGCCTCGTCCGAGATATCAGCGGATGCTGGCCGAGGCGCGCGACAACGGTTTGATCAAAGTCGTGACGGGCATGCGCCGGAGCGGCAAGTCATCGCTTATGGCGCTCGGCCGCGATGATTTGCTCGCCCATGGTGTGCCCGAAGAGCGCATCGTATTTCTGAATCTCGAATCATTCGAATTCGTCGATTATGATTTCCACCAGTTGTATCACGAGGTCGAGCATGCTGTCCGCGGTAAAGGGCACTGCTATGTATTCCTTGATGAAGTGCAGCTGATTGGGCAATGGCAAAAAGCGGTGAACGCCATGAGGGTCGATTTGGACATCGATCTCGTCATTACAGGGTCGAATGCACATATGCTGTCCAGCGAACTGTCGACGTTATTGTCAGGCAGATTCATGGAAATCAGGATATTCCCCCTGTCGTACCGTGAATTCCTTGAATACGCGGAACTCGGATCTTCAGACGCCAGCTTTGAACGATTCTGTAGATTTGGCGCGCTGCCGCCCGTGGTTGACCAGGGTGATAATCCCGCCTTGGCCCGTACGGTGCTTGCCGGTATCTACAACACGGTTGTCGTGCGCGATGTGGCGTCTCATATGGAGATTCGCAATTCCGCGGTGTTCGATGATGTGGCACGGTATGTCTTTGATACTGCTGGATCGCCGGTGTCGGTTGCGAAAATTGAGAAGCGCCTCGCCTCGGCGCACAGGAAAACGACGGCGGTCACCATTGAACGGTATATCAAAGGCATGGAGGAAGCCTATCTGTTGAACCGGATTCCACGGGTTGATGCGCATGGGGGAAGGATTTTGCAAGGCTTGTCGAAATGCTACCCGTCCGATACGGGCATCGGTGGCGTGCTGCTTGGGGGCAAGCCGTACGATTTTGGCTTTGTGCTTGAGAACGTGGTGTGCAACGAGCTGTTGGCTGCAGGGTATCATGTGCGTGTCGGGCGGACCGACCGATTGGAAATCGACTTTGTCGCATGGCGTGATGATGCGTCGGGGAATTCTGACGCCACCAGCGATGGCTCTTCGCGGGGACAGGATGATTCACACCCCGGTTCCGGATACGGCGTGCTTGGAGCTCGTCCGATCATGATTCAGGTGACGGCCAGCATGCTTGATGCTCCGACACGGAAACGGGAGCTTGAACCTTTGCATGCCGTGCAGGACGTGTCTGCGCGGCGGATGGTGATTACGCTGGATCATGTGGGGCTGGAAACAGTTGACGGGATTGAGATAGTGAATGCGCTGGATTGGCTCAATTCGCTGCCATCCGGAATGTGATGCGGTATGTGCGCGATGATGCTGCGTGTGGCGGCGGCGGAAAGCGCTGCTTCCGCGCGTATGTCCGGGTGGCTGAGGTAGGGTGGCTGGGCAACCTAGGGGAGCTGCGGCGGGTCCGCGGCTGAGAGTGCGCGCAAGGCGCTGACCCTGTGAACCTGTCCGGGCAATACCGGCGAAGGAAAGGAACTGCCATGACGGCATCATCATTTGCTCAATCAAACCATGGTTCTCAAGCGGTAACCGCACCAGACGCTTCTCGAACCGGCGAGTCCGGCAAATTCGCGCAATCTGTGGGGCAGGCCGCATCTCGTAAACCGGCGACCAAGCACGTCCCGCTCGCGCCGGCAAGCAAAAGCGGCGATTACGCGTTTCTTGGAGCGACGCCCGGCAGTGTGGCCGACGCGTTCTACATGGCTGCCGCGGAGGATTGGCAGGCGGCGATCAATTCGCGGTTCGTCAACGAACTACTGGACGACACCCTGCCTGACAGTGTGCTAATCAGCTATCTGGTCCAGGATTTCACGTTCTTCATGCAGCCGACGCTGGAACGTCTGACCGCGCAGGCGCCGACGCAGGAGATTCGTGACATGCTCAACCGGCAGGCCGAGTTCTTCGCCGACCGGGAGAAGCCGTATTTCCTGCGGTTCCTTTATGGGGTGGATGAGCAGCTGCAGGCGAGTGTGCCGCAAACCCCGGCGAACCGCGAATATTGCGCGTATCTCGACCAGATTGCCGCGACCGGCAGTTTCGCTCAACTCTTGTGCCTGATGTGCGCGATGGAATGGCTGTACCTGGCCTGGGCCAAGCGCACGGTGGATGCGGGTGTCGTCCAGCAGGTGCCGGCGCACCGCGGCTGGGTGGAGCTGCACGAAGGCGATTTATTCCGCCGCTGGGTGGGCAATCTCATCGAGCTGGTGAACCGGTATGCGAGCGTCGACGGCCCGGAAGCCGCCGTATTCCCCGAAGTCGCACGGCTCGAGCGCGCGTTCTTCGAGGATTCGTATGCGTATGCGGTGGG
>NZ_JBJEIH010000014.1:0-17345 GCF_051876855.1 Bifidobacterium sp.
TAAAGCGCGACCTTGCCAAGGTCGAGAGCGCGGGTTCGAGTCCCGTTGTCCGCTCCACTATCCCGGGTGTCAAACCCGGGTTTTTGTTTTTCACTGTCGGTTTCCCCTCCCTGGCCCCGCTTCCCCGCCGGGAGCAAGTCAGTTGCCGCGTGCACCGCCATTATCGGGTTTCGCCCCAAGCACCCCTGCACGGGCGAAGGCCGCTCGGTAAATCGACACCAGATCATCCAGCGACTTGGCCGCGTTTGCCGGACTCGTGGACGCGACCGTCATCATCTCCACATCGATACCGAGCCGTTTGAGTCCGGGTTCGACAAGTCTGACGTACAGCTGTCCAGCCTTGCTTCCAGTGGTCATCACCAGCCGTATCGGCGCGCCACGCAATATCATGCCGATGTCATTGGGCTCAGGATTGCGGATGCTGCCGTCGCTCGCCCCCGAAATATCACAGGAGGCAAGCACGTCCCACAATGCGACATGATGGCTCAACGCGAACGCCGCACGCGTGGACGGCTCATGCCCGGGATCGCCGCCGAACACCGCCGCCATAACAGGCCAGAACCGGTTTCTGGGATGCATATAGTAAAAGCCCCGCTCCCTTGATTTCGGGCTCGGCATGCTGCCCAGCACAAGCACTTGCGAAGCCTCGTCCCATACAGGGCCGAATCCGTGAACCACATGTTGCATCATGGAAGGGCATGATACCCACAGGCCTGCTCATGGCAGACAGCGCTCTTCGAATATGTGAAGGGCGCCACACGTGTGAATCCGCGAATCCGCGGAACCACACGCATGGCGCCCCTCGCCGCCCGCTACGGACGTGGCGGCTACGCACGGCCTCCCGTGGGTCAGAACATCGCCGACACGGTGTTGACCATCTCGATCGCAGCCGTCTTGGTCGTCTGCTCCATCGGCTGCAATGCGCCGGCAATCAGCAGAATCGCAACGATAACGGCAATCACGATGCGGTAGATGGCGAACGCGCGGTACGAGAACGTCGAAACGAACTTCAGGAAGCCGATGATCACAACATAACCGACCACGAAGCTGACGACAGTCGCCGCGATAGTCGCACCCCAACCTGGGAAGGTCGGATCAGCAGCGGCCGAACCCACCGATTTCACGGTTTCCAGAATGCCTGCACCGAAGACCGCCGGAATCGCCATCAGGAAGCTCACCCGCACTGCGGCTTCACGGGTGTATCCCATCGCACGGCCGAAAGTGATGGTTCCGCCGGAACGCGACACGCCAGGAATCAAAGCGAGCATCTGTCCGATGCCGAAAATCAGCGCCTCTTTCCAGTTCATCTCGCGAATCGTCTTCTTCTGCGGTGCTTTCGCATCAATCACCCACAGCAGGACGCCGAAGATGATCAGCACCGTCACCGTAATCCACAGGTTGCGCAATGTGGTCTCAATTGCGTCCTGGAACAGCACACCGGCCACGACAATCGGAATGGTGCCGATGATGATGTACCAACCTTCGGCCGCGTCCCTATCCCGCGTGCCGAATCGCTCCTTCCAGTCCCCCGTGACCGGACGGGTGAACAGGCAACGGAACCAGTGTGACAGAATACGCGCGATATCACGACGGAAATACAACAACACCGCAAGTTCAGTACCCAGCTGAATAATCGCGGTGAACGCCGCCCCAGGATCGGTGTGGAGCATCAGCTCGCCGATAATACGAATATGTGCGCTCGACGATACCGGAAGATATTCGGTAAGCGCCTGCACCAAGCCGAGAATAATCGCTTGGAAGAAATTCATGATCCCTCTTATCGTGTCGAATCGATTGTCTATCTGTTTGTCAGTATTGCTTACAGCAGATGACGTGACTACTTTATCCGGTCGTCCGCATATTTCCGCAACACGGTTCAGCTTTGTCGCAAAGAGCACACACAACCGGGAAGGCATACACTGGAATCAACCGATCAGGAGGTTGTTCATATGGCGAAATACCGCAAGAGCAGGATGTTCGCTCCCGCCGGGTTCTTCGAATGCGAGGGCCGCGGGTTGCAATGGTTGGGTCAAGCCCAAGCCCAGGGCGGACCGCGCGTAGTCGACGTCTACGGATGGGGTGACAACTGGCTGGATATCGAGCGTGTCGAAGGCTGCTCGCCCACGCCGAAAGCCGCATACGATTTCGGCGCCGCGCTCGCCCATATGCATGACGCCGGCGCAGCGCATTTCGGGTCGGCTCCGGACGGATACACGGGAACGTGCTATTTCGGCCCGCTACAGGACCCGGTTCCAATGGACACCGGCGACTGGGATGATCCGGTGAGTTATCTGGCGGACGGCAGGCTGAGGCCGATGGTGCAACTGGGCATCCAGCGCGGCGAGCTTACCGACGACGATCTGGCATTGACCAATGAGGTCATCGACCGCCTACCGGATTTGCTGGGACGTGCAGCGGACGACACGCCGGCACGCGTGCACGGGGATCTGTGGAGCGGCAACGTCATGTGGACCCGGGACAGCGGCGATGTGGAGGCCGTGCTCATCGACCCGGCCGCCCATGGCGGACACCGGGAGGAGGATCTCGCGATGTTGAACCTGTTCGGCATGTCGTATCTGCACGAGATCCTCGACGGATATCAGCGTGTGCATCCACTCAAGGCGGGGTGGCAGGACCGCATCACCATCTGGCAGCTCTACCCCATCGCCGGCCACTGCGTGTTCTTCGGCGGCGGGTATGTCAGCGAATACCGCTCGATGTGCCACTCATTGTTGAAATAACCCATTGTTGAAATAACAATGAACTGCGCACTGAGCTCCTTGCCAGTGCACAACCGAATGTGCCCGTTTGCCGTAAATGGGATTCCTGAAAATCCCCTCAACGGCGAACGGGCACCATCATTAAATCATTGAATCACCGAATCGTCACCACATCCGGTATGTGATGGCTGATCAGCCCAAAGCGTCTTTCAGCTTGCTGAAGAAGCCCTTCTTCGCGCTCAACGGCTTGCAGCTTTGCTCGACCTTCGGTTTGTCCCCGTCGTGTCGTTCGCCGAACTGCTCAATCAGTTGGCGTTCATCGTCCTTGAGCTTGGTCGGAATAACCACATTGACATGGATGATCAGGTCGCCGCGGTTCGCCTCACCGAGCTTGGTCGCCCCAAGACCCTTCAAGGTCACGGTTTGTTCCGGTTGGCAGCCTTCGGGAATGTCGAGATGCTGCGAACCGTCGAAAGTGTCGATATCGAGCCCATGGCCAAGCACTGCCCAGCTCATCGGAATCTGCACCCAGCAGTGCAGGTCGTCGCCGTCACGGGTGAATTGCTTGTCAGGCTTGACCCGAATGTCGACATAAAGGTCGCCTGCGGCACCGCCGCCTTCGCCGACTTCTCCCTGATGCGGCAGACGCAGCCTGGTGTCATCATGGACGCCCGCCGGAACGGTGACGCCCACGTCACGGGTGGTCCGCACACGGCCATGCCCCATGCACGCCGGGCAGGGATGCTCGATGATGGTTCCGTGCCCTTCGCAGCGTTCGCAAGGAGCTGAGGTCATCATCTGGCCGAGCATCGTACGCACGACTTTCTGCCGGTACCCCTGTCCGTGGCAGTCGGGACATGTCACTGGCTGGGAACCTTCTGTAGCGCCCGACCCACCGCATTCCTGGCACAGGCCGAAGGTGTTGATCTTCACATGGGCGACACCACCGAACACCGCGGTCTTCAAATCGATGGACGTTCTGGCGAGCGCATCTCTTCCCGGCTGGGTGCGTGGGGTGGGGCCTTGCGAAGCGCCGCCACCGAAAGCGCCGCCGAAGAATTGTCCGAAGATGTCGCCGACATCGCCCATATCGAAACCGGCCGCCCCGGACCCGAAACCGCTTGACGGGTCATTCGGGTCGACGCCCTGGTCGTACATCCGGCGTTTGTCAGGGTTGGACAGCACTTCGTAAGCGCTGTTGACCTCCTTGAATTTGTCCTCGAATTCCGGGCCGGCGATATCAGGATGGTACTTGCGGCTCATCTTGCGATAGGCCTTTTTGATTTCCTCTTCGCTGGCCGTGCGTTCCACGCCCAGGACCTCGTAGTAGTCTGCCACTGCTTATTTCCTTTGGTTGGTTTCTGCAAGTATTGTGTCACAGCCCTATGTCAGCTGTCTGCGTCTGTCGCGTCTTCGCCGATGATCCCCGTGAGGTATCTGGCGACCGCCCGGACCGCGGCCATGGTCGTGACGTAATCCATATGCGTGGGGCCGATTGACCCGACGAATGCGACAGGCTTGCCGGCTTGCGCGCATGCCGAGCCGTCGGAGACGGTCGCGTTGATATGCCCGTATCCGCTGGTGACGACGGAGGCGTGCATGAGTTCGGGGGTGTGCGTTTCCGATCCGATGGCGACGCCCACGCCGTTTTCCGTGACTTCCTCGCTCAGTGAATTCATGAGTCTCATGATGACGACCTGCTCCTCGAGTGCGTCGAGCAGTGGGGCCATCTCCGTTCCGGAATGCTGGTGGGCGAGTTTCGATGTACCTGCCATATACATGTCGGTGGCCTGTTCGTCTTCCGCCATGCTGGTCAGTGCGCGGGACAGTGACTGTGCCAGTGCAGACAGTTCGCCGTGTTCAACGGTTTTGCCAAGGGCGACGATGGTTTTCGCCGCCAAGGTCAGGGATTGTCCGACGCAGCGCGCGTTGACCTTCTCCGAGAAGGTCGCCAGCAATTCTGTTGAAGGCAACGGGTGTACTTCCAAAGTATGCTGGGCGACTCTTCCGGTATCGGTGATGATGACCGCAAGCAGTTTGTTCATGGATACAGGGACGATTTCGACGTGCCTGAGCGTGGATTTCGACAACGCCGGGGAGGCGACGACCGCCACCTGCCCGGTGATGCGAGCAAGCAATCGGGCGGCGCGCTGCAAGGTGTCCTCAAGGCTGACGGAGCCGCCGAGGAAGTTGCCAATCGCCCTGCGTTGCGCCGGTGACAGGGGAACGACGGTCGCAAGACGGTCGACAAAGTATCGGTATCCTTTTTCGGTCGGCACTCGGCCGGCGGATGTGTGGGGCTGGACCAAATAGCCTTCGTCTTCCAGTGCTGCCATATCGTTGCGCACGGTCGCCGAGCTCACACCGAGATGGTGGTTCCGTGTCAGCGATGTCGAGCCGACCGGCTCCTGTGAACGGATGTAGTCCTCCACCACGGCGCGCAGGACCAGCATGCGTCTCGATTGCGTCATATGCGCGCCTCCTTGTTCTGCGTTCTATGTTCTTTGTCGTTCTCGCGCTTCACGTTCAGTGAAAATGCTTCTGTCGGGGCCATGCCGGTCTCCCGGATGCGCGGGCAGGTGCACGTCTTATGTATCGGTGCATACGACACAGGCATGATTTCTGATGAGAAGTCGATATATATTGTCTTAGCACTCCCGAGTCAAGAGTGCTAATCGGTTCATCGACAGGGAAATCCGCACAAACGACATGTTCGTTTGCGCCAACAAGAGCACACGAATGTGCCATAACACGCCAAAAGCGCACCCCGAAGTCTGATGCAATAGTTAGCATGGAAGGGCAATGTGAGGGCGTCCGTGGCGCGGCACAAGCCGAATGCGCGGCCACCCGAAGTATTGGAAGGAAAGTAGATCACCTATGACCGATTTCACCTGGTCTGAATTGGACGAGCGCGCCGTCAAGATGGCGAAGGTCCTCTCCGCCGACGCCGTCGAGCGTGCTGGACACGGCCACCCCGGCTCCCCTGTGTCCCTGGCTCCGATTGCCTACACGCTGTATCAGCACTACATCAAGCACGATCCGAACGATCCCAAGTGGGCCGGACGTGATCGCTTCATCCTCTCCGGTGGCCATGCTTCGCTCACGCAGTACGTGCAGCTGTTCTTCTCCGGCTACGGCCTGACGCTGGACGACCTTAAGTACTTCCGCGGCGGCGCCGACACCCGTACCCCGGGCCATCCTGAGTACGGCCTGACCCCGGGCATCGAAATGACCACCGGCCCGCTCGGCCAGGGTCTCGCTTCCGCCGTCGGTTTCGCATACGGCCAGCGCTTCGAGCGCGGCCTGCTCGACCCGGATGCCGCCGAGGGCACCTCTCCGTTCGATCACAAGGTGTGGGTCATCTGCGGTGAAGGTGACGTCGAGGAGGGCGTTTCCTCCGAAGCCGGCTCGCTCGCGGGCAACCAGAAGCTCGGCAACCTCTTCGTGATCTTCGATGCGAACCACATCCAGATCGAAGGCGACACCAAGCTCACCTTCTCTGAGGACATCCTCAAGCGTTACGAGGCCTATGGCTGGTACACCGACGAAGTGTCCTTCATCCAGCCTGACGGCTCCTACAAGGAGGACGTCGAGGCTCTCGCCGCGGCCATCGACAAGGCCGAGACCGTCACCGACCGTCCGCACTTCATCAAGGTCGACACTCTCATTGCATGGCCGACCCCGGGCAAGACCAACAACGAGGCTTCCCACGGCTCCAAGCTCGGTGCTGAGGCCGTCGCCGGCCTGAAGAAGGAACTCGGCTTCGACCCGGACGTCGACTTCCCGATCGACGAGGAAGCCCTCGCCCATGCCCGCAAGGTCGCCGAGCGCGGTCTCGAGGCTCACAAGGAGTGGGACGAGAAGTTCGCCGCCTGGCAGAAGGCCAACCCGGACAAGGCCGCCCTGTATGAGCGCATCAAGGCGCACAAGCTGCCTGAAGGCTTCGACGAGGCCATCGACGCCTTCGAAGCCGCCCAGGAAGTCGGCAAGGGTGTCGCCACCCGTAAGTCCTCCGGCCAGGTCCTCAACGCCATCGCTGAGGTCATGCCTGAGCTGTGGGGCGGTTCCGCCGATCTCGGTGGCTCCAACAACACCAACATCAACGGCGCCAAGTCCTTCGGCCCGTCCTCCGACGAGACCCGCACCTGGCCTGAGCAGTCCGAGTACGGCCGCCAGCTGCACTTCGGCGTGCGCGAGTTCGCTATGGGCGCCATCACCAACGGCATCCTGCTCGGCTCAGATACCCGTCCGTTCAACGGCACGTTCTTCCAGTTCTCCGACTATGAGCGCCCGGCCGTGCGTCTGGCCGCACTCATGGAGATTCCGAACCTGTACGTGTGGACCCATGATTCCGTCGCCCTCGGCGAGGACGGCCCGACCCACCAGCCGATCGAGCATCTGGCCGCTTTCCGCGCCATGCCGCAGCTCGAGGTTGTGCGTCCTGCCGACGCGTATGAGACCGCTGAGGCCTACCGCTACTTCTTCGAGAAGAAGAATACCCTGCCGACCGCGATGATCCTCACCCGTCAGGGTGTGCCGACGCTCGCCGAGACCAAGGACAAGGCGAAGGACGGTGTCCGCAAGGGCGCTTACGTGCTCGTCGACACCGAGGGCACCCCGGACGTGATCGTCATGGCTTCCGGTTCCGAGGTCCAGTGGGCCGTGGCCGCCGCCAAGACCCTCGCCGCTGAAGGCATCAAGGCCCGCGTCGTGTCCTTCCCGTCCATGGAATGGTTCGAGGAGCAGGACGACGAGTACAAGGAGGAGATCCTCCCGGCCGGTGTCAAGGCCCGCGTCTCCATCGAGGCCGGCGTTGCCATGCCGTGGTACAAGTACCTCGGTGCTTACGGCAAGGCCATCTCCATCGAGCAGTTCGGCCTGCAGGGTGACGGCGCCCAGAACATGATCGATCTGGGTATCACCGCCGAGCACGTCGTGGAGGCTGCCAAGGCTTCCATCGCCGAAGTGAACGCCTGATTCCGTTCATTTCACCACGGGAGGGTACCTTGACTTCGCGTAAAGGAAACCTCAAGGTACCCTCCCATATAGAATAAATGTGTTCCCATTTAGGAATATCAAGGAGTAACACAACATGACTGAAGCAACTCAGCGCACCAGCGACAACGGTGTTTCCATTTGGCTGGACGACCTGTCCCGCACCCGCATCGAGTCCGGCTCCCTGCAGGACCTCATCAAGAACAAGAACGTCGTTGGCGTGACCACCAACCCGTCCATCTTCCAGAAGGCCCTCTCCCAGGTCGGCCCGTACGATGCACAGCTCAAGGAGCTCGGCAAGGTCGACGTTGAGACCGCCGTGCGCGAGCTGACCACCACCGACGTGCGCAACGCGACCGATATCTTCCGTGATATCGCTGAGGCCACGGACTTCGTCGACGGCCGCGTCTCCATCGAAGTGGACCCGCGTCTTGCTCATGAGACCGAAGCCACCGAGAAGCAGGCTGTGGAACTGTGGGAGAAGGTCAACCGCCCGAACGCTATGATCAAGATCCCGGCGACCCTCGAGGGCCTTCCGGCCATCACCGCCACGCTCGCCAAGGGCATCTCCGTCAACGTGACGCTGATCTTCTCCATCGAGCGCTATGAGCAGGTCATCGACGCCTTCATCGAGGGCATCGCCCAGGCTGACGCCAACGGCCACGACCTCAAGCACATCGGCTCCGTCGCTTCCTTCTTCGTGTCCCGCGTGGACACCGCTGTCGACAAGCTGCTCGAAGCCAACGGCTCCGACGAGGCCAAGGCCCTTGAAGGCAAGGCCGCTGTCGCCAACGCTCGCCTGGCTTACAAGCTCTTCGAGGATAAGTTCGCGAACGATCCTCGCTGGGCCGCTCTCGAGGCCAAGGGTGCCAAGAAGCAGCGTCCGCTGTGGGCTTCCACCGGTACCAAGAACGCCGCGTACTCTGATTGCAAGTATGTCGACGAGCTCGTCGCCCCGCACGTGGTCAACACCATGCCGGAGAAGACCCTGAACGCTCTCGCCGATCACGGCAACGGCGCTCCGTCCATCAAGGGCACCTATGAGGAGTCCCAGGCCATCATGGACAAGCTCGCTGCTCTCGGCATCAACATCAAGGATGTCACCGACCAGCTCGAGGCTGACGGTGTCGCCAAGTTCATCGCCTCTTGGGATTCCGTGCTGGCTGACGTCCAGTCCGGCATCGACCGTGTCAACGGCTGAGATCGTGAATCCACGCTGATGTAACTCATCAGTAGGACGATAACGCAACTGGCCCCGCTTCCCCGCTTTGGGAGGCGGGGCCAGTTGCGTTTTGGACGGAAACTGATACCGACACGTGCAGGCTCGGTGAGACGCGGTACAATGCGGGACTTGCAGGTCGGTAATCCTCTGTTTGCTGATGACGCCCATTGTGACATCGTTGTCACTGCACACCTGACCTATCTGCTTCTACCGACGCTGACAGTGGTCTCAGCGTCGGTAGAAGCAGAAAGAAGCAGCGGATACATGTAGAACCAGAGCGGGAACCGTCCGCCACTGCACAAAACAGCTACGGATACCACGACGTCAGCGCCGCTAGTTTGTAGTGCCACACAAACTGGCAATGGAAAGGGCCGTCCCAGCGTCACCAGTTTGTACCCTCATCACAAACTAGTGACGAAAAGGCGCTCTCAGTGTAGACAGTTTGTGGAGCATCACCAATGGACTACGCATCATGTATGCCAAACGGCACTGCTCGTATGCGATGACAGCGCGTGCATGCCGCCATCGCATACGGCCATACGGTTCCCGCCGCAGCAGGAACCGCAGTTTCGCTCTCGGCTGATTATTGATGATAAGTGGCCAGGAAATTGCGAAGCTTGGTGGTGGCGTCCTTGAGCACTTCGATTCTCGGCAGGTAGACCACACGGAAGTGATCGGGCTGCTGCCAATTGAACCCACTGCCCTGCACGATGAGGAGCTTCTGTTCGCGCAATAGATCCAGCGCGAACTTCTCGTCGTCCTTGATGCCGAACCGTTTGACATCCAGCTTCGGGAAGATGTAGAACGCGGCTTTCGGCTTGACCGCCGACACGCCCGGAATCGAGTTCAATGCCTCATAGATGTATTCGCGCTGCTCGTAGATCCTGCCGCCCGGAACGATATAGTCGTTGACGCTTTGATGGCCGCCGAGCGCGGTCTGGATGATGGATTGCGCTGGGACGTTCGAGCAGATGCGCATGTTCGTCAGCATGTTCAATCCCTCGATATAGTCCTTCGCAATCTCCTTGTTGCCGCTGAGTACCATCCAGCCGACGCGGTATCCGGCGATCATGTGGGATTTCGACAGTCCTGAGAAGGTGACGCAGAACAGGTCGGGCGCCATGGACGCGATGGAGACATGCTTGAGACCGTCCATCACCAAGCGGTCGTAGATTTCGTCGGAGAAAATCATGAGCTGATGCTCACGGGCGAGTTCAACGATCTGCTGCAGCACTTCCGGCGGGTACAACGCGCCGGTCGGATTGTTCGGGTTGATGATGACAATCGCCTTGGTGCGGTCGGTGATTTTGCGCCGCATATCCTCGATATCGGGATACCATTCCGACTGCTCGTCGCACACGTAATGCACGGCTGTACCGCCCGCCAGCGTGACGCACGCCGTCCACAAGGGATAATCAGGCGAAGGCACCAGCACCTCGTCACCGTTGTCAAGCAACGCCGACATGCTCAGATTGATCAGTTCGCTCACGCCGTTGCCCGTATAAATCCCGTCGATGCTGACATTCGGGATGTTCTTGAGCTGCGCGTATTGCATAATCGCCTTGCGGGCGGAGAACAGGCCTTTCGAATCGGAATAGCCCTCGCAATCAGTCAGCTGCTGTGCCATGTCGTATACGACTTCATCAGGCGTGCGGAAGCCGAACGGCGCCGGATTGCCGATATTGAGCTTGAGGACATGGGTTCCGGAGGCTTCCATTCGCGCCGCTTCGTCGACGACAGGTCCTCTGACATCATAGAGCACGTTATCAAGCTTCGATGACTTGCCGAAATGCCGCATGGTAGTTCCTTTCGTTGATGCAGCCTTGACGTCGGGATGCTCAGGCGAGCTCTCGCCGGATTCCGGGGATGTGGAAGCATCCGGCTCCCTGCGGGCCATCTCGTCGCTGTCCCCCATAAGCCACGAGGCACTCACGCCGAGCATATCAGCCAAGGCGTTGACAGTTTCGGTACGCGGGACGGTTTTTCCGCTCACATACTGGCTGACATGGCTTTTCCCGAGATGCACGCCGAATTCGGGTGCACGCCTGACGATGTCTATCTGCTTGAGGTGGCGTTGGTTCATCGCCTGGGTGAGCCGTTGTGCGAACAATCCTTCTGCCATAACACTCCAGAGTTCAACGTATGTTCAATCTCATCAGGAACTATAGCACAACTCCGGGAAACAATGAACCGGCAAGTCTGAAATTGAACCATACGAGGTTATGGGAAGTTCAATTTGATTCCGGTGGCATCGCCATCGCCATCGCCATTTGGGATGTTCATGCCACCGGAGGATGTTCACATCCCCCAGTGTTGTTCAATCCATTGGGCCACACCGTCGTCATTATTCGACGGACAGATGTCGTCCGCGATGGCCAACACTTTGGGATTCGCGTTCGACACCGCCACACCGGTTCCCGAGCGTCGCATCATCGCGATGTCAATCAGATCGTCGCCGAACGCGACGGTCTGCGACAGCAGGATGTTCATCGATGCGCAAATACGTTCCAGCGACCGTTCCTTGTTCGCCTGCGGGTTCATCAGCATCCACATCGACCCTTCGGAGATGCTCACCGAAAAATCGTCCGGGACAAGCCCACCCAACACCGACCACTGGTGCGGATCGGGAAAGATGATGATCTTGTCGGCCACGCCATCGGGTACATCCGTGAAATCCGTGATGACGAAGGTCTGCGTTTTCCAGTAGACGCTGACATCGAAATTCGTATACCGGACGTCGTCCATGACGATGCCGATCTTCAACCCCGGCAATTCATGGACAAGATACCTGCACACCTCACATGCGCGTCGGGATGAGAACCCGATTTTCATCAGATGCCCATCATCGGGCAGTACACCGCTGGTGAGCATGTCAACGTCGGACACCGATGGATTGGTGTCGATCAGTGCACCGTTGAGGTAGATGCACGCGTCGACGGGCAGTTTGTCGACGACATCGTATCCAGTGCTCACCGGACGCGCCGTCGCCACGGCGAATCGGATGCCGGCGTCATGCATCCGCCACACGGCGTCGATGGAATGCTTGGTGAGATACCGTTCCTCGAAGGTCGGGGCATCGTGCATCAACGTTCCGTCGAGATCGGCGACGACCAAACGCACGGGTGTATCGGCGGAACAATCCCGGCTGTCAGCGTGGTTCATGGTTTCTCCATATTCATGTCTGTCCTCGTATTCAGGACGGTCACAGGTAGTATCCCTTCCCAATCCGGATGATGATGCCGTCTCAATCATTGTTGCTTCCTCTCCCCCAGCACACCGATATTCGGTTTCCCGACGGCGCGATTGCCGTCGCAGTGAGCAGCGAGATCCCGCCGCATTGGGACAGTCCGATTGGATAGTCCAACGGATACAAAATCCGCCCTGTCTCCGCATGGGGAACAGGGCGGTTTCATGACGATGCCGTGCTGATATCAGCTGATATCTATCGCGCTGAATTGCCGTGACGATAGCGAAGGAACCGGCGAGACAACAAGTGTGTCGTCTTTGTGCCGGAATCCCACAACGATTCAGCCGCCGATATTGAATTTGGTGAACAAATCGAGGGTGATGATCAGAGCGACCCAAAGCACCGCGATAATCACCGTCCAACGGTTCAGGTTCTTCTCGGCGACGCCTGAAGAGCCCGCGTTCTGGGTGAGACCGCCGCCGAACATGTCGGAAAGGCCGCCGCCCTTGCCCTTATGCATAAGAATGAGCAGCGTCAACAGGAAGCTGAGTACAACGACCAGAATCTGGATAACCAGCTTGAGAACAGCCAAACCTGACACGAGTTGAACCTCCATTGTGTGTAACTTGTCTAAGCATAGCGCAACCACGGGATTTTGGCATGCTAACCCCGAAAAGGAAAGGCATCCTGACAAACGGCAAGGATATTCTGCGCCAAACCAATTCCCGCCGAATGCGGCCCCATGCTACTTGCGCCCAGAAGCCCCGGATTTCGCCACAAGCCGTACGATCTTGGCAAGTTCCTCCGCGTGCAGAGACGCGCCGCCTACCAGGAAACCATCGACATCGGGCTGGGCAATCAATTGGGACGCGTTCTTCGAGGTCACCGACCCGCCATATAGAATACGCAGGCTCGCGGCAGTCTCATCGCCGAAGGTCTCGCGGATATCGTCACGAATGGCCTTGGCTGCGTCCTGGGCTGACTGCGGAGTCGCCACCATGCCGGTGCCAATTGCCCATACCGGCTCGTATGCAATCAACAGTTTCGTGGCTTCTTCCACCGACAGGTCACGGGTCACGTCCCGCACTTGGCCGACGGCGAAATCAAGCTCGATGCCCTGTTTGCGTTCCTCGTAGCTTTCGCCCACGCACAGGATGGGTCGCATGCCGGCTGCGAGCACGGCGCGGACCTGATCGACGATATTCGCGTCATCTTCCGGATGGTATTTGCGACGTTCCGAATGGCCGACAATCACATACGAGCACCCCAGTGCCGCCAACATATCGGCGGAAACGTCACCGGTAAACGCCCCTTGCGAAGTCACGGACACGGATTGCGCACCGTATTTGATGGGCAGGTCGTCGGCTTCGACCAGCACCTGGACGCTGCGAATCGATGTGAACGACGGCATCAACGCGACCTCGCACGTGCGTGGGTCCACATGCGCGTCCCGCAGCAGCCATGCGAATTTCTGGACGAAATAGGTCGCCTCGAGATGATTGAAGTTCATCTTCCAGTTCCCCGCGACCAGTGGAATCCGATTCACCGCCATACCTTCTCCATCCTTGTCAACAACCCCGACGCCGCATTCCGATGACGATACGTGGGCGACACCGGGGAAATACGTGTGCGGGCACGCCGGTCACGACATGCCCGCACACGGTTCGCCGTACCGGCGAATTACTCGAGCACCTTCAGGCCCGGAAGCTCCTTGCCCTCGAGGAACTCAAGGGAAGCGCCGCCACCGGTGGAGATGTGGGAGAAGCCGTCCTCCGGGAAGCCGAGGTTGCGCACAGCGGAAGCGGAATCGCCGCCGCCGACGATGGTGAACGCACCGGCCTTGGTCGCATCGACCAGACCCTGCGCCACGGCGCGAGTGCCCTCGGCGAACTGAGCGACCTCAAAGACGCCCATCGGGCCGTTCCACACAACCGTCTTGGAATCGACGATCTTGTCATGGAACAGCTTCTGGGAATCCGGACCGATGTCCAGACCCATCTTGTCTGCCGGAATGGCGTCGGCCTTCACGACCTCCGGAGCGATCGGGGTGTCGCCAGCCGGGAAGCCGGCGTTCACGACGATATCAGTCGGCAGCACGAGCTCAACACCGGTCTTCTCGGCGGTCTCGATGTAACCCTTGACCGTTTCGAGCTGATCTTCCTCGAGCAGCGAGGTGCCGACCTCATAGCCCTTGGCCTTGAGGAAGGTATAGACCATGCCGCCGCCGATGACCAGACGGTTGGCGCTGCCGAGCAGGTTCTCGATAACGCCGAGCTTGTCGGAGACCTTGGAACCGCCGAGCACAACCGTCAACGGGCGCTCCGGGTTCTCGGTGGCGCGGGATAGCGCCTTGACTTCCTTCTCGACCAGCAGGCCGGCCGCGGAAGGCAGGAACTTGGCGATGGAGTAATTGGAGCCCTGGGCACGGTGCACGACACCGAAGCCGTCGGAGACGAACACGTCGCCAAGTTCGGCGATCTTCTTCGCATAGGCGTCGCGCTCGGCTTCGTCCTTGCTGGTCTCTTCAGGGTTGAAACGCACATTCTGCAGCAGCACGACGTCACCGTCGTTCATCGCTGCGACCTTGGCATGGGCGTCCTGGCCATAAGTGTCCTCGGCGAGCGGGACATCGACGCCCAGCAGCTCGCCAAGACGCTTGGCGACTGGCGCGAGAGACAGTTCAGGAACAACCTTGCCCTTCGGACGGCCGAGATGCGCCATGAGGATGACCTTGGCGCCGTCGGCGCGCAAAGCCTTGATGGTCGGCAGGGCGGCACGGATACGGCCGTCATCGGTGATCGTGGTGCCATCCAGCGGAACGTTGAAATCCGCGCGGACGAGAACGCGCTTGCCCTTGAGATCTCCAAGATCCTTCAGTGTCTTCATGAATATCCTTTCCTAACCGCATGCCACACAGGCCATACGGGAAGATGGTGACGTGACTACGCCAATTGCGATGATACAGGCAACGAAGAACAAAAGGCGTCATCCTTCGCGTGCAGCGAGAAGGATGACGCCGTCAAAAAGTCGAAAACGCAACTGCGTCGCGAAACGAGGGGCTCACAACCCCTGTTGCCGCGCATTCTGGACTTTCTCCGCTTTCTGCAGCAACCGCCGGATGCGGCCTGCGATCGCGTCCTTGCTGATGGGGGGATCAGCAAGACGTCCGAGCTCCTCCAGGCTGGCGTCACGGTGATCGAGGCGAAGCTGCCCCGCCGCACGCAGTTTCGGCGGAATATCGTCACCGAGAATTTCGAAGGCGTTGCGCACTTTTTCGGTCGCTTCGGCCGCGGCTTTCGCGCTGCGGCGCATATTGGCGTCATCGAAATTCGCCAGACGATTCGTCTTGCCACGCGGTTCGCCGTCGGTGCGCTTACCGGTCCATTCCCTTGCGGACTGGGGTGCGCCGATTAGGTTGAGCAGCCGCTCGATGGCATCCGGATCTCGAAGGGTCACACGCTCCGAGCTGCGCACCTGACGTGTTTTCGCGCTGATGCCCAGACGGTGCGCTGCGCCCTGAAGCGCCAACGCCGCCTCATGGGTCGGGCAGATGACCTCAAGATAACCTGCCGTGCCGATGTCCGAGATACGGCCGTGTGCCATGAACGCACCACGCCATGCGGCTTTGATCTGCGGGATTTTCCCGTTCACAATCTCAGGCGGCAGGCCGCGGACCACGCGATGGATGCGCGGATTGTACAGTCCCAACCAGACGGCCAGTCCCATCGCTCCGTGATCGACGACGACGTTGTACCGCTGGATGATCTGGCCCTGTGGGGTCTTACGACGGACAGACTTGATGACCGCGTCGAATTTCGGCTGTTTGGCGCCGTTCTGCTCGTGCAACGGCTGTCTCTTCGCGACTTCCTGAGCCTGGTGCTGGAACTGGTTGACAATGGCGTTGCGCAACCATTTCGCCGCTTCCAGCGAATCGAACTGTGCGAACAACACAACCTGTTTGCTGCTGGTCTGACGCAGGCCGCCGCCAAATTGGAACATGGCTGCAGCCTGTGCCACCATTGCAGCTGGCAGGTCATCGTTAATCGTGGCGAGTTCGCTATTGACATCATCGAGAAGAGCCAAGAGCCAACCTCCTACTTCCTGTTTCTCTTCACTGCCTCTGCAACATGCCGGCATAATCCGGCAAGGTGGCAACGTGTAACTGTGATATCCAATATCTTGGACAAGATTACGACAAGCCGTGTAAATTCAGCTTGCGGCTTTTCGCCATGCGGTCAGGCCTGGTGCAGATGACGATGCAGCTCGCGCGCGGACACCGTCACGGACAATCCCTGCGCGCGCAGACGCTCAGCCAGCGCATTGCTCATGGCCACCGAACGATGCTGACCGCCGGTGCAACCGATTGCGATGGTGACATAATGCTTGTCCTCGCGCGCATACCCTTCGATTGCGATGCTGATGGCTCGCTGGTAAGCGTCGAGGAACTCCTTGGCGCCGTCACTGGAGAGTACATAGTCGCTCACCGGTTTGTCAAGACCGGTCAACTCACGCAGAGAAGGCACCCAATACGGATTGGGCAGGAATCTGACATCCGCCACGAAATCGGCGTCAATCGGGATGCCATATTTGAACCCGAAGCTGAAGATATGGACCGAAACCGTGGTGGGGCCGGACCCGAGCAAAGCTTCATACAGTTTGGTGGACAGCTGATGGATGCTGAGCGACGACGTGTCGATCACCATATCCGCATGTTCCTTGAGATTGGCGAGCAACGTACGTTCTTCGAGAATACCGTCGATCAGCCGGTTGCCATGCTGGAGCGGATGCGGGCGGCGGACGGACTCGTACCGTTTGATCAACACTTCGTTGCTCGCGTCGAGGAACAGGATGCGCGTCTTGACGCCCAGGTCGTCCAGATGGCTGAGTACCTCGGACAGATCGTCGAAGTAGCTGCGGGAGCGAACGTCCACCACGGCTGCGAGCTTGTGGACCTTCGAACCGGAGGACGTCATCATATCGACCAGCGGGATCAGGAGTTTCGGCGGCATGTTGTCGACGACGTACCATCCCATATCTTCGAGCGCATCCGCGGCATGCGTACGCCCGGCTCCGCTCATGCCGGTGATGAGCAGCACCTCGAAGGAATCGGCGGGATCCGGTCGATCGCCATTCCCCGTGGCGGCGGTCGCAGGGCTTTGTTCGCTCGTTTCAGCCATTCAGTGCCTCCAATAACGCTTCTCTCATTGCATCTTCCAGCGGG
>NZ_JBJEIH010000015.1:0-17175 GCF_051876855.1 Bifidobacterium sp.
AACAACTTCCCCGAGGTCACCGGCAGAATCTGCCCGGCGCTGTGCGAGCAGGCGTGCGTGCTGGGTATTCATCAGCCGCCGACCATGATCAAGAACGATGAGGAGACCATCATCGATCAGGCGTGGGCGCTTGATTACGTCAAGCCGATGCCGCCTGAACGTCTGACCGATATGACTGTCGCGGTCGTCGGATCAGGCCCTTCGGGGTTGGCTTGCGCCCAACAGCTGACCCGCGCAGGCCATACGGTTGTCGTCTACGAGCGTGACGACGCGATTGGCGGGCTTATGCGCTACGGCATCCCGAATTTCAAGCTCGACAAGCGTCTGCTCGACCGAAGAGTCAAGCAGATGGAGGCCGAAGGCACCCGGTTCCGCACCAATATCGAAATCGGCAAGGATATCAGCTGGGACGAGCTTCGTGATCGTTACGATGCCGTCGTGGTAGCTATCGGTTCTACCGTCCCGCGCGATATGAAGCTACCCGGCCGTGAGCTTGACGGCATCCATTTCGCCATGGAATTCCTGCCTGATGCGACTCGACGCGTCTACGGCGTTGAGCCGGTTCACGACATCACAGCGAAAGACAAACATGTCGTGGTCATCGGCGGCGGCGATACCGGTTCCGACTGCCTGGGAACCGCAATCCGCCAAGGCGCGAAGGACGTCACCGTCCTGCAGATCATGCCGAAGGAACCGTCCTCCAGACCGGACAATTCCCCGTGGCCGACGTATGCACGCACCTACCAGAAGACCTCGTCGATGGAAGAGGGCGGCACGTACCTGTACAACGTGGATTCCGTGGAATTCGAAGATGCGGATGCCGACAAGGTAACCGTCGAGAACTCCGCGACCGCATCCGCATTCCTCGCGGATGAGCGCGGCCATGTCACCGGCCTGAAGATCGTGGATGTGGCTCCCGGCGAGAACGGGCCGTTCACACGCCAGCCCGGAACCGAGCGAGTCATTCCTGCGGATCTGGTTCTGATTTCCGTCGGGTTCCTGCATCCGGACACCTCTTCAATCATGGAGCAGATGCCGGTCGAACTGGACAAGCGCGGAAACGTCGCACGCAACGACGATTTCGCCACCTCGCAGGATGGCGTCTTCGTGTGCGGCGACGCCGGGCGCGGCCAGAGCCTCGTCGTCTGGGCGATTTCCGAAGGCCGCAGCTGTGCGGCCGCCGTTGACCGGTATCTCACCGGATCGACCGAGCTGCCGGCACCCATCGTGCCGACACAACGCCCGATGATGTTGCCCCGCTGAATCAGGAAGACAACTCACTGATGGCGGATGGAATCAGGCAATACCCTGATTCCATCCGCCATCAGATTCTTTACAGTCAGTACAAATCATCTGGTATAGCCGACAACAACAGAGTCGCAAACGGCACCTTAACAGGACGAGTACACTAGTGACCGATAACCCAACAACGCGAAGGGAGCGAAATGCCGAACCGAGCAGAGCGTCGCGCAGCAGCGAAGCGCAGCAAGCAGAACAAGGGAGTGCCTCAGCAGGCCAATGAAGCACAAGGTGGCAATCGTAGCGGACTCGTCGACGAGTACGCCCTGCAGGAACGTTCTCGCCGTCTCGAAGAGCATGAGCAGGAAGGCGAGTGGAAACCTTCTTCCAGCGTTCAAAAAGAGCGCCATGAAGACGAGGACATCACGCTCAACAACCCCAAGGTGAGCCATACCCCGCATTCAGTGCGTCAGGTGTTCCGCATCATCACGTGGACGCTGATTCTGCTGTGCGCAATCTCATTCCTTGTCATCATGTGGATTCCATCCGTGCCGATGTGGCTGATCATCACCATCGCTTCGGTCTTCGCCGTCGCGGTCATTAGCCTGTTCTTCGTCGCGGGCAATTCCAAGGACAATCCCAATCTCGACGCGAACGGATGCGCAATCTGACTGATCACCATATGTGATTGGCCAATCCGCGGCTGATTATGTTCCGGGCCGGCGTATACGACATACGCCGGCCCGTATTGTATCCCGCGTACGCCCCGCAACTTCTGACCACATGTACCACTGCGGCTTGTCCCAGTCAAGGCAATCATGGCACGATGCACTGTATGTGCCTGAACACAACGTGACGGCACAGCGCATCATCACAGGGAACGGGGATCTTATGTTCATATCGAAGTCCACATCGAAGCCAACAACGCAGCCCTTCTCTGCGTTCGCCCGGATTGCCTGCATACTCATCGCATGCTTCGGTCTTGTTCCGGCACAGGGTTCGCATTCGGATATTTCTGACATTTTCAGTCCGGGCGGTCAGTCATCACAGAACCCGGCCATCGTGTCGGCGACCGGAACCGCATCATGCCGAAGCAATACCGAAGCGGCGAGCCAAGACACACTAACAACTCGCCTCACAACACTTCAACCGGCTCCGGCTGGCATGACGGCATCCGCCACAAGCAGCGGTAATCCAGATCAATCCCCAGCGGCATCGTCAGTGACAACATCGTCAGTGCAAATGTCCGCTATTCGCAACAGCAATACGTCAAACTCCGGTGCCGCCCGCCAATGCCGTACTCGGATGGTGCTGCCGGTTGCCGACGCTCGCATTTCCAAAGCCTTCGACCGTCCGTCCAAGCGCTGGGCCACTGGACACAGGGGAGTCGATATCACTGCCGGCCCTGGCACTGCTCTCATTGCACCCGATGATGGCGTCATCTCCTTCAACGGAACGGTCGCCGGCAAAGACGTGATCAGCATCAAGCACGCCAGCGGGTTGACATCCACATTCGAACCGGCGCACAGCGACTTGGAAACCGGCGCTCCGGTTTTCAGGGGTCAACCTTTTGGTGTCGCCGATGGGTTGTCCGATCATTGTCTTGATTTCTGCGTCCATTGGGGCGTCATGGATTCGTCCGACAACTATCTTGACCCGTCCACGTTGATTCTGCCCAGAACCATCGCGCTCAAACCTGTGCAGGTCGGCGATTGAAGCCCTCGCAGCTGACGTCGGATCAGCCGTCGCAGACATCGCAGCCGTCACATGCATCACAGCCGAGACAGCCGTTACAGCAGACTTACAGCCATACCCACCCGAGCGAAAAACACCAAGCTCGAGCAATCACAGCCCGGCATCGGCCAAGGTGACATACCCCGAATCGATGAGCTCGCTCTTGAGATTCGACGCGCTCACCGCAATCAGAGGTTGCGTGAGTGTGGGCACCGCCTTGCCGTTGATCGTGGTCTTGCTCACCGATTGTAATGCGGTCACATCCCCGCCGGACGCCAGCTGCCGACTCAAATTCGCGATGCCCGTCGCCAGCTTGGCACGGTCTTCGAGGGCGGTCATCCACAACTTGCCGTTCACGATATCGGGAAGCATATCGGTATACGCCCCGTATCCGGTCACAATCGGCCATTGCAGGGAAACTTCCGAGGACGTATCAGCCTGTCCTGAGCCGGCGGGGGATGGGACGGCAGACTTGGTGAGATCCTTGTGGCCGGCAAGATTGCCGACGATGCCAAGAATCGATATCGACGGGTTGATTTCAGCCGAAGACCCCTCATATCCGAGCGCGTCAAGTTCTTGCACGATTACCGATGCGATGTAGTCGTTCATCGCGATGATGCCGTCGATATGGACCGGTTTCGTAGCGCCATCAGGTTCCAGTCTGGAATCAAGCTCCTGTTTGATGTCGTTGTCACCTGACGCCGTGAACGCCACGGAACTCCAGCTTGTCGCCGACGTGGACGCAGTAAGTGTGTCGGAGGCGCTGATCACGACTCCCGATTTGAAATATGTGCCAAGCACATTCCAGATGCCTTTGAACGCCTCTTTGGCGAAGGCCATGGATACCGATTGGTCTTCATCTTTGGCGGAACCGACGGGCAGAAAAACTTCGATGGTTTTCGGATTCGCGGCGGAGGCCGAATCGAGTTGCAGTTTGCTGACCAGCTGCTTTGCCTGGATTTCGCCGATGCTTCTGGCTGTTGACATCTGTACGAATGCATCCGGCGAGAACCCGCCGATGTCGTTGGACAACACGATGACATGCATGCCGGATTTCCGAGCGAGCGTCAATGCGCTGTCCATCCGCTTATCCGCTGCGGCGTCGTTGCCGTTTGATGATGATTCGGAATCCAGGGGAGTGGTGACATAATCACCGTATTGCGTTGTGGTACTGTCCGTTGACGTGCAAGGCGCGACAATCAAGGTAGTCGCGTTACCCGTCGAGGAATGCTTCGATGAGGCCTCAGCGGCCCGGGACACGACATAATCCTGGATGTCTTGGCTCTGCTTGTCGAGATTGCTGTCCGTATGCGTGCTGATCTGCTTGGCTGCAAATCCTTGTTCCACCAGCTCGCTTTTGATGCTCGGCACAAGTTTTGCCCACTTGTTCAGCGGCGTGTGCTGCGAGATGGTGATGCCATCGGATGGGGTGAAGATGGCTACCGATCCCAAGCCGGTTGTCGCGGTACCGGTCGGCTGTTCGTCGCCGCCTGTGCCGCATGCGCCCGCCATGGACAGCAGGCCGATGCACGCGACAGATGCGACCAAAGCCTTCAACGTGCCGATGCGATGCGATCCCATATCAACCTTTCCGTCCGAACGTGCCCACGTATGGTATACCTTACCGGATACAGCAATGCCCGGGAACAAAATGTTCCCGGGCAATACCTCCACGAACTGCTCGACGTTACTCGGCGAGCGCCCGAGACAGTTCCTCGTCGAGGGCGTCCATGAAGCCCTGGGTGTCAAGCCACGGCTGGTCGGGGCCGACAAGCATGGCAAGATCCTTGGTCATACGGCCGGACTCCACGGTGTGGATGATCACATGCTCGAGGGTCTCGGCGAAATGCGCCACTTCAGGCGTGTTGTCCAGCTTGGCGCGGTGCTTGAGGCCACCGGTCCAGGCAAAGATGGAGGCGATCGGGTTGGTCGAGGTCTTCTCGCCCTTGAGCCAACGACGGTAATGCCGGGTGACGGTGCCGTGCGCCGCTTCGGCTTCGACGGTCTGGCCGTCCGGCGTCATAAGCACGGACGTCATGAGGCCGAGCGAACCGAAGCCCTGGGCGACGCTGTCGGACTGGACATCGCCGTCATAGTTCTTGCACGCCCAGATATACCCGCCGTGCCACTTCAGCGAGCTCGCCACCATGTCATCGATGAGGCGATGCTCGTAAGTTAGGCCTTCCGCGGCGTACTGGTCCTTGAATTCGGTTTCGAAGACCTCGGCGAAGATATCTTTGAATTCGCCGTCGTATGCCTTGAGGATCGTATTCTTCGTGGACAGATACACCGGCAGGTGACGCTGCAGCCCGTAGCGGAAGCATGCACGTGCGAATCCGCGGATGGATTCGGCCACGTTGTACTGCACCTGCGCAACGCCGGCGCCTGGATAGTCGAAGACCACATGCTCGATCGGATCGCTGCCGTCGTCCGGAGTGAAGGTCACCGTGAGGCGGCCGGGACGATCGACCTTGAAATCGGTCGCCTTGTACTGGTCGCCGAACGCATGGCGGGCGACGACAATCGGCTTGGTCCAGCCGGGAACGAGCCTCGGGATGTTGGAGATCACAATCGGCTCGCGGAAGATGGTGCCGCCGAGGATGTTGCGGATAGTGCCGTTGGGGGACTTCCACATCTTCTTAAGACCGAATTCCTTGACCCTAGCCTCGTCCGGGGTGATGGTTGCACATTTGACGCCGACATGCTCACGCTTGATTGCGTTGGCCGCGTCAATGGTCACCTGGTCGTCGGTGGCGTCCCTGTTCTTGATGCCCAGATCGTAGTATTCCAAGTCGATGTCGAGATATGGCAGGATCAGACGATCCTTGATATCCTTCCAGATCACGCGGGTCATTTCGTCTCCGTCGAGCTCGACGACCTTGCCTTCGACCTTAATCTTGGCCATGAATTGCCCTCCTCACGGGGTTGTGAAGGTTATGCGATATCTTATTCATACCGCAAACCCATAACGAATGCGTGACCACGTCCACGATGTTGGACGCATGAGCGGTCTGGGACGCTTCCCGCGTCTGTGAAGCCCCGTCAGATTTCAGTCGGTGGAAACGCCGTGGCGTTCGTCACGAGTTCGCATTAGCCTTGAAACCATGTCTCAGGAAATTGAAATCGGTCTGGGCAAGAAGGCCCGGCTCGCATACTCTCTGGATGATGTCGCCATCGTCCCGTCCCGCCGTACGCGCGATCCGCAGGACGTCAGCACAGCATGGCAGATCGACGCCTACGAGTTCGACATCCCGGTCATCGCCGCGCCGATGGATTCGGTGACGAGCCCGGAAACGGCCATCGAAATGGGTCGTCTCGGCGGACTCGGTGTCCTCGACCTCGAAGGCTTGTGGACGCGGTATGAGGACCCCAAGCCGCTGCTCGACGAAATCGCCACGTTGCCCGAAGAGCAGGCGACACGTCGCATGCAGGAAATCTATGCCGAGCCGATCAAGCCCGAGCTGATTACGCAACGCCTTCATGAGATCCGCAAGGCGGGCGTGACCGTCGCCGGCGCGCTGAGCCCGCAGCGTACGCAGGAGCTGTATTCCACCGTGATCGATGCTGGTGTGGATCTGTTCGTCATCCGCGGCACCGCGGTGTCGGCGGAACATGTGTCCACCGATCATGAGCCGCTGAATCTTAAGAAGTTTATTTACGACCTTGATGTCCCCGTCATCGTAGGAGGCGCCACGAATTACACCGCGGCACTGCATCTGATGCGCACAGGCGCCGCGGGCGTGCTCGTCGGCTTCGGCGGCGGCGCAGTCTCGGGGACGCTTAACACCATCGGCCTTCAAGCCCCTATGGCCACCGCCATCGCGGACATCGCCGAGGCGAGGCGCGACTACATGGATGAATCCGGCGGACGGTATGTCCAGCTCATCGCCGACGGCGGCATGGGCTCGTCGGGCAACTTCATCAAGGCTTTCGCGCTCGGTGCCGACGCGGTGATGCTGGGCTCGCCGCTCGCCCGTGCGACCGAGGCTCCCGGCCATGGCATGCATTGGGGTTCCGAAGCGCGGCATCAGACGCTGCCGAGAGGCAAGAGAACCAATGTCGGCACGGTCGCTTCCCTCAAGGAGATTCTGTACGGGCCGAGCCATCAGGCCGACGGCACGACCAATTTCATCGGTGCGCTTCGCCGCGCCATGGCATCCACCGGGTATGTCGACGTGAAGAATTTCCAGCGTTGCTCGGTGGTCGTCACCTCCTCTGGCCGCTGACCGAGGCAAGTTATCCACATATCCACATATCCCGTCATGCCGGTTGACATGGCGGGATTTTTCTGTTCCCCTTGAATAGTCATCCGGCAACAGGCCGGCGAGCAACGAAGCCCGGGAGGGGAACACTATATGAACGACAACACCGAACTGTGGACATACCGGTACGAACGCAACCTGCCCAGAATGGAAGGCAATATCACCGTGGGCTCCTTCGGGATCACGGTCCCCGTGCGCATCGTCGGTTTCTTTCCCGAAGCCCCAGACACATTCAGTGTGAAATTCTGCCAGGAATACGCATTCCTCGTCTACAACATGGCGTGCATGCTCGCCGACACCTATCGCGGGCGTGGCGTGACGCCCTTGTTGCGCAAACATCTTGCTCCTCAATGCATCGAACGCCTTGAATTCATGTGGCAGCTGGTAGGCTGCTATGACATTCTCAACCTCGAAGACGAGAAAAACGCGATGATCAAACTGGTACCGCCCATGCCGCAATGGATTCATTTCGCGCTGGTGACCAGTGAATTGATGGAATGCACGGTCAACGTCAACATCGGCACCGTGGTGTTCCATTCGATGCTTGTCTTCCGCCGAAAAGCAAGCCGGTGGATCTGCGACCTCGCGGACATCGGCTGACCAATCCCAGCGAACATCCATGTTCCGAGCATGTCATAGGACTATAGTTGAACACATGCTGAAAGAATTTTCTGTTGATCCGGTCTATCAGACCACGGATGACGATACGGTCTACTCGCTCCTTGCGAAGCGCGCACAACGCGATCCACAAGGAGCGATCGCCGAATGGCAAAGCGAACGCGACCGCGTATGGCACACGGTCAGCGCGCAGGAGATGGATGACCGTGTCCGTGCCGTCGCTCGCGGCCTGTTGGGCATCGGCGTCAAGCACGGCAGCATGGTGGTCATTTACTCCGCCACCTGCTACGACTGGGCGATTGTGGATTTCGCATGCTCGGCGATCGGTGCGGTCACCGTGCCGATTTACGAGACCGACTCCGCCAAGCAGGCGGCAAGCATCGTCCAAGATGTCAAGCCGATCATCGCATTCGCCGGCGATGAATCTCACGCCCATACGCTTGACGCCATCCGGCGTGACAGCCCTGACCTGACCTACGTATTCAACTTCCAGACCGACGGGCTTAACGCCGTCGTCGATTTCGGAGAATCCGTCACCGATGACGAGCTCGCCCTCGCCATGGGCAAGGTCAAGGCCGATGACGTGTCGACTATCGTGTACACTTCAGGCTCAACGGGCAAGCCCAAAGGTGCGATGCTCACCAGCCGCAACTTCACCCATATCGTCTACGCAGGCTACGACGTGCTCGACGATATGCTGTACCAGCCAAGCCGTCTGCTGCTGTTCCTACCGCTGGCCCACTGCTTCGCAAGGTACATCCAGTACACCGCAATCGGCGCCCAGGGCGTGGTGGGGTATATTCCCACCGCAAAGCACCTGCTCGCCGATTTGCGCAGTTTCAAGCCGACGTATCTGCTCGGCGTGCCGCGCGTGTTCGAGAAGGTCTACAACGCGGCTTCGCAGAAGGCCGGCGCCGGCTTCCAGGGCCGCGTGTTCGCCAAGGCGTTCAAGCATTTCGCCCAATGGTCGAAGGATGAGGACGAGCACCAGGGCCGTCACACCTTGGGGGAGCGGATCCAGCATCGTTTCTACATGGACACTGTCGGCAAATCGATGCGTTCCGCGCTCGGCCCGAACCTCAAGTATCTGGCTTGCGGCGGCGCACCCATCAACGCCGACCTCGCCCATTTCTTCAATGGCATGGACGGAATCACCTTCATCCAGGGGTACGGCATGACGGAAACCGCGGCACCGTGCGTGGTCAACTTCGAAGATGCGAACGAAGTGGGTTCGGTCGGCCGCCCCGGCCCCGGCATCGCCATCAGGACGCTGGATGACGGCGAAGTCGAAATCAAAGGCCCGAATGTGTTCAAAGGCTATTTCAAGCAGCCTGAACTCACCGCCGAAGTCCTTGAACCCGACGGCTGGCTGCACAGCGGCGATATCGGCTATATCGACGACCGCGGATTCCTGTTCATCACCGGCCGCAAGAAGGACATCATCATCACCGCGGGCGGTAAGAACATCAGCCCGGCACCGTTGGAGGATACGATCAACACCTGCCCGATCGTCTCGCACGCCGTGGTGATCGGCGATGGACGACCGTTCGTGGCGGCGCTCATCGCGCTCGACGAAGAGATGACCCGTGATTGGCTGAAGAACCAAGGCATGGACGCAGAGATGCCGATGGACCAGATCGCGAACAACGATGCCGTCAGGGCGTTCGTGCAGCAGTACATCGATCAGGCAAACAGCTCCGTCTCCCGCGCGGAATCGGTGCGCAAGTTCGCCATCCTCCCCGATGATTTCAGCCAGGACGCCGGCACACTCACCCCGAGCATGAAAGTAGTGCGCAAGAAGGTCATTGAGCATTACGACGACATCATCGAACATGTCATTTATACGCCGAAAAGCCCGTCCGCGCCGATTCCCGCGACTGTGAAGCTGTTCGACAAGACAGCGGAAACGGTGTCGCAGGTCTCCGAGACCGTCAGCCCGAAGGTCAAGCAGGCCATTGATCAGGCCAAGTCAAATATGGCTGAACTTCGTGCCAAGCGGCAAGGCGAAAGCGCTGACTCGGACCTCGCGCAGGGCGCGGAAGCCGGAAGCCAGGACAACGGCAATGAGAACACCAACGAGACAGAGGAGAAGTGACAATTGGCAATCAGAGAGATTCGAGTGATTCCCGATCCCATCCTGCGCACCCCGTGCGATGAGATCACCACAATCACGCCGGCAATCCGCCGCTTGGTGCAGGACCTGCTCGACACCGTCGACGATCCCGGTCGTGCAGGGCTGTCGGCGAACCAGATTGGCGTGGGACTGCGCGCCTTCTCATACAACATCGAAGGCAAGGTCGGCTATGTTCTCAACCCGGTGATCGAAGACAAGCAGGGCGAACAATACGGCGATGAAGGCTGCCTGTCCGTTCCCGGCTTGTGGTATAAGACCCGTCGTGCCGATTACGCCCGGGTGCGTGGCATCGACCTCGACGGCAAGACCGTCGTGCTCGAAGGCAAGGGCATCATGGGAAGAATGCTGCAGCATGAGACGGATCATCTTGACGGCCACATTTATCTGGACCGCCTGGAGAAAAGCGAGCGCAGGGCTGCTATGAGGCAGCTGCGCGGCGAACGCTGACCGGGCGGCAGACCGGTTGATGGCACGGATCGGGAAATCCCCGGTCCGTGCTATTATTTTGCCCCGTGCGCCACATCGCTTCCATGCCAGTCGCGCGGCAGGGAGGCACCCATTGTCCAACCGGCGCATAATTCGCGTCATGTCCGCGACGCCCCGTGTCGGTCGGCCTGGTATCAGGTTGCACGCGGAGGCACATGGCCAGGCAATAACCGACAATGAAAGGTAGCAGTACCATGGCTCAGATCACTATGAGCGACATGCTGAAGGCCGGTCTCCATTTCGGCCATCAGACCCGCCGTTGGAATCCGAAGATGAAGCAGTACATCCTCATGGAGCGCAACGGCATCCACATCATCAATCTGTTCAAGTCCCTTGATCTGATTGACGTCGCCTACGACTTCATCAAGGAAACCGTTGCTCACAACGGCACGGTTCTCTTCGTGGGCACCAAGAAGCAGGCGCAGGAAGCCATCAAGAACCAGGCGACCCGCGTCGGTATGCCGTATGTCTCCGAGCGCTGGCTCGGTGGCATGCTCACCAACTTCCAGACCGTGTCCAAGCGCGTCGCCCGTCTCAAGGAACTCGAAGAGATGGACTTCACCGACGTGCGTGGTTCCGGCCTGACCAAGAAGGAACTGCTGCTGCTTGAGCGCGAGAAGGACAAGCTGGAGAAGCAGCTTGGCGGTATCCGCAACATGAACCGCACTCCTTCGGTGCTGTTCGTCGTGGACATCAACAAGGAAGCGCTGGCTGTCTCCGAAGCCCACAAGCTGGGCATCCCGGTGGTCGCCATCGTTGACACCAACACCGACCCGGATCTGGTCGACTACCCGATTCCGGCGAACGATGACGCGATCCGCGGCATCGAACTGCTCACCAGCCTGATGGCTGACGCCGTCGCCGACGGTCTGCTCGAGCGTTCCGGCAAGGCGGCCAAGGCCGATGACAAGTCCGAGCAGCCGATGGCTGCTTGGGAGAAGGAGCTCCTGACCAAGGACGCCCCGACTGCCGAGGCCGAAGAAGCCAAGAGCGAAGAGCCCAAGGCCTGATTCGCGGCATTTGTTATCCTAGGCGGCGGGAGACCAACCATCTCCCGCCGCTGGGTATCACTTCAAAATCAAGAGGAGACAACACATGGCAGCTATCACTGCAGCTCTGATCAAGCAGGTGCGTGAAGAAACCGGCGCCGGCATGATGGATGTGAAGAAGGCTCTTACCGAAGCCGAAGGCGATGTCGCCCGCGCCAAGGAAATCATCCGCGCCAAGGGCATCGCGGCAGCGGGTAAGCGCGAAGGCCGTAAGGCCCAGGAAGGCACCATCGCGTCCAAGGTCGTCAAGACCGCGGACGGCGAGGTCGGCTACGCCGTTGAAATCAATTCCGAGACCGATTTCGTGGCGAAGACCCCGAAGTTCGTCGAGTTCGCAGAGTCCGTGCTGGACGCGGCCATCGCCGCCGACGCGAACAACGTGGACGACGTGCTTGCAGCAAAGACCGCTGACGGCGATGTCAAGCTGGACATCGAACAGGCCGCCGCGCTCTTCGGCGAGCATGTCAAGGTCGGCCAGTTCGCCAAGATCGCCGGACCGCATGTCGAGATTTACGCGCATCGCAAGTCCGCCGAAATGCCGCCGTCCATCGTGGCCCTCATCGCCACTGACGAAGCCGGTGAAAAGGTCGCTCACGAGGCCGCGCTGCAGATTTCCGCGATGAGCCCGCGCTGGCTCACCCGTGAGGACGTCGATCCGACCGTTCTCGAGTCCGAGCGTCGTATCGCGACTGAGAAGACTTCGGACGAGCTCGCCGCCAAGGGCAAGCCGCAGGCCGTCATCGACAAGATCGCGCCGAAGATCGTCGAAGGCCGTCTCAACGCCTTCTACAAGGAAGCGGTGCTTCTGGATCAGGATTATGTCAAGGATCCGTCCAAGACCGTCGGCAAGCTGTTCGACGAAGCCGGTGCGAAGGCGATTGCTTTCGCCCGTATCGAAGTCGGCAAGGGCGACGAAGAGGACTGAGTCCTCTGACAGCCCGGCCCGTGCCATCACCTGAGGGTTGAAACCGCGGGCGCAGAACTGATACCCGCTGTGGTCAGTCACATGTAACTGGCCACAGCGGGTTTTCTTATCTTGAGCTGTATGCGAACCTCCAGGCGGTGATGTACCGCCCGCGGGCAAGTGCATGCGCGCCTGTCGTTCATCGACGCTACAGTGTATAGGCGGCAATGATAAGACAGGCACAGAAAGGCCCAAATATGACTGGCACGGATAAGCCACGCAGGGTGTTGCTCAAGCTCTCAGGCGAAGCGTTCGGCGGGGGAGCAGTCGGTATCGATACGAAAGTGGTGCGGCGCATCGCCCAGGAAATCGTTCCCGCAGTGCGTCAGGGCGTTCAGGTGGCCATCGTCACCGGCGGCGGCAACTTCTTCCGCGGAGCAGAACTTCAGCAGGCCGGCATCGACCGCAGCCGCGGCGATTACATGGGCATGCTCGGCACGGTTATGAATTGCCTCGCTTTGCAGGACTTCCTGGAACAGGAAGGCCAGGCCACCCGTGTGCAAACGGCCATCGCGATGGGGCAGGTTGCCGAGCCGTATATCCCTCTCAAGGCCATCAGGCATCTGGAAAAGGGCCGCGTGGTGATTTTCGGCGCCGGTGCAGGCATGCCGTATTTCTCCACTGACACGGTTTCCATCCAGCGTTCTCTGGAAATCCACTGTGACGAAGTGTTGATGGGCAAGAACGGCGTTGACGGCGTGTATACCGCCGATCCACGCAGAGTCGAAAACGCGCAGCGTTTCGCCACGCTCAGTTACAATCGCGCCCTGGTCGACAACCTCGCGGTCATGGACGCGTCCGCATTGTCCATGGCACGCGACAACCGCAAGCCGATTCGTGTATTCGGGCTCGAGGAGCCGGGCAATGTCACCAAGGCCCTGCTCGGCGAACAGCTCGGCACGCTCGTGTCAACCGCCCAATCGACGCTCGTCGACTGAACACCAAGCGTCGTGCGCCGATTCGCCGCCGCATGACGATACAATAAGAACAACCAGTCGTTCAACGACGAATCCGCCAAAGGAGATATCATGGCCACAGTCATCGAACAAGCCAAGGAACAGATGGGCAAGTCCGTCGAAGCCACCAAGGAGAACTTCACCGGCATCCGTACCGGGCGCGCGAACCCGGCGCTGCTCAACGGCCTGACCGTTGAATATTACGGGGTGCCTACGCCAATCAAGGCCGTCGCCACCATCGGCGTTCCGGAACCGCGTACGCTGGCAGTCACCCCTTATGACGCCTCTCAGGCGAACGCCGTCGAAAAGGCCATCCGCGACTCCGATCTCGGCGTCAGCCCCCGCAGGGAAGGCAGCGTCATCTACGCGACCATGCCCGAACTGACCGAGGAACGCCGCAAGGAGTATGTGAAGATCGCCAAGACCAAGGCCGAAGAGGGCAAGGTGGCGGTTCGCAACATCCGTCGCAAGGCCAAGGAGACCATCGACAAGTCCGTCAAGGACGGCGATTTGGGTGAGGACGACGGCGATCGTCAGCTCAAGGAGCTTGACAAGATCACCAAGCAGTTCACAGACGAACTTGATTCTCTGCTGGAAACCAAGCAGAAGGAGATCATGGAGGTCTGAGGACCCCTACACGACGGGCCTCGATCATGCCGTACACACGGATGTCGGGGCCCGTTTTCCGATGGTGAGCCGATAAGGGATGATGATGGACAAACATGTAGAGCATGACGGCAACGCCGACGAAACGATAGAGGAAATCAACAAGAAGACGGGTCGCAACATGCCGCAGGCAATAGCAACGGCCGTCGTATTGATCGCGATCATCATCGCATGCCTGGCGATCAGCATGGACGTGTTCATGGTGCTGCTCGTCGTCTTCATGATTCTCGCCTTGTGGGAGCTTCGAGTCGATTTCGCAATCGCCGGCATGCACATTCCGGTGGTGATGCTGTGGATCTGCTCAACTGTCACACTACTGGCGACCTACTATTCGCCTTGGCATGTATCGACCATGGCCTTGTGCATCATGCTCTCCATCGTGCTCGTCACACTGAGCGCCACCGCGAATTTCAGCTTCGGCGACCGTCTGAGCATGGAGGTCGAGCGGAAACTCGCACAGACGAACGCCGGCGCGAGGCTCGAATCCTCCTTCAACCACGGTTCCGCCACCATCCAGCACAGTCGGCTGACCAGCGTTGCAGTCTCCGTCTTCGCCGTGTTGTATATCCCGCTGATCGCGTCCTTCATCGCATTGTCGCTGACTTTCCATGGCCATGCCTTCGCTCATGCCATCATGATTGTGTTCCTGCCTGCGTTGAGCGATACAGGCGGCTTGTTCGCCGGCGCCTGGTTCGGCAAGCATAAGCTGTCTCCACGTATTTCACCCAAGAAATCTGTGGAAGGGCTACTCGGTTCGATCCTGTTCGCCATGGCGGGCGCGTTCGCCATCTTCGCATGCACCTACCCTTCCCTGTGGGCATCCCGCTGGTGGGTGCCGATAGCGGTCGGAGTCCTCATGGGCGTTGTGGGCACGTTCGGCGACCTGTGCGCATCCATGCTCAAGCGTGACATCGGCATCAAAGATATGGGGCATCTGCTCAAAGGACACGGCGGCGTGATGGACCGCGTCGATTCCATTCTGCTGACCGCGCCGTTCATGATGGCGCTGCTGTACGTCACAGGTCTATGACCCCGACAAGCCGTTGACATCATTCAAGACGGCATGCCACAAGTACGCCCGCATACGGGAACCAAGCAACACAATTGACAGGAGCATGTATGACCACGCACGATGACGGCGATGTGAACTCGGGGCAGACGCCGGAGACCGGCATCACGCCGGGAGGCACCACCGGCGCATTCCGCGATGTGCTTGCCAAGGACCATGCCCGGCGCGGCAAACCGCCGGTCCACTTGGTCGATATGAGCCCTGAGGAACGTGTAGCAGCGGCGAAGGCGATTGGCATGCCCAAATTCCGTGTCAAGCAGCTCGCCAACCACTATTTCGCGCATTTCGATACGGATGTCGAATCATTCACTGATTTCCCGTCGAAACTCAGCGCCACTGCACAGGAAGCGTTCTTCCCGGAACTCATCCATGAGGTCACGCACCAGAGCGCGGACGAGGGAACGACGATCAAGACACTGTGGCGACTGTTTGACGGGGCCATGATCGAATCCGTGCTCATGCGGTATCCGAGCCGCACCACCTTGTGTATCTCCAGCCAGGTCGGTTGCGGGATGGGCTGCCCGTTCTGTGCCACCGGCCAGCTCGGACTGACGCGCAACATGTCGACCGGCGAGATTCTTGAGCAGGTGCGCATCGCTGCGAAAACCGCACGTGACGGCGGCATCACCGGCGGTCCATGTCGATTGAGCAATGTCGTGTTCATGGGCATGGGCGAGCCGATGGGCAACTACCGTTCCGTCATCAGCGCGGTCCGGCAAATCAGCGCGATGCCGCCGGAGGGGTTTGGCATCTCCGCACGCAACATCACTGTCTCAACGGTCGGCGTCGTGCCTGGCATCCGCAAACTCGCCCAAGAGGGGTTGCCAGTCCGCCTCGCGGTGTCGCTGCATGCTCCTAGCGACGAGCTGCGCGATGAACTCGTCCCGATGAACCGCAGGTTCAACACAACCCAAGTGCTCGATGCCGCCCATGACTATTATCTGGCGACCAAACGCCGGGTCAGCATAGAATACGCGCTGATGCGGGGGATCAATGACCAGGCTGAACATGCCCGACTGCTCGCGAAACGCTTGAACCACTACGGCGATGACTGGGCGCATGTCAACCCTATTCCGCTCAACCCCATCGAGGGATCAAAGTGGACCGCGTCCAAACCGGAGGACGAGCGCCAATTCCTTGACATCCTGCACCGCGCAGGCATCACGGCAACTTTGCGGGACACCCGTGGGCAGGATATCGACGGCGCGTGCGGGCAACTTTCGGCGAAATACAGGAAAACCGCCTGAAACGACGCGAATCCAGATTGTGCGCCCACTTGGTGAGACGGACCGCCGGATTGCTCTAGGCCAGCGGCTATGGTGTGACGTGTAGGCAAGCTTCACCCTTCACACAAGGAGTCGCAAATGGCATTGGCGGTTCGCGTTATTCCGTGCCTCGACGTCGACGCAGGTCGTGTGGTCAAGGGCGTGCATTTCGAGAACCTCCGCGATGCGGGCGATCCGGTGGAGCTAGCAGCCGAATATTATCGTCAGGGCGCAGATGAACTCACCTTCCTTGATGTGACCGCTTCCACAGGACATCGTCGCACCATGTTCGATGTCGTTAACAGGACGGCCCAGCAACTGTTCATCCCGCTTACCGTGGGCGGTGGAGTCCGTTCCGTCGAAGATGTCGACCAGCTCTTGCGGTGTGGCGCAGACAAAGTCAGTGTCAACACGGCCGCAATCAACAATCCGACGCTGATCAGCGACATTTCCCAGCGTTTCGGCAGCCAGGTCCTGGTGCTTTCCGTGGATGCGCGTCGCGAACGCGGCGAGCAGCACACGCAGTCGGGTTTCGAAGTGACGACCATGGGTGGCCGCCATTCCACCGGCATCGACGCGCTCTGGTGGGCCCGCCGGGCCCAGGAACTTGGAGCAGGCGAAGTACTGCTGAACTCAATGGATGCTGATGGAACCGAGAACGGATTCGATCTCGAGATGATTCGTGCGATGCGTTCGCAGGTCACCATACCGATCATCGCCAGCGGCGGGGCCG
>NZ_JBJEIH010000016.1:0-3195 GCF_051876855.1 Bifidobacterium sp.
CTCGTTCGCGTCGGCGCCGGCGTTTGTGAAGAACACCTTGTCGAACCCTTCTGGCGCGCGTCGTGCCACGAGCGAGGCGGCCCGCCCGCGGGCTAGGTTCGCGTAGTCGGGGCCGATGGTGGCGAGCAATTCGGCCTGTTGTTTGATGCCCGCGACGACCGCGGGGTGCTGGTAGCCGATATTCACGTTGACCTGCTGGCTGGTGAAGTCCAGCATCTCACGGCCATCCGCGTAGTTGAGCCACACGCCGTGGCCGGTGACTACCTCGGTTGGGTGGAGGTTGCGCTGCGCGTGCCAGGAGTGGAAAACGTGCGCGCGGTCCAACGCGTAGGCGTCGTCCCAGATCGTCTCATCTGCCGAGCAATCGTGTCCCATGATGTGTCCTTTCCTTGGATGGGTTCCGGCGTCGGGCCGGCTGTGTTCTTTTGCATCGCATGTGACGTCATGTGACCTTGCAATTGGCATTGTGGGCAATGAACATTTCGTGTTTTACGTGGACATTTCCTGTTGTGCATCGCCGTGAAACACCGGAATAACCGCGATTGGCGATACTTGGCATGTCATATGAAGCGTGTGCGCGTGGGCCGCGGAGAGTTCAGAAGGCGAGAAGACGAAATGATCACAGACAAGAAGCACAATGATTCGAGGATTCGTCATCCGGACGATGTCGATTCCGGTGATGCGGATTCCAGCGCTGCGGATTCTGCCGCGGATTCTGCAGCGTCCGACATTCGGGCAGGGCAGACGCTGGTCGTCGACGCCGAGCGGCTTGCGGGATTCGTCCGTACCCAGACCGCGAAGGCGACTCCGCAACGCATCGTCGAATCACTGACCACGCTGGTCTCCACTGAAGTTCTGCCCGAAGGAACCCGTTTGCCGACCGTTCGCGCACTTGCGGCGACGCTTCGCGTGAGCCCGGCCACGGTTTCCGCCGCGTACCATATGCTCGCACGTTCGGGGGTCGTCCATTCACGGGGTAGAGCCGGCACGTTCGTGCTTCCGCAGGCGCTGTCCGAAGTGAACATTCCACCTGCCGCAGCTGCGTCATTCGCAGGAGGCGCGGATGGCCGGGGAGCGCGTACAACCATGCCTTCTGCGGCGGGCGCCCGTGCCATATTCGACATGTCCGATGCGAGCCAAATCCTCGGAATGCCGGGCGATGAAGAAGAATCTGGGCAACAGGTCAGTGAAGATGCCGGACACGATGCAGAGCGCGATGCCGAAAGGGCGGCTGGGCGTACTGACGTGCGTGCCAACGGAATAGGCGAGGGGCGTGCCGACGGACGCGATGCCGGGCCGAATCATGGTCGAAAATCCGGTCGAAATACCGGCGTGTCCGCTTCTCGCGCATCGGGTGCCGGTGTGTCCGGATTCGACAGGCGTGCATCCGGCCAGGCGCGAGGCTTCGACGCCGTCCACACCCCGGTCATCGACCTGTCCCGCGGAACCCCGGACAATACGCTTCTGCCGCCAATCCGCCCATATTTGGCCCGGCTCGGCAACCGGCGGGCATTCGTGAACTCGTACACCGGGCCGACAATCCTGCCGATGCTGGAGGAAGAATTGCGCGGCGACTGGCCGTATGATCCGCAGGCGATGACCATGGTGTCCGGGGCGGGGGATGGACTTGCGCTCGCCATCGCCACATTCGTGCGCCATGGCGATGTCGTGATTGTCGAATCGCCCACGTACCCGTTCATTCTTGATGTGCTGCGCGAAAATGGGGCAATCGCCGTTGGCGTGCCGGTTGACGCGGAAGGCATGGATCCCAATCTTCTGTTCGAGGTGCTGGAGCGTTTCAGTCCGTCCGCAGGGCCGACGCGTGACCAGGGCCGTCGCATCGGCATGATCATCATCCAGCCGCGGGCGCAGAATCCTACGGGTATCAGCTATACGCCCCAACGGTTGTCGGTGATTGCCCGGGTGCTGCGCATGTGGGAGCAGGAGGTTGCCGGGCGCGAGATTCCGCCGATTCTCGAGGATGATAGCAGTGGCATGGTCGCTGATGTATTCGCGGTGTCCTTGGGGTCCCTGTTGCCTGACCGGGTGATTCATATCCGCAGTTTTTCGAAATCGCATGGCCCCGATTTGCGGCTTGCGGCATTGTCGGGGACGCGCGAAGCGGTTGATGCGATTGTGGAGCGGCGACGGCTGGGAGCTGGCTGGGTGAGCCGGTTCTTGCAGGAGCTGCTGTGCGAGATGCTTGCGGACCGTCAAGCGTATTCGACCATTGCGGGGGCGCGCCATACGTATGCGCTCAGACGCAAGACGATGGCTGCGCTGTTGGAGCGTTTCGGGATGCAAACCGTGCCGGGGAGCGGGTTCAACATGTGGTTGCCGGTGCGCGATCCGGCTGCGGCGAGGCGGATTCTCGCGCGGGAGCATATCCGTGTGGCGGAAGGTGGACGGTTTCTGCCGGAATTCCGTGTTTTGGCAAGTGATGACGGTTCGCGTGTGCAGGAGTGTGTGATCGGCGGCGACGATTGGGTGGATGGTGGAATCGTCGGGAGCGATGTGATTGCTGGGGTTGTAGGTGTTGAGAGGACTGCGGGCGTTGATGTCGCTGGTGCTGGCGGTGACGCTGAGGTTGGTGGTGTTGCTGGGACTGGTGGGGTCAGCGCTGCCAGTGTCGGGGATGCTGGTTGCAGGGCTGGTCGCGAAATCGGTGACGCCGCCTATCATGTTGCCGACACCGCAGGCATCGGAACTGTTGGAGCAGGCGGTTTCAGCTGTGCTTCGACTATTGGTATTGATGGCGCGGCCGCAACGTTGCTGACCGATGCGGGCATCACCCAAGGCAATGCGATGCGAGTGACGATTTCGCAACCCGAAGCGATCACCGAGCGCGTCGCCCAATGCCTGGTCCAAGCCGCAACTGCCTGAGTTAGGGCGGTGCCGCCCGTTGCGGCCATTTCCGGATCTCATCCCCGCCGCGTCCCCCGATACCACCCGAAAACTCCCCACCGTGTGAGTGAATCCTCACACGGTGGCCGTTCTGTGGGTCCGGTTGACCGGTTTCTGCCGTCGGCCGGGTCGTTGTGTGAGCCAACCCCACCACCCCACAGCCTCGCCAAGCCCCACGCGCACCCCGCCACACCACCCCCGAAACACAATCGTGCGCAGATGGTTACGCACCGCCTCATCCGGCAACAGCGACGTTGCCCAAGAGGAACGGCCGGGAAATGTTCAATCCGC
>NZ_JBJEIH010000017.1:0-8933 GCF_051876855.1 Bifidobacterium sp.
CGCGCTTCTGCACCATCGGCGGACCATCATGCGAAAACCCCTTTGGGAAATGCCTTCAGGTGTTTTCGGATATTGTCCTGAACAACCGCTATGGGCATCTTGGACGACTGCATAGGTTCCATTCTTACCTGTTTCGCTGGGATGTCTATGGACAAAACTCGAGAATTTGACGGTCCCTCCACGAATTGTTTCGCGTTGCCGGCGCCGGCACCTACGGCCAGCAGTCACGTGTCGGCTTGCCGCATTAGTCTTGAACTATGCTTGATATTCAATTCATCCGTGAACATCCGGACATTGTCAAGGAGTCCCAGCGTAAGCGCGGGGAATCCGTGGAACTTGTCGACGAGGTGCTCCGCTCCGACGAAACCCGTCGCGAGTCGCTCAAGGCGTTCGAAGCCGCACGCGCCGAACAGAAGGACATGGGCAAGAAGATTGCCACCGCCGCTCCTGAGGAGAAGGCGAAGATCATCGCCCAGACCAAGGAACTGTCCAATAAGGTCTCCGAATACAAGGACACCGCAGACCAGGCCGCGGCCGAGTACACGACTGCGATGTGGAAGCTCAGCAACATCGTCGAGCCGGAAGCTCCGGAAGGCGGCGAGGATGACTACGTGGTCGTCAAGAAGGTCGGCACCATCCGCGATTTCGCCGCGGAAGGTTTCGAACCGAAGAACCATCTCGAGCTCGGTGAAGGCGTTGCTGGCATCGATATGAAGCGCGGCGTCAAGGTCTCCGGCTCCCGCTTCTACTTCCTGCGTGGCGCGGTCGCCCGCCTGCAGATCGCCATGCTCACCATGGCCGTCGACCAGGCAGAGGAGCACGGCTTCACGCTCGCCATCACCCCGACGCTTGTGCGCCCCGAAGTCATGGCCGGCACAGGCTTCCTCAACTCACATGCGGACGAAATCTACCGTCTGCGCGAGCCGGATGACCAGTATCTGGTCGGTACGTCCGAAGTCGCGCTCGCCGGCATGCACGAGAACGAGATCCTCGATCTTAACAACGGCCCGCTGCGCTACTGCGGTTGGTCCAGCTGCTACCGTCGCGAGGCAGGCGCCGCCGGCAAGGACACGATGGGCATCATCCGCGTCCACCAGTTCGACAAGGTTGAGATGTTCGTCTACTGCAAGCAGGAGAACTCCCGCGCCGAGCATCAGCACCTGCTGCAGATGGAGCAGGAGATGCTGGGCAAGGTCGAGGTGCCGTACCGCATCATCGACACTGCCGCCGGCGATCTGGGCGCTTCCGCCGCCCGCAAGTTCGACTGCGAGGCCTGGGTGCCGACGCAGAACCGCTACCGCGAGCTCACCTCCACTTCGAACTGCACCGAATACCAGGCGCGTCGCCTGAACATCCGTGAGCGTACCGAGGACGGCTCCACCCGCGCGGTGTCCACATTGAACGGAACGCTGGCCACCACCCGCTGGCTGGTTGCGATTCTCGAAAACCATCAGCAGGCTGACGGTTCCATCGAGATTCCGAAGGCCATGCGTCCGTACATGGGCGGTAAGGAAGTCATCGAACCGCGCAAGTGGGAGGCCTGAGCCTTCTCAATCCGTGTTTGCACGCGCATCGTGCAAGTATATTTATCGCGGGGTCGCAGTCTGATGCAGACCTCGTGGTAAACTAACCGTTTGTGCGCGCAAACGCATGGACAGGTGTCCGAGCGGTCTATGGAGACGGTCTTGAAAACCGTTGTGGTGCAAGCCACCGCGAGTTCGAATCTCGCCCTGTCCGCAGTACCCCGTGGAGTCCGCTCCACGGGGTTTCTTGTTATCAAGCCGAAAACCGGGTGTAATCGGGTTTCGGCCGACACGTCATGTAATTGGGGTTATAGATCAAAATGTGTGTCTGGTGGTGGGGCAGCCGGGTGTGCCGTGGTATTCGGTTGAGGTGTCTCAGCGTCGGCAGAAGCGGAGAGATGGCTGCGCTTGCCGATACTGAGACTTGATCGGCGTGAACGGTTTGAGCGGCCGGGTGTGTTCCGATGCCGGCGTGGACTGGTTCCGGTGTTATCGTGCGATTTCCGGTTTGGTCCGTGGGTTCGTGTGGTTGCGTGGCCGGTGTCCCGGTAGCTGGTCCTCGTGGTGTTGGTGGAGCGTTGGTATTCTGCGGTTTGCGGTGTGTCCGTGGTTGCATGGATGTTCGACGGCGGATGCCTTTGTGGACCGGATTGGTTTTCGGCTCGCATTTTCCGTTTTGGTCCGCGTTTCGGATGTCTCGGGTGACTGGTCAGTCGGCGGCTGATGGTGATGGTGTGAGTGGATTGTTGGGATTCCGCGGTTCTGTGGTGGTGCCGTGGCTGGCGGCAGGGGGCGTTCCGGTCTCTGTGCGGACTGGTTCCGATATCGTCATGCGATTTCCGATTCGGTCCATGGGGCTGGGCGATTGCGCGGCTGGTGCGTCGGCGGCTGGCCCTCGTGGTGCTGGCGGATCGTTGATATGCTGCGGATTCGCGCAGCGGCCATGGTTGCGGGGTGCGTGATGGCATGCACCTTTGTGGACTGGATCGGTTTTCGGCTCGCATTCTCCAATCTAGTCCGCGTTTCGGGCACTCCGGGTGGCGGTCCGGGTGGTGGTTGATTGTTGCGGTGCAAGTAAATCCTTGGGATTCCGCGGGTTCGTGGCTGCATCCCAGCTGGTGGCCGGGTGTGGCCCAGCGTCGGAGTGAACTGATTCCTATTCCGCCCAGCGTTCTCCGATTCGGTGCAGGGACGTGATGATGTCCGATTGCCCTTCAAATCCCATCCTTCATCCCGCAGCCGCCATCCTCTAACGGCCCTTCCCCTCAAACCATACAAATTGATCGCCGGGGCCGACCGGAAACAGTGATGACACCGCATAAGCCGGATTAACACAATACAACGGCAGCTTCATCAAGCTCAGACACTAGGCCAAATTACTCGGCCAAATCACACGGCCATACCACCCGGCAACATCACTTGATAGCGCCACTCAATGCCACCACCAGCCGACACATCAACAATCATTGACACCGCCGTGCGAGACAATATGAGTCATGAGCGAGCATAATCACGAGAACACCGGCGGCATCAACAATCAAGAGTCGCCATTCCACGCAGGCGAGACCCTGATCGCCTCGCACGGCGGCCCAATCACCGACGTCATCTTCGATTATTGTGATGTTCTGCTGGATTGGCGTCCGTGGCGTGCGCTTGAGGGCTTGTATCCGCAGGGCGTGATTGACATGTTCTTCGATCCCGCGGACGAGTGGGGCTACGATTTCATCGACCGTCTGCTCGATTCCGGCGTCCCGACGCAGGAAGTCCTTGCCGAATACTCACGCCACCACGGTCCGGCGGTCACGTGGGTGCTGCGAATGTGGCTCGAGCATGAGGAGCGGGCGATTTTCGGCGTGCTTGATGGCATGGACCAGCTGGTCGATGACCTGCAATCTGCCGGCGTGCGGGTATGGGGCCTGACGAATTTCACGACGGATGCGGTTGATATCGCGCATTCGCGATTCGATGTGTTCAGCCGGCTGCAAGACACGCTCGTTTCGTCGCAGGAGCGTCTGCTCAAGCCTGACCCGGCGATTTATCTGCGCGCGATCGATCGCTTCGGTATTGACCCGCAGTCCACGGTATTCTTTGACGACAATCCCCGCAACGCGCGTGGGGCGAGAATCGCCGGTTTGCGCGGGGCGACGTTCACATCCGCCGACCAGGCGCGCGCAGTGCTTGGCTTGTCCTGATTATCCCGACGATGCGGTTCAATCAGCCGGCTAAGTCGGGCAGTTCAATCGGACAATCGGACCGCCATCGTCGCCATTCACACAATGCGCCGGTCTGCCGCCCAACGCGTCAGCTCGGTCCGGTTGGACAGCTGGAGTTTGCGCAGCACCGCGCTGACGTGGGTTTCCACAGTTTTCACCGAGATGAACAGCTCGGCTGCGACTTCCTTGTACGTATATCCGCGAGCGATGAGGCGCATGACTTCCTGTTCGCGCGCCGACAGCCTGTCGAGCTCGTCGTCGTGGATTTCGCCTTCGGGCGCGATTCCGCCGTTTTGGAAGGCGGACAGCACGAATCCGGCGAGTTTGGGGGAGAACACGGCGTATCCCTCGTGCACTTGCCTGATGGAGCTGGCCAAATCATCACCGGTTATCGTCTTGGTCACATATCCGCGCGCCCCCGCCCGGATTACCGAACCGACATCCTGAGGCGAATCCGAGACGCTCAACGCCAGGAACACGGAATCAGGGGAGAGCGGGTGCGAGCGGGTGAGAATTTCCGTACCGCCGCCGCCTGCGCCGCCAGGCACATGCACGTCTAGGAGCACGACATCGGGCTTGGTCTGCGCAATCATCTCAATGGCACCCTCGACATCACCCGCCTGCCCGACGATATCGAAATCCGTCTGCAAGGTGGCGATGACGCCAGCCCTGAACATCTCGTGGTCGTCGACGACGGCGATGCGGATGTCGTTGCCGTCCGCGTTGCCGTCTTGTTCGCTATGGCTCATTGCTCCTCGATTCCTGATGCCCTGTGCTGGTCGTTGCTTGCGCTGTCCATGATATGCGTGCGTGCGCCGGTGGGACTCGCTGTGTCGCCGATGGGCATGTGCATACGCACCTCGGTGCCCCAATGCGGCCGGGACACGATTTGCACCGTGCCTCCGCGGCGTTTGATGCGGCCGATGATGGATTCGCGGATGCCGAGCCGGCCTTCGGGTATGGCGTTCACATCGAAGCCTTCGCCGTGGTCGCGCACGTAGACGTCCACGGTGGTCGCTCCCGCCTCGCAATAGACGGAAATCGGCTCCCCACCGTGCGTGACCGCGTTGATCAGCGCCTGCCGGGTGGCGTTCAGCAGCGCGTCGGTCTGGGTGCATGGCTGCGCGTCGCCGACCGTCACTACCTCAATCGCTTTGCCTGATTCGTCTTCGACTTCGGCGGCGATGTCCTTGATGCCCGCGCTGACGGATTTATCGGGCGCAGTACGCTCCTGATACAGCCAGTTGCGCAGTTCGCGCTCCTGTTGACGCGCCAGTGCGAGCACGGTCTGCGGCTCGCTGCTGTGCAGTTGGATGAGTGCCAGCGTTTGCAATACCCCGTCATGCAGGTGCGCGGTCATATCCGCGCGTTCCTCCTCGCGTTCTTTGAGCGCGCGCTCGGTGCTCAGGGAACGCGTCAGTGACATGATCCACGGGATGACGGCGAGTGCGGTGGCCACCAGCAGGGCGACAGCGGCAAGGATGGTTTTGCCGTGCATCTGAGGTGTGCCAGGTTCCAAGAGTACGGTGATACAGAACGCGCCAACGAGGAGTGCCAGCCCGAGTATTGCGGTGGGCCACTGACGTTGGGCGTCGTTGAATCGCAGCCAGGCGATGAGCACGCCGCTGACGGTCATGATCGCCGGGAGAATCATTGCGGTTTCCCCGGTATAGAGCATGACGCCGCTGATAATCAGCATGATGACGCCTGACAAGGCGATGATTGCCGGTTTTGGGGCGCGGCGGATGGCGTCCAGCAGGCTTTCGCCGTTCTCCATCGATTCGGCTGCGGGAGTTGCGCGCTCATCGGCCGATGCGTAGGATGCACTCGGCGGTGCGGCGGCATCGGGTCTGGCTGTGTCTGGCGCGGCAGTGTTCGGGGCGCCCGAGCGATTCGTTGCCGGAACCGAAACATCAGGAGCAGGAGTCGGTACCTGCGTCCGTGATGGGTTGCCCGCTTGTCCTGGCACATGTCCGGGAACAACCGTGACCGGCTGCGGCATAGCAGCGGCCGAAGCGCCGGGCATCGGGTAGGGGGCGTTGCCGCGGGACAGCGGCGATTGACTGACAGGGCTCATGCGCCGCGCCTCACGCACCGGATCGCCGACCGGCACGGTAAGCCACAGGAAGATATAGGCGATGATGCCTGCGCCGAAAACGAACGAGGAGCAGATGAACGCGAGCCGGACCAGCCACACGGGGATGCCCAGATGCATGCTGATGCCTCGGCAGACTCCGCAGAGCATCCTGCCGTATTTGGGTCTGAGCAGCGGCAGTTTCGCCGGCGCAAGCGGAGCAGGCGCCTGATATGGCCGTGTGTCGGCGGGCGGGATGTTCGTCCGTCGAGGGGCGTTCGTGGTTTGCGTCATGATTCCATTGTGCGCCCCTTGGGGCATATCATCGGGGTTCATACCCTGTTTTCAGGGATAAATCGGGTGTTTCCCCGATACGTTCGGCTGCGGGAGGTTGTTGTAATGGAAGCATGAGCAATACACATGATCAATCGCAACAGCCGATGCCGCAGCGGCAACCCGGCGATGCGGCGGCACAGCCGGCGCAATCAACGCAGCCTGGGCAACCTGCGCAATCAACCCAATCAACTCAATCAACCCAATCCACGCGGCAAACGCAACCCGGCGAGGCGCAAGGTCGCGGCGGCCAACAAGGCCGTGACAACAACGCCCAACGCCAATACGCCAATCCCCCGACGGCAGGCCAGTCCGGCTCCCGCAACGGCAATTGGTATCCTCCCAGCCAGCCCGAACCGCGCGAAACAGCGAAACGCGACTGGCGCGACATGTTCTTCGGGTGGGTCAGGCAAAGCGGTCTGGTCCGCACCGAAGACCGGTATATCGGCGGTGTGTGCGCTGGCGTCGCCCACCGGTTGGGCTGGAGCCCCGCCTTGGTGCGCGCCATCGTCATCATCCTCGCCTTCTTCGGCGGTTTCGGCGTGTACGTCTACATTTTCGCGTGGCTGCTGATGCCGGATGTCACCAACAACGGCCATATCATCGCCGAGGATGTTCTGCACGGCGGTGACGGCTGGCAGTGGGTGTTCGCCCCGATCGCCATGTTCATCGTCGTCAGCACGGTCATGTCGTGGCTGATGAGTGACCGTTGGCGTTGGGATATCACCGGGTGGGTCTCGCTTGTCGCGCTCGCGTTGGTTTTGGTGATGTTCAACGCAACGACGTATCGTTCCGGGCGTGTAAGGCCGATTGCGCCGCCAACGCCGATGCCGGGGGCGCCCATGCCTGGCAATCCTGCGATGCCGATGCAAGGGCAGGGTCCTGTCCCGCCGGTGCAGCCCCAGCCGTACCCGCGGTATGTGGCTCAGCCTGCTCGCCCGGTCGAAGCCGTGCAACCTCGCACAGTACACACTCGCCGCAAGCCCGCCGGTCCGCTCGTGGTGCTCGCCTCGTTCGGCCTGGTGCTGTTGTCGGCGGCGCTGATGGTGTTCTGGTATATGAGCCGTAACCATGGCGAACCGCAGGTGGTCAGCATGGTCGCATCGGCGACCGGTTGGATTGGATGCGTCTGTGTCGCACTCGGCGTGCTGCTGGTCGTGCTTGGCGCCAAAGGACGCCGTACCGGCGGTTTGCACCCGCTGGTGTGGATGTCGGTGTTCATCACGGTAGTCATGGTGTTCACCGCGGGTGCCACCGGGTATTGCCTGACTGACATCAATCGGCAGGCGGAAGGCTACGAACGGGTGGATGTCAACGGTTCGACGACCCTGACCACGACCAAGACGACGCTCAAACGCCTCAATGACGGCATTTATTTCGTTGGCGACAGCTATTCCGACGACAAGGTGACGATCGACCTAAGTGATTACGGTGAACGCTACGGCACCCACAAGATGACCGACGTCGAGCACGACTATGAGTCGTACTGTCCGACGGGAACCTACCGGATTATCGCGAGCGACGTCAAGGTGGATGTGAAACTGCCCAGATACTGCACTTACCGGTTCAAACACGCTGGTTACACGGGCACCAACGGAGTGGGCGGCGAATATCTGCTGGTTGACTCCCGATTCGTCCAGGTTGGATTCGACGACGGCGTGTACATCGATATGTCGGCGTCGGATCAAGGTCATGTGGCTAATCCTGAGCCGTCCGCCTCTTCGGGGTCTGACAGCAAATCCTCGCATTCGTCGAAGTCCGATTCGGACAGCGACAGCGATGACGAGGATGAGAACGATGACGAAGATTATGACGATGACGATGATTTCGATGACGATGATTTCGACTTCGTATCCACGCCGGAACTGACCATCGACGCTTCGACGATTCAGGGATGGGTCGACGTGAGCTACGGGGGCAATGGCAAGGGGTATGTCCGCATCTCATCTGACAACGCCAAGAAAGAAGGTACGAAATGAGTGAAGCCAAGAATCGGGATACGGTCGAAACCGTAACCATGCAGCACGTCAACGCGGACGAACCGGTTGCGGACACCAAAATCATGCCGCAGGCGGAGCCGGACGATGCCACGCGTACGGAAGTCATGCCGCAGACTTCCCGGATGATGGATACCGCACAGACACAGGTCGTGTCGCAGTCGGTTTCGCAGGAGGACGCCACCCGGCCGATGTCCCGGCGGTCTGAACCGGTTGAACAGTTTGAACCGTCTGAGCCCTCTGAGTCGTCTGGGTCATCCGTTCCGCGTGGCGGCATTCCGCTCGATGAGTTGGCGCGCCGCCGGCAGCAGGCGGCGAATGAAGCGCATCGCCAGTCGCATCCGCTCGGTGACAACACCGTGCCGATGTACACGGGCGCACCCTTCAAGTCTGCCGAGGCGACTGCCTCCGCCCAGCCGACGCCTGTCATCCATACCCCGGCCCCGACGGGCGTCAGCGCCGGAACCGTGGTGCTCGGCGTGTTGCTGGTTTTGCTTGGGGCGGTAGCGATCGTCATGGCCGGCATGGTCCCCAATTGGCCGTTCGGCGCGGTGGATCCGTGGGTCGCCGTGGCGGTCAGCATCGGTGTGGTCGGGGTCGCGCTTGTGGTCATCGCCATCATCTGGGCAGTGACCAACGCGGTATCCAGCCGCCGCGAACGCAAGTAGCGCACAACGCGGGACAAGCGACGCGTCCACGCCCGCCGCGGTATCGTTGCCACGCGGTATCGCTCGTGACGCGGCAACGCGCCCGACATGGCGCCGCCGCCACAAAACCCGACACCCTGTCGGAC
>NZ_JBJEIH010000017.1:9033-16835 GCF_051876855.1 Bifidobacterium sp.
TTCTGCCGACACTGACGACCGCTAAGCGTCGGCAGAAGCTGGAGGACGGGCTATCGCAGACCCCAGAACATGAATACGATGATGGACAGCACCAGCGCGGCGAGCACGAGCACGGCGACGATAACATGCCCGGCGCCAGTCGCGATGGACGGCTCGTCGGGGTATCTGCGGACATTGTGCATCACCATCGTGAACACCAGGAACAGCAACAACAGGCAGGCGGCGGCGCCGATTTGCAGCGCCGTCCAACCAGGCCGCAACACATCGGCGCGATTTGTCAGCGACAATGCCGCTTTCCCGAGCGTGACCAGATACCAACCGAGTGTGCCGGCGACCAATACGGGAACCACGACGCTAGCGGCGAGCAGGGGAGCCGCGCCGCGCCCGAATCGTGGAGTACCCGCCGGCGTGCCTTCGGACTGATGATCATGCACCATCAGCGTCTGCGTTCTCGATGCGCGCAGCCGTCCGCTGATCCACAGCGCAATCGCTCCGATGACAGCGGCGATCACGCACAGGATTTGTGCCGCCATCAACGCGAGCGCCAGAGAAACCGACCCGATCATGCCATGCGGTGTTTCAGAAGGAGCCGCAAACCGTTGATGCGGCTGGCTTCCGGCGATCTTCGGCGTGGCCCAGTCCGTAGCCGTGGTGCCGGCGGCCACGGCGTTGGTCCAATCCTCGAGATCATGCGTGTAATGCCGTTCCAGCGGCAATCCGGGCAATGACAGTGACGAGCCGGTGCGCATCTGGTGATTCGTCGGGTAGTACCGTACTGTCACATTCGCATTGCCGTTGCGTTTCGCTGCGTCGATCAGCGTACGCGCCCCCTGCTCGATTGGCATGGACGGGTCAATGGTCCCGTAATTGATGAGCAGTGGCATGGTAAGCGCAGAGTAATAATCCTGTGCCGGGAAATCCGCATATTCCAGCCCGACGAGCGAGAAATCAAGGCTGATCAGCGTCGGCAGCTCATCGACCACGCTTTGAGGCGCGCCCGCGATGGTCGCGTACGAGGTCGCCGCCATCGCCATCTGGTCACGCCCGGGCACCACCGGCGGGGATGTGAGAATCATGAACGCGATATCCGGCTGCCGCTTCGCCATGACGGTGGCGATCCACGTGCCTTCCGATTCCGCATACACGCCCACCTGCGAGGGGTTGACGTCGTTCAATCCTGCCAGCAGTTTCCACGAGACGAGATAGTCGCGGGCCATGGCCTGATAGTCGCGGCTCGTCCACGAATAGTTGTCCAGCCGTTTGTCCGGTACCAGCGTGACGATGCCCGCGGACGCCATTGCGGGGGCGATATCGCCGTACACTTCAGACGCCCTGCCCGTCCCGGCGCCATGCACGAACACGCAAGCGGGGCGTTTGCCAGGAGCCCCGATCGGTTCGCGCAGGATCGCGTTCACGCTGACCGTGCCGGTGAGTTTGATGGTGAGTTTCGTCGTTTTGACTTTGTAGGTGCCTTCTTGCGTGGTTGATAGGCCGTTCGCCGCGATTGCTGTGCTGGACGAGCCGACCATGATATGGTCCGTATACGGTTCCACCCGCCAGTTCGCGCCGATTGCGGAACCGATGCCCGCGAGGATGATGAGGATTACGAGCGCCACGCCTTCGACGATCATGAGCCGGTGACGTCCACGCTCCTCACGGTTTTCCGCGGTGGTTGCGGTTCCGGCCGCTGTCTCGCGTTCTTCATGGTCTTCTGTTGTGGTGTCCAAATGCCGTTCCTGCCTTCGTGGTCTTGGATTGTCCTGATTTCCCGGTTTCCCGTCGCTTTTCATGCCCTCGCACCGGATGGGGAATTTTACGGATTGCGTGGTCCTTTACCGGTCTTGCTGGTTGTACGAGCCTTGCGCCGCCGCCTGCCTCGCCTGTGCCGCCTGCGCTTCGTCGAGCCCCGCATATCCCTCCAGCCGGACCGTGTTGCGTACGGTCTGCTCGGTCAGATTGCCGCCTTGCTCGGCGATATACGCCACCAGACGCTCGTATTCGTCGAAGGTGGTATCCGAATACGTGCCTAATTCGCCGCGCAGATAGGTCTCGAACGACGTCTGCTCAGGCGTGTCCTCGGCGGTGGTCAGTACACGCATCGTCTCCCCGAGTGCCGGCCAGCGGCCCGCGAATTCGCGCGCCCACGCGACCTGCCGGGCGATCACCTGCTCCTGACGATCCACCCGTTGCTCGGAAAGCCGGGGAATATACGGTTCGATACGTTCGCGGTAGATGTCGGGCGCGGTGGAGGCCATCATCCGTGCGTATTTTTCGGTGACCAGATTGCGCCCGACACGGTCCGCCTGCCGTAGATCGTTCTCGTAGCTTGCCAGCAGTGCTGGGGTCCAAGTGAGGAACTGGCTCAGCCGCATCTCGTGGAACATTGGCCAGTTGCCTTGGCATGCCGCCCGGCCGCCTTCATTGTCCGTGCGCTGGAACTGGTCCCATTCCAGCCGAATCACCGTTTCAACCATCGGATTGTCGGCGCGGACCGTGACCATCGGCGGCTGTTGGGACATGGCATCCTCTTTCTGTCGAATTCCATCTGATTCGCAGTGCGAACATTTGCCATGATATGCATGCCCGTCCCGCTGCGCATGGCCCGATTCGCCGCCGGCGCTATTACGACACACTGAGCGCGACTGTGTAGACGGTGCTGTGTGGACACAACTGCGCAGACACAACTGCACAGATGCAATTGCACAGACACAACAGCGCTGGCGAACCGCCGGAAAACAATCGCACAGCCGCTGAACCGCCTACGATTCGGTGTCCAATGCCGGCCATTCGGCGTATTCCCGGCGATTCGTCGAATTCGCCTAGATGCCGTGCAAACAGGCGGCATCGCTGACGATATGCGCCTCGACATGCGGTCGCTGCCATTCGAGGAACCGCTCGTTGCTGTGTGTCAATCCTTCACGTTGGAGTTCGGCGACGATATCCGAGCATATGGCCTTGACCACAGTGCTGATTTCGTCGGCCGCATCACGCGATGATGCTCCTTCGCCGTAGCAGGCGTCGCCGGATAGCCGCAGAATCTGCTCCAACTGCTCGCAAACGCCGGCGAGCCGCGTACCCATGCGGGCGCTGAGTCGGCGCAGGGCGGCGAATCGCCACTTGTAATAGGGCGCGTATCCGGCAGAAATCGGCGTGTTGATTAGGAATACCAGCGAGGAGACGGCATCCGCGAATTCGCTGATGGACAGCCACGCCGCGCTGCCATCACCGCGGCGCAGCATCCGGGGCAGATTGTACTGGCCGGCTTGGCTGATCATGCCCAATCGGCGCGAAATCAGTGACAATCGCACATCGTCGGGCATGAGCTTGAAGCCTTGGCGTGTCTTGGAGAATGCGCCCAGCGGGTCGGCGAACACCTGGCCGTTGGTAGCCGTGGCGAGGGTCGCCTCGTCCAGCATCAGCCATTCATGCGGATGGTTGGCACTAGGTGCTTGGCGGTATCCGGTCAGGGATTCGAAGAAGTCACCGATGCGGAATACGCCCACCCGTCTGCCGGCACCCTGTGCGCGTGGTGTGGTCTGGCGCGGCCCGAACCCGAGGAATCGCTCCGGCAAGGCGTCGTAGTCCGCTTGCAGGCGCTCGCCGATCCGCTCGTAATCCTCGTCGGTCAGCCACAGGCAGAAGCCGGGGCCGAAATCGTGGTCGCGGGAGAGTAAGTCGTCAAAACCGTAGCATTCCGAACCGTGCCCGACCAATCCGGCGGCGATGCGATCCCGATACTCCGGGTAGTGTTCCGCGATCAGCGGCTTGCCGAATTCCGTCCATGTGCGACGGGCCAGTTGCAGGCCGGTGATGTCCGGTTTGAGATCAGCACTGTCCGAAGGGATGTTCCGCTTGCCGTCGTGCCGACGATTGGTCTGGGCTTCACGCCGCCCCTGCGCTGGAGGCCCCGCGACCTGCGTGACGGATGTCGATTGCTTTGCAAGCGCGCCCTTGGCGGCCTGGAGATTCTCGCTGGTGGTCCGGTAATACTCCGTGTCGGTGCCGTAGCATTCGGCGATGACGTCGAGTGCCTTGCCATACGAGGCCACGGCATCTGCGAATGCGCCGCGCGTGAAGCGTACCTGCGCCGCCGCGGCCAATGCGGACGCATAATGCGCGCTGTGGGTCAAATCGCCTTCGTCGTAGATCGTCAACGCATGCTGGGCGTCCTCGTCGGCTTGGTCAAGCCATTCCGCCGGGGATTGCGCATTCGCTTCGCTTCTGCCAGCGGCCTCGTTCTTGCGTGTCTCATGCCACAATTCCAGTTCGACAAGCGCAAGATTGACGTAGGTGGATGCGATGTCGGGGTCCGTATGCCGGTCCGCGCCCGAATCCTCGAGGATGCCCATCGCCTGCACGAGCTGGTCGTGCGCCTTGCCCAGACGGTTTGTCTCGCTGTAGAGCATGGATAGGTTGTTATGCAGGGCTGCGAGTCGTCTGTCGCGGGGGCCGTAGGTCGTTCTCGCGTTCTCAAGTGCCTGACGGTACAAGTCCTCCGCTTGGTCGTATTGCCGTGCGGCGCGCATTGCGGTGGCGGCGTTGACGAGCGTCGTCGTCCATGCCTCGCTGCCGACGATTCCCATGCGGATGCCGAGTTCGAGCGCCCGTTGCACAATCCATTGGTTGTCCTCATGACGCCCCTGGGAGCGGTAGAATCCCATCGTTTCGTTGAGGACGGTCAGCAATCCGGCGTTGTCGCCGGCGTTTTCGGCATCAGCCATCGCCTGTTGCAAGTAGGCTTCGGCGTCTTGGCCTGCTCGATGGCCGTCGTAGATGGCGTCCAGACCGGCGAGGAACGCATCGGTATCAAATCGGGGAGAGCGGCGGCGATCTGATGCGTGATAGCCGGAATCGCTGGAATCTCCGGAATCGTTGGAATCCCCAGGATCGGCGGAGCAGGCGTCATCCCGGTCTTCGGCATCTTCGTCATCGGCTGCGGTGCGCGGCTTTGCGCCGAACAATGCAGCCGGATTGTTCACCGCCTTGAGCGCCGCCATCAGCGCGTCCGACGTCGGCGCAGAATCCATGCCATCGTCGGACGCGCTGCCACGCTCGGGGATGGCGGCGACGCCGGGCATATCGTCGTCATCATGGTTGTGCGCCAAATCATTGAAATTCGTCATGGTCCCGCTTCTCCAATTCCTGATTGAGCCATCGCACGTAAGCCCTTACCGACTTCTGCGCCATATTGTCATCGGGCCTGGGCTCTGTCGCTTCCGATACTAGAGCAGCATATGCTTCGGGATCGCTGTTGTACGCCGCTGCCTTGATACCGTGTTTTTCCGCGGTCTGCACAACCGCGTTGTCTACCTTGTGGCTCAGCTCTTCCGTTGTGATATTGATTGGGATTCCCAACCGTCGCAAGTTGTCAAAGAGATCCGGTTCTTTGGAGCTGGCAGATGCGTGACGGCCCACGGGTTCGCTCTGCGCGGTGGAGCCGGAGAGCTTCCACATGACGCGATCGACCGACGCGAGCTCGCCCTTCGCCAGGCCGAGCGCCACCGCGTACGCGAGGTTCCAGCCGTAAAGTTGGGCGTCCCTCGTGGTACCGCGCTCGCTCAGGTCGCTGTAGTCCTTGAGATACTTGCCCAACCCGAGTACATGATGGTACAGCCGCATCATCGGCAGGTTGATGCGATTGGTGGGGATGTTAGCCTCGATGAGCAGATACCATGCCAGCACCATGCCGATTGCGCGGATGGGGGATAGCGGCAGAGTGATCAGGCAGTACGCCACGAGGAAGATGCGAAGGATGTCAATCTGGCGTTTACCGTCGGATGCGGTGGTTCTGATGCTTTGCAGCCTGCGTTGATTGATGATCAGCACCGCAGCGGCCGCGACCACGTAGACGACAGACAGCATGGTCGCGATGGGCGCCATGATGCCGAGCCAGGTGAATCCTTCATATCGGATGAGGATCTGTGTCAGGCTCGCGCACCCGCGGGCTTCGGTGAATAGCGATGTCCCGGCGAAAATGCTGAATACCCCGGAGACGAGTGCGCAACCGAACAGCATGAATATGCGCGGTGTTCCTATGGAATACATGATGGTATTCGACACTTTTCTGGTCTCGGATTGGACGTCAGACAACGCTTTCAGGCCATTCGAGGAAAGATGGTCGGTCAGTTCTGCGACGCTCGGGTTGACTTGGGCGCCGGAACCGTTGGGAGTCCCAGCGAAATCAGGGTGTTCGCGATAGAAATCCTTGAAGGCGACGGCAAGGAAGTTCATAAGCTTGATTTCCAGCGGTGTCAACGGGCGTGACGGCGTGCCGCGCAGGTAGATGTGGCCTTGCGGGTCGACGCCGATAGCCCCCTTGTCGATGAGCGAGGCGATACCGGAGCCGAGGTAGGTCCGTTTGCCGAACCCCCATGCCGCCACCATCGGTTCGATTTCCGGCCGGTCGCGCCAATATGTCACTTTCGACGGATGACGCCCGCGCATGCCGACCGCTTGACATATCGGGGCGGCGATGAGGATGTTGATCAGGCCGAGGAGGAAGAACACGTAATCGAGGCCATCTGTGGTGACTTCGGGCGTCTGCGCGTTGTAGATTTCCTGGATGCTGCGGCCGCGGAAAATCATCAGCATGCCGCAGTAGTATGCGAGATACAGAACGTACATCACTGCTGATATGACTACGGTGACCAGCAGGATGCGCCCGAAGCACGACCAGTCGAATTTCTTGTGATAGTTGGGATTGGTGTAATTGTCGTCCGGTGCTTTCTCCCAGTACCGGGCGGCCTTCCTGCCTTTGTACGGCGGGATCGGGGGCAGAGGCTGACGGGCTTGGCGGGTGTGCCTGGCGTTCGAATCTGCCAGGGATGGCTGATTGGCAGGCGACGCCGGTCGGGTATGCTGTTGCGCGCTCGACGCGGAAGATTGAAGATGTTGCTGGGACGCGGGAACAAGCGGGGTTTGTTGTGCGGCAGGCTGCTGCACAGTGGGTTGTTGCGCGGCGGGCTGCTGGTATGGCACGACAATCGGGATGATCGGCATTTGTGCCATCGGGGATTGCTGTGCTACAGGTGTCTGTGGTGTGGGGGAAGGCAATACAGGTGGTTGCGTCATGTCCGTTGGTGAAGTCGAGGCGCCTCCTTGGTAGGTTCCTGCCGCGTCGAAGCTGATCCCATCAAAGGGGTCGTCTGTTGGGAATGCCGGCGTGAACGGTCGAGGACTGTTCTGGTCGTCGTGCTCCATGGCGTGTGTGCTCCTTCATCGCAGGCCGCCGGTCCGGTGGTGCATAGGTTTGCATCCCGGTGTGCATGGCTATTGCCGTGTGGGTGCCGACAGTATCGGCAACGTTTGCATCTGTTGGTATCATCCTAACTCTCGCACGGGGGCCGATTGGGGGATTTCGTCAATCCGGAGGTCGGTGTGGGCGTCAATTTTTCATGCGTTTACCTGTGATTCATCTTGCCGGATGTTGCGCGCGGGGAGGAGTGGGCGAACTCGACGGATTGCGCGTCTCTCGACTGTTCTCCCGCGTGTTGTGCGGGAGGTTATAGGCCTCGCGCGTTCTTGCGGATGATCTCCCAACGGGAACGTTGAAAATCCGCGGTTTCGAGTTCGCTCCAAATGCCGGATTCGGGAGAAAACCGCCGGGCATGGGTTTCGCGATTATCTCCCGCGAAATACGTGGGTTCTCCTGTACGCCGGAATCTCAAGGTCTCAATACCACAATCTCTCAATATCTCTCATTCGACACCCGATTCGGAGAGTTATTCAGGAAAAAGTCTCAATATCTCGCGTCCGAAAGCAGATTCCGCGAGAAATTGAGATTCAGCGTGGTCCGAGCGGCG
>NZ_JBJEIH010000018.1:0-21833 GCF_051876855.1 Bifidobacterium sp.
GCCCGTCCCGGTAGGTCACATGCACCGACGGGTTATCGTCCGGCGTGTGCAACGGGCATTGCATCATGTAGTCGTCCGCGTGGTTCGGCCGGACCCTCAACCCGTGGGCGTCGGCCGCGTCCAAAACGCGGCGTATCGAGGTGATGCCGCTCACGCGCTCACCCCCCAACGGGTTACGCTACCGTAACCATATCCATGGCACACGGTAGAATAGGGAATATCCTTCGTGCCTCCCGCGTTACCGCGGGGGGTTCTTCTGTATGCGGTGGTCACGTTCACGCCTCCCCCATGAGTTCCTTCATCGAGGCGTACGAAATGAAGAACATGCGTCCGATCTTCCGCGCCTTGACTTCCCCCCGCCGGATCATCCCGTATATGATCCTGTTGTCACGAGTCCCCATCAGCCGCATGGCCTCGGTCACGGTCACGGCAATGGGTTCGAGGTCATCGACGGTCTTGGTTTTCCTCGCCCGCTTCGTGGCGGTAGCGGTCTTGGTCTCACTATTGATAGTAGATACGCCATCCATGGCGTTGTCCTTCCCGGCACAGGGTACGCGAAGATACGGGTACACTCATGCCATATATCAGGTTGGATGTTTTTCCCGGCGTTCGTCGCGCGTGCCGCCCGCTATTGCCCGACGCGGGTCGTCGTATCTTGGAAACTTTCGCGGCTCCAAGCGGCCGTACCCCCCAATATATAACCCATGTGAAGACCGGTGATACCACGGCGTGTCGTTTTCATGCGTCGTGTATAAGCGGGTTGCCTGAGACAAATAGACAATTAGACACCGGTTAGACACACAATTAGACACCGTCAGCCCTACTGCCACAAGGGATTAGACAATTAGACACCCAAAACGGTGAAAGAAACGCGGGGGACGATGGTGCACCCTTGCACGTTACCGTCCCCCGCATATGCCTTACGCCGCCTTACGACAGTCGTTCGGGCTATGGGCGTCCTATCGCGCCGCCCGGCGTGATCTCATGCCACCGGTAGCCGGGACCGGCATCGGCGAGCGCCCGGCGTATCCAATGGTCGCAAGCCGCCGCGAACTGTCCGGCGTGTTCGCGTATCGCGGCGATGGACGCGGCGGTCATCTCCCCGTCGCCCTGCGCCACGTAAGACCCGCATATGTACCCCTCGAGGTCGTCCCGGAATATCTCGCAAGACAACCCCAGCACATCGCATGTAATCCTCCCGACAATGGTGGTGCCGGGTTCCACCGTGTCGTTCTCCCCGACGTATTCTCCGCACATGGTGGTTGTTCCTTTCCTAGGCCTGCCCGTCCTGCCTGCGTTTCAGGTAATCGTCGTACGCCTGTACGGGGTCGCCGCCGTCCACGGGCGTGAAATATGGTGAATAGTCGGGGGCTTCCACGAGTGCAAGCTTGATGACCCACCATGAAGACCCGGGGGCGAACGCGAGTGTCTCCGTGGTTGGTCTGGGCTTGTCCTTGAGCTCCCCATACCTCGGGTCACGAACCTGTTCGAGTGGGCCTGCATACGTATCTTCGAGATAGTCGCGGAATATGCGTTTACTGTCTTTCATGCCTTGTTCGGCCATGTATAGCACTAGCTGTACCACGTCAGCGGTCCTGACAGGCTTGTCAGGGTGGACGCCCGCCCGCTCATACTCGGGATGCCATTTGTCGAACCGTTCATAGTCGTATGCTCGCTGCGCCGCCGATGGACCGGTGTACCATACCGCGTACGCGTTCATACGTTCAAGCACCTCATCATCCCATGCCTTAACGGTCGTGTAGTCGGGCATGTCGTCCATGGTAACGATCGGCCGGAACCCGTCGGTGAAGAGTTTCCCCTTCTGGGCCAATGTGGTCAGTCTGTCGGCGGCGCCCACCTTGTACGCCCCGCGTGTCAGCATCCGCGCGTACAACCAGCCTTCCTCTGCCGGATACTCGGGGTGGGATAGGAACCCGTCACAGAACATGCCGGCCGCCTTGCGTTCAAGCGCTTCCATCTCCCGCAAGTCAATATCGGTGGACATGTAACGCGCAAATTCGGGGTAATTCTCATCAATGGACGATATCAACCGCCAGCTTGCCTCTGGGCCGATTGTATCATGGAACATTTCTATATGGGCTGCAAGCGCGGTGGCGGCCTTCCTGCCGTTCAGCCAGTACGAGAGCACGAGCAGCGCATAGGCGCCATTGCCATCGGACGAGAAACGCTTGACGAGCCGGCGGAACCGTCCCGCGTCTTCCTTGCTTACCCCACTTGCCCGACTCATTCCCGATTCTCCTTTCCATTATGCAATACCGTGATGGTCTCCAACCGTTGCGCCGGCGGCATGGCCGCCAACACCCGCGTCACCGTACCGGCGTCCACACCATCGAGCATGGCCACACGATCGGCAACCGGCATACCGGCGAGCGCATTGGCGAGCGCCGCCACGTTGTCGTCTCCTGCCGTCGTGCCACTAGTGCCGGTAGCGGGTTCCCGTGTCGGCGTGTCGTGCGGCGTGTCGGGCGTGGCGGCTTGTCCGGCGTGGTCTTGTGATGTGTCCCATTCGGCTTGGATTTTCTCGGTGATTTCCCGGCGTCCTTCATCGGTCGAGTGTTGGTAGTGCATGGCTGTTTTCGCCTGCGTATGCCCGCCAGCGCGCATGACCTCGATCAGGCTGTTCGTACTGTGGCCGACGGACGTCAGCCCCGTGTGCCTGAAATCGTAGAGACGGAACTTGCACGCGTCCAAACGGGGGACATACGCCCGCGCCCGGTAGAATGCGTTTCGCACGCTCTGATCGCGGATCAATTCCCGTGTGCGCTCGCCGGTGAACAGCCAAGCGTCGGGCGTGTCGTCTACGAAACGGTCGAGGTGGGCGCGGATCATCGGGATCATGAACGGTGGTATGTCCATGTCGCGGACGCTGCCCTTGGTCTTGGTGCTGCCGGCGGACATGATCTTATGCCCGTCGCGCGTGATCTGCTTGGCGCTCTTGGTGATGTGGATCACCCCGTAGTCCGTGCCGGTGTCGGGTAGTACGACGTCTTGCCGTTGCAACGCGTATGCTTCGCCCGGCCTCATGCACATCACGCCGCATAGGTAGATGATCAGTGCCATGCGGTCGGGCATGTGGTCGGCTATCGTCTGTATCTCCTCGGGGGTGGCCGACCCGTTGGCGATCTCCCTGTCGGGCCGGTCAACCCTGATGACGACGGGGTTCCGGGTCAATAGTGGTTCCCCTGTGTCCTGCCATGGTTTTGTGCACGCTTCGAGGAACATGGCGTGAATCAGCTCCCATACGTGGTGTTTGATCGACTGCCCTTCGCCGGCCTTGCCGACGGGCATGGAATCGGCCCATTCTTGTATGTCCCGTTCCGTGAACGCCGTCATTGGCTTGTCCGCGAACAATGGCAGCAGATAGTCACGGAGGTATTGCCGGTACTTGTCCTTGGTCGTCGGGGCGATCGGGTCACCGTTGCGTTTCCTGTGATGCTCGAGGTAGTAGTCGGCGTATTCCCTGAACGTGGTCGTGTCTGCCTTGGTCTTGGCTTCCTCGAGCTCGGGCGGTTCCCATACGCCCATGTCGATGGCCTTCTCGGCGGCGTGTATCCAATTCCATGCGTCGGCTTCCTGTGTCAGCTTGAAATTCCTGTAGATTTTCTTCTTCGGCTCCCCGTTCTTTGCTGTCAGCTGTTTCGGCCATTTCTTCCATGCGCCGACCGGTACAAGGTATTGCGCCTCGAGGTATCTCGGTTTCGCTTTGCTCGGTTTCGGGTATACGCTGCCGAATGACGATCGCCTGACCATGGGTGTCCTCCGTTCCCATGCCCCCGCCGGTGGGATGTTTGGTAAAACATGGTCGGCTTGATGGGGCTACCAAACAATTCACCAAACATCATACGCATTTCGATGGCCCTACAGGGCATAAAACGTATTTGCGACATGAACGCGACAACGGCGGAAAATCAAGGGAAATCGTTGAAATTCCGCCGTTTTTCGGCATGAAAAAAGGGCTTTCAGCTTTCACTGAAAACCCTGTTGGCGGAGGATACGAGATTCGAACTCGTGAGGCTGTTACACCAACACGCTTTCCAAGCGTGCGCCATAGACCACTAGGCGAATCCTCCATTGCTTGTGGAAACGCGCTTGCGCACGTAACCGGGCAACTCGAATAGAGTACCACGAACTATCGGACATGCAAACCCGCGTGGGTGTGTCGCGCACGAAGCGCCGCCCCTCACGTGGATGTCCTACACTTGGAGGTATGTCCATCGCATCACAGGAAGCACTTAAGCAGCTCGACCGTATTGTCGCGCTCGGCTACCCTGATGTGGCCGATATGAGCGCGGAGGCGTTCCGTGCGCTTGCCCGCCCGCTTATCAGCGCGCTCGAAGACAGCGACCTCGGTTCGAATATCCTGCTCGTGCCTACGCGCGAGTTGGTGTCGCCGGAATCCCTGATCGCACGAACCAGCATCAACCGCATGGCCGGTTTCACAACGATGCCGCCACGCGATATCGCCAGTTTCCTGCCGCAAGACGGTTTCGAGCCGCCGGAAGGCCCGTTCTACCTGGTCATCGACCCGCACACGGGCACCGCATATATCAACCGCGAACCGGATGTTGCGCGCAAACTCATCGACTCCGACGAGCGTCTGCCGCTCACGCTTGAGGAAGGGCTCGCCATCGCCACCCAGCATCCGGACTGGCTGGTGGAGAAAAACGGGTTCAACCTGCTCGGTTCGCGCAGCGCCGACGGCCGCGCGCCCAGCATCTGGATGAGCCAGAACGCTCCAAGATTGGGGGCCGTCTGGCCGAATTCGCGGCACACGTGGTTGGGAAACGCCTACTGCCGTTCGCGCTGTGGGGTTTCGCTCTTTCATTGGGCGTGATTTATAGGCGTGATTGGGTACGGCTACTGGGCGTAGCCATTGGACGTGATTACCGGGCATTGTGCGCCCGCAATCAGCCCGTGACCAACCTATGATCAGTCTATGATCAGTCCGCTCTACTGCCGCATCCACTCCTGATCATCGAGCTTGTCGAGCGCCCGCAACAAGGCATCGACATGCCCTTTCGCCCGCACGTTGTATTTCGCGACGCGGATGATGCCATCGCCGTCAATCACGAAGGTCGAACGGATTACGCCCAAGCGCACTTTGCCGTACAGATTCTTCTCGCCGTACGCGCCGTAGAGACGATGCACAGTCAGATCGGGGTCCGACAGCAGCGGGAACGTCAGATGGTCGCGTTCTCGGAATCGCGCAAGCTTGTCGAGCGAATCCTTCGACACGCCGAGCACGGTGAATCCTCGCGCCGACAGACGCGCAAGATTGTCGCGAAAATCGCAGGCTTCCGTCGTGCAACCTGGGGTCATCGCCGCTGGATAGAAATATAGGACGATGTTCTGGCCCCGTAGTGCGGACAGGGTGACGGTTTCGCCCGTGTCGCCGGGGAGCGTGAAATCCGGGGCAGCCTGCCCGGCTTCGAGCCGTACGGGCGCCTGGTGTGCGTTGTCTGTCATCGTGTCTCCTTGTCATCGTCGGATACCGGCCAGCCAAGCGAACGGAGCGCATCGGCCGCGTCAACAAGCGGGATTCGCTCCTGCTCGACGCGTAGATGAGGCGGGCTGTCGGACAAACCTGATTCGTCAGATTGTCCGACGGCCTCGCCGCATGTGAGCAGATAGAGCTCATGCTCGCCAAAATCAAGTGTGGGCGTCGCCTTGGGTTCGCGCGAAGTGAGCGGCGTACTGGATGAAGAGAGATTGGTACCGAACCATGAGTAGTGGTTGTAGGCTTCCAAATCCATGAACAGCGATTGGCAGCGTACCACGGTGTGCCGTACGGCGTCGAGGATTTCCAAGCCATCGGCGTCCATATCGCCCCAATAGACGACCTGCGGACTGGAATCATCCCCGTCGTCCGGCCTTGCGGTGACAAGCCACGGCAGTAGCAGCGTGATTGATGCCAAAATCGCCTTACCGGCTCCCCAGACACACAATCCGTGCGCGATGTCGGGTATGGATTGGTAAGTATCCTTATTCTCCACGATGATGACATAGCGGATGTCGCGCTCGCCACTGGGCCGCCACGGTCTGGTAATCATCATTTCCGGTTCGTTCGAGTATGCCGGGTCAAGCCAGCGCATACGTAGCTCCGGCGGGCGGTCAGACAGTCCCAGCGAATCCTTGCCGCACAAGGTGCAGATGGCGTTGCGGCGACGCATCTGATCAAGCCATTTCGCGCTGAACCCGGCGAGCGGGACCTGCCGTGGAGTCAACCCGGTTGCATCGTGCGTGCCGAAGAACTGCGCGGCGCGAATCACCAGCGTGACATCGACATCCGATTCGTCGTCCAGCATTTTCGCCACGGATGCCGCGGTGTCACGGAGAATCGAGCACTCGTCGGCCAGCAGGTCGATGCGCTGGCGCGCCTTGCGGTAGTGCCGGGCGCTCGCTCGGTCCGCGATTCGCAACGCGGTGTGTTCATCAGCAACCGTCACCGTGTCGATCAACTCCACCGGCGTGACCATCAGCCGGTGCTTGTTCGAGACCGGGCAACCTTGACGTTGCGCCCATTCGCGCAACGCATTGTTGGCCTTATGCCAGTCGGGCGCTTGGGCGGTCAGCGTGCGCTGGTCCGGCCACCTGACAGAGAAAACCAACGGCCATTGCGGTTCGGCATCATATCGACGCCGTCGCAGATATCTGGTGACGGCATCGCGGATTTCCGTAGGCGCTGTCCGGGCGTTCACGCCACGTGCGCGTACGCCGGTCATGACTGTGGCCTTCCGCTGATTGAGGCCGTGGAATCGCCGCTATTTGTGACATCGCTGGTTTCCGCGGTATCGTCGGCGTTCCCGGCATCAGCCGGAATGCTGGAAGCCGCCGTGCCTGTCGACGATTTGCCGGCTGACGGATTGCGCTGCTCGAATGGTCCGCCGTCCGCGTGCGCGCCGACCAAATCGAGCTCCTGCAGATGCGAATGAAGCTGCTCGTCTTTCAGCACCACATAGCCGCGCGTCGCCATCTCAAGGATTTCGCCGGTTTTGCTCTCCGGCGCGGATACGATGACTTGGAATCCCAGCCGTGGCAGCACCGCAAGTGCGCGCTGCGTGTACCGGCCGTCCGCCTTGATGAGCGCTTCGTCGAGGAACAGTGTGGTGTAAGTGGGGTGTCCGCTGATGTCGCCGCCAAGCAGGTAGATGAGCGCAGCCCCGTACACGAAGGACGTGAGCTCCTGCAACGCTCCACCGGATTTGCCGCCGGTCGAGGAGATGCGTTCGTCGGGTCCGTCATCATGGTGGACAACCGCGTAGAAGGAGCTGCGGGCACGGGAATCGAGATCACGGGCGCCATATTGGCGGATTCCCGCGGTATCGCGCACTTTGCCCAGCTCGCCACGCAACAGTTCGACCATCGGTTTGCAGCTGTCGAACGCTCGTTTCGCGGTGCGGCTGTCGGAAGCGCCGCCAGAGGGCTGCTCCGCCTGCCAGCTGTTGAGCCGCCCGATAGTCCGGCGTAACGTGCCGTTGAAGGCCGCGCTGCGTGGCCTGATGGTGACGTCGAGGGTGAGGCTGCCGTGGCGTGGCCCGAACTGCTGGTCGCGCAGCATGGAGTTGATGCGGTCGAGCTGTTCACGCACCTCGCGCTGGTCATTTTCGAGGCTCATGCTCAGCTCATTGAAGTCGCGTTGCATCTTGTCCACGCTGTTGACGATTTCCTCAGGGGTCGCTGCCTTCGCCACAATCTTGGACAGGTCTCTCAACTCGTCTTCGTAATACCGGTAGTCGTCCACCGTGGGGGTGACAGTCGTGTCGTCTGCGGCCCAGCGGGCAAGATAGTCGGACATGCGCCGTTCGACGGATGTGCGCGCCTTGTTGGCCTGAGTGGCTGCCTCGCTGATGCGCTTGGTAATCGCAGTGCCCACCATGCCGAGCACCCGCTCGTCGAATCGCCGGATTCCGGGCTGCCCTGGCAGAACGGTCATATGGGCCAGCTCGCCGGCCACAGAACCGGTCGCCGCGTTGTACGCGGTGGATAGCAGTTCGGTGACGGTATCCGGCAGCGTCGGCTGCTCCGCGGTGTCGGCGATCTGTCCCGCGCGCTCGGTCAGCCACGCTTCTGCGGCGTCGACGGCCTGCTGCGTGTTGGCGGCAGCGAACCGGGCGTTCGCCTGCGAGTCCAACGCGTCCCGCAGCGCATGCTGGAGCTGATCACGTCGTTCGGCAAGCTGGGCGAGTTTCGGGTCGTTGCGCAGCGTGTCGATGTCGTGCTCAAGGCGTTCCACCTTCGCTTCGGTGCCGGCTTCGTCGACTTCCGCCCAAGAAAGATCGGCGATTTGCGACGACAAGGTACGCAGTTCGTCCAGATGGCTTTGCTGGCGCTTGATGTCCTCCCCATCCAATTCGCACTGCCTGAGCTGTTCGGATAGGCGGTCGATTTGCTGTTTGAGCCCGCGCAGGTACGCTTCGTCGGCGAAACCTATGACCTGGTTGATGCCTTTGGTGCCATACGAACCGCGCTGACCGGCTTTGATCTGCCCGTCCGGCTGGATTTGCCGGGCGGTGTCGGCGTCATCAATATGCTCGACGCACAGCGCGTCAAGCCGTCGGGATGTGGTTTGCTCGCGCAGCCATCCCAAGAATGGGGAATCCTCACGGAACCGCAGTTTTCCGGACAGTCGGTCGTCGCGCTCGCCGTCCTCCCCGTGTTCTTGGGTGCCGCTTTGATTGTCGATATCGTCGATATCAATGAACTGCCAAGTGCGGCGGAACATGGTTGATGGGTCGATAGTGCTGACTTTTCGGGCGAATCCCCGTTCGTAACGGCGGTCGACCAAGATGATCTGCGCAATGGGGCCATAAGCCACGTTCATCGCGGTACGCCACCGCTCTTCGTCTTTGCGCACGTCCATCAGCTCGGCGACATAGGGAAGATCGCGCTCGCTCAGCCCGGTCGCCCGCGCAATCGCCGCGCGGTCGTCTTCCATGTCTTGCGTGATACGGGTGCGCTTGCGGCTTTGCCGTTCGAAATCGCGCTTGATTGGGTCAAGACGGTCGGTGATACCTTTGCGGCGGACCACGCAAGCGTCCCGCTGCCGCTGGAGTTCATCGCGTTGCGCATCCGCGTCCTCGATGAAATCCCGGGCTTCCTGCTGGCGCTGTTCCCACGATGCCTCGGATTGGGGCATCGGCTCGTCCGCTCGAGCGAACGCCTGCCGGATGCGCCCGACAGTATGACGCATCCGTTCCAGCTCCTGCAACGCCTGCTCACGCTCGTTTTCCAGATGAGTCAGGGTGTCGCCGCCGGCGCCGTGCATCATCTCGGTGACTTCGCCGAGTTCGCGTTGCACGTTTTCGACTGTCGTATCGGCTTTGCGACATTGTTCCTGCTGCTGTTCCAGCTCGTGGCGGTCTTGCGGCAACTGGGCGCGTACCGCGGAGGCCAACCGGGAGAACACCCACGAGCGCAAGGTGGCCAATCCGGCGTCATCTTGCGGATCGGTGACCTGCAGATCACGCGCCTGCCCGGCCGCTTTATCGTATTCGGCATGTTCGTCGCGGATTTCACGCAAGGCGTCCATCTGTCGGGCGTTTTCTTCCATACTGCGGAAGTTCTCGGCGTACCGATCGTAATCCTCAACCGCTTCGCGCGCCTTGGTCAGGGCGTTCGGGACATCGAGCACACCTTGCTTGAAAATATCGTCAAGCCGTGAGGGCGCGTCCGCCGACTGGATTTTGTACAGCAACCGGCATGCGGCGGCTTTCAACCCCATGCGTGTCCACACGGATTCATGGAAGTTTTCCGCGTTCGAATACACCGCGCATCCCGGATACACCTTGCGTAATTGGTCGGCGGTGAACGGTGAGGACCGGTAGCCGTCCATCTTTCGCGGATCGATTTCATGGTTCCAGGACACGTATTGGCGTCGTACACTGCCACGCTCGTCGCCGGGGGACAGGTACAGGAATTTCGCGCATGAGAGCATCTCGCCGCCCATACGGTTGACATAGGTGTCCACAATCGCTCCCCACACCGCACTCGGCGTGCCGTCCTCGGCCGAACCGCGCAGGTAGACGGCCGTCCCGCCTTCCGCGTCATCTGCCACGGCGGTCATGCCACGCAGATACGTGTAGTCGCTGCGTTCAGAACGCCCGGAATTCGAGGCCTTGTTGAACGCCGTACCAGCAGGGTAGAGCAGGGAATTCTGCGCGTCCACCAGCGTGGATTTGCCGGATTCGCTGGCACCCGCAAGCAAGGTGATCGGCATGTCCGGATCCATGGACGGGCGGAACACATGGTAGCCCTCGTAAGACCCCCAATTGACCAGTTGGCGACTGGCAAGCATCCAGTGATCCGCCATCAGCGCTTCGTTGGTCATCACAACCTCGTTTCTTCGCCGGTTTGGGCGGCAGTGGCGCCGGCATGCAAACCGTCAACGGTATTCGTGTATGTCGTATCGGCAATATCAGGCGTATCGGTATTCGCGGTTACCTGTACGCCTTCTTCGGGGCCGTCCGCACTGTCAGTGGCGCTGCTCTCGCTTTCGCCCAGCCACTGTTCGGCAAGCTCGGTGGTGAGTACGGCAGGAACCAGCGGCGTGATGCGATACATGTCATCGGTGTCTTCAACGGGGGCGAGATATCCGTAGGTCACGCACCGTGAAATCGCGATGCCGATGCGTTTCATCACGCCTTCTTCGTCGTTGCGCGCGGCAAGCCAGCCGGCGCCTGTGGTCAGCGCGGCGCGGATGTCATCCGCGCTGATGATCCAGTCTTTGGACGATTCGCGCGAACTTTCATATCCGAGCACGCGAATGCGCAGCAGAGCCAGCATCGCCGCCTCCTCGCGCGTCAGCGACGCCCGGGTTTTCAAGGATCGCAACCCCAATCCGTCCGCTGTGACCGGTCTGGCGTACATCACTTGGTATCGCGGAACATCGACCAGTTCAAGCAGGTCGTCGTTGAGTGAGCGGCGTACCTCGTCCACATGGTCCAACGCCGTCTCATACGTGTCGCCAGTGATGAACCGGTCACGTTTCAGCGCGATGGCGACCGCGCGTGCGTCGGCGTCCATCGTGCTCGTGTCCCCGGGAAACAGCGCATGTGGATTGTCCGCAGGGTCGATATCCCCCATGGTGTCAGTGTCCACGCCGGCATTCGGCACCCCGTCGGTCTCGCCGAAGCCATCTTCACGGGCATCCGCCGTGGCGTCGGTGTCGCCGTCCATACGAGCAGTGCCCATGGCGGCCATCATGTCATCAAGTTCGTCGGTCATCGTCCCGCCCTTTCCACAAGTTCCGTGTCGCCGGTTCGCGTACGTGCCGTTCGCGCTGATCCGGCCTGTGCTCCTCGCCCCTCGCGGTCGCCGTCCGTCACCGGTCGGCATCCGTCATGCATCCTCTTCGATAATCTCATGCAACACGCCAACGTCTGCAAGTACAGGACGTGTACGCCATGCGCGTGTCGTACCGTCCGCGGACACGCATCGCCATGTCGAGAACTGCCCGTCATCGTCCACACGCAAGGCCCCCAGGAAACCGACCAGTTCGCTTTCGCGACGTTCTGAATCGCTCAACTGGTTGAAACTTGCCGCGACGTCAACCCGCCCATCGCGCATGATTGGGTCTTGCACGATCAGCGACAGCATATGCCGCAACCGCGGTCCGCCCGCCTCGACCATCGCGCGCAAATCCACGTCGGCGAAGCCGGGATTGTCGTCATCCTGAACCGATGACATGGCCTCCAGACTCGGCGGCGCTGCGAAAGCCATCGGGCGTGCTGGCCGTGTAGGCAGTGCGAGCAGCGTGGCGTCGCCCACATCAAACGAATACGGGCTGGGAGAAGACGTGCCGGCCTTGATTTCTTGACTGATTGTCGCGAACAGCCGGTTGAACGTGTCCAACGCCGTGCGATACCGGGTGTCGCTGCGCTGCCGGACCAGACGGCTCACTGCTTCGTCCGAGACGCGCACCTGATGGCGGACGTCCTCGATGCCTTCGTAAATCCGCTTCAATTCCGCCCGCACCTGATTGAGCAGCTGATTTGGCTCACCGTGCAGATATGGGCTTTTTGCGATATCTTGCACCGCGTCATCGATCTGCCGCCGACCCTCGTCGGTCACAATCACCTGGAACGCGTCCTCGAAACGCCGTCCGCTGTCTGACTCGCGCATCGAGCGGCGGTAGCGCTCATGGTATGCGGAAAGAATCTCGTCAACGCTCATTGAGTTTTCCTGCATGCGTCGGCGCAGCGCGTCGCCGTTGTCGCGTTCCTCAAGCGCGAGCTCATGCAGGTCGACCGGCACGCCGCGCAAAGTGTTGTGCACAACGGCGATGATATCCTCGACATCCTTGTCGCTCAGGGACTCCACGGATTCACCGTTGCGAAGCCGGTCAATCTCCTGCTCGCGTTCCTTGACTTCGGCCTCAAGCAGGGCGATGCGTTCGCTTGGATCGACGGTCAGGCGTTTGCGGGCGTTCTCGACCTCCATGATGATGGAATTCGCCTGGGCGCCGGACAGCGCGCGGGTCGTGTCCTCAAGCTGGGACAGCGCGTCGATTGCGCGGTGGGCGCGGGCCGTCAAACGGTACAGATAATGGTGGGAAGCGGAATCATACGAGTTCGCGAGCCACGCGTAATCGCCTTCGCCTTCGCGGGTGAGTTCGACAAGCGTCTGATGAGCGCTGTCCTGCGCGGTTTCGCCGTCTTTGAACTGCCATTCGCCGTCGTGTGCAAGCTCCTCAAGCGCGCCGGCGAGCCGCACTTCAAGCGTCTCTTTGGGCAGTTCGGCGGTCAATGGTTTGAAACAGGTGCGCAGTAGGGCGACGTACGTCATCGCATGGTTGCGCAGCAGCAGTCGAAGCACGCCCGTTTCATAGACCGGTCGCAGTCGTTCCAGTTGCGCCCTCACGTCGCTCACGAAACTGCCTCCTCCGCTGGTTTGCGCCGTCGCTGCAGGTATTTCGCCCGGAATGTCGCGGGACGGCATACCAATACCATCTTATCGGACACGCATGAAGACCACGGGTGTACGCAGCCGTTCCCGGGCTATGCTGGAACAAGCACCGGTTTCGGAGTGTTGCGATACCGGGCCAAGGAGGACGAAGATGACCACACAAGACCACCAGGACGATACGCGGCGGGCGTCGGCTGCCGGTATCGCGCATGATGTGCCGCGCAACCGGCCGCAGCCCAACGGCAACGCCGCCATGAACCACGATCTGGCCCCGGACGGCACCGAAAAACACAGCGCGAAAATCGGCATCGCCGTCATCGCGGCGCTGCTGGCGAATGTGATGGTCGCGGTCGTGAAATTCGTGGTGTTCATGGTCACGCATTCGGCTTCGATGCTCTCCGAAAGCGTCCACAGCCTCGCCGATTCCGGCAACGAACTCACGTTGATCATCGGCAATAAGCTGTCGCACCGGCCGCCGAGTCGCAAGCATCCGCTGGGCTGGTCGCGGGCGCGGTATCTCGCCTCGTTCATCGTTGCGGTTTCCCTGTTCGCCATCGGCGGCGTGTATTCGGCGAGCGAATCCATCGCGAAAATCCGCGAAGTCGTGTCCGGCGGACCGCAAGCCCATGCCGTGGATGCACACAATATGGCCATTGTGCTGGTCGTGACTTTGATTTGCATGGCGATTGAAGCGTGGAGCCTGCACAACGGCATCAAGGAGGCGAAGGAGCGCTTCGAGGAGACTCATGACCCGGGTCCGTTCAGTCTCATCAAATTCTGGAAAGGTACGAAATCCAGTGATCTGGCGGTTGTGCTTGCCGAAGACACGCTGGCTGTGATTGGTCTGGCTTTCGCGTTTTTGGGGTCGCTGTTGGCGATTCTGACCGGTGATGAGATTTGGGATGCCATCGGCGGCACCAGTATCGGCATCCTGCTGATCGTGGGTGCCCTGCTTCTGGGCGTGCAGGTCTCGTCGCTGCTGATTGGCGAAGGCGCAAGCGACCACACATATCGCGTGATCACGCAAGTGCTGGCGGAGAATCCCGATGTCGAACGGGTGCTCGCTGATCCCGCGGCCATGCACTTGTCCGAGAAGCGCATTCTCGTGCTGCTCAAGGTGCAGTTCCGCAACGAGGCCAAGTTGGATGACGCCGCCGCGATCAACCGGCTGGAGGCGCAGCTGCGCGCCGCCATTCCGTATTACACGCTGGATATTGTTGTGGAGCCAGACATGTATGACCCGGTCAAGGCCGCGAAAATCGAGGATTGGGTGGATTGAGCCAGGCGAGAGTTTTCTTGCCGGTGGCTGTGATTGACGAAAGTCCCAGTGCCGCCCGGGAGTTTATCGCCTTGCTGCGGATTCGCCGATAAACTCCCAACGGGCTGATTTCATGGGTCGCGGAATATCAACGATGTCGCTGGGAGATCATCCCGAAATCGTCGTTCCCGCCGAATCCTCCCGGGAGGTTATTGCGGTAGAGACAAATCGGTCGCAATCTCCCGCAGCCGCTCCCGCCCGCCCCGCAGCCAGCTGGATATGGCGTCATATCAAGTATCCTGAATCCTTCCGCACCTGTATGTTTCCCCACGGTGAAAATCCGGAATGAACCACGCTGTGGGGAGTTGGGTGAAGTGAAAGGTCAAGGTCAGGAGCCCGGGAGGGTTCCGGACGCGGGTATACGAAACCGGCCGGCGGCATCTGGATGCTGATACGGTCGGCTGCCAAGCCGCGTTGGCTCCAAATATGAAGGAGTACCGATTATGGCTATGTTTCCGGCTTTGATGAATGACACGATGTTCTCTGATCTGTTCGACGACCCGTTCTTCGCGGGTTGGCGTGACGCGGCTGACGAAGGCCGTCAGCTTGCCCCCGCTCAGTCGGGCAGCCTGATGAACACGGATGTGCGTGAGACCGATCACGGCTATGAGGTCGCGATGGATATGCCGGGCTTCAACAAGGACGACATCAACGTCGAGCTCAAGGACGGGTATCTGACCGTCTCCGCGCATCGCAATGATTCCAAGGAAGACAAGGACAAGGAAGGCAAGTGGCTGCGTCGCGAACGCTACGCCGGTACGTGCAGCCGCACCTTCTATGTCGGCGACGACATGAAGGAATCCGATATCCACGCCTCGTACAAGGACGGCACGCTGCATCTGCAGATGCCGAAGCAGGAGGCCAAGTCGCAGGTCGAGCAGGCTCATCGCATCGCGATTGAGGGCTGACGGCCGGTGCACGTCGGTTGACGCTATGTGCGGTACGCGTTCGCCGGTCGCGTGAATCAATGGCGATTGTGCGCGATGGCGAGTGTTCACGTCGCCCGCTGCTACGTTGCCTACGCTGACTGATAGCGGGTGGCGACACATAGCCTAGACCTGATGATGGGGACGGAGGTTTCGAGCCTCCGCCCCCATCATTGTTTTTCCGGGGTTTTCCGGGTTATTGCTGATTTGATATTGCAGTGCGTGGACTGCCGCTAGAAGCAGTGACCGGCTTCATGTGGCCGCCGCTTCCGCTGATTCGTCGGTCGCGCCGGTTGCGTTGATTTGTTAGGCACGTTCCAGATATGTCCCAGATGCGTCCCAGACACGCCGTCTATCGCACGCGCCTGTTCACCAGTCGAAACTCGCCCGCCCATGCTGGTCGAGCCAATGCAGAATCACGCCCTCGCGCAAAGCCCACGGGCAGATTTCCACCTCGTCGACGTCAAGCGCTTTCATCGCTTCGTCCGCCGCGACCGCGCCACCGACAATCTGCAAGGTGCGTTCCGGTGTGATTCCAGGAAGCGCGACACGCTGGTCGGGGTCGATCGCCGCCAGCCGCGGAATCCAATCCTCCAGTTGCGAACGCTTCAGATGCCACGATTCCGCGTTACCGACGGTTTTCACTTTTGCACCGGCAAGGCGGGCGAGGGAGCGGAACGTCTTGGATGTGGCGACCACATGGTCCGGCCGCGTGGTATCGGCGAATGTTTTGGCCAGTGGGTCGACGATTTGGGCGACTTTGCGGTGCACGCGTGCCAGATTCTTCGCGTCGCTCGTGCCGTCAGGCAGGAACTCGTGGGTGATGCGCCCAGCGCCCGCCGGCACACTGATGGCGATATCCGGGTCTTCGTTCCCGCCGCCCGCCGCCTCGAGCGAGCCGCCGCCGATGTCGAGCACGAGCAGTCGCCCCGCATCCCAGCCGTACCAGCGTCGCGCCGCAAGGAATGTGAGCCTCGCCTCGTCTGCGCCGGACAGCACGGTGACGTCCATACCGATATGGTGTTTGATTTCGGTGAGGATTTTGGGGCCGTTGGCCGCCTCGCGTATCGCGGATGTTGCGATCGGCACGATGGTGGTGACATCCGATTTCCGCGCGAGTTTCATGCATTCATCCACTGCGTCGAGGATCGCCGTGACCCCTGATTTGCGGATGGAACCGTCGTCTTTGAGGTATTGCATCAGCCTGACGACTACGCGAGTCTGGGCTTCCGGCTCCGGGCGCGCGCCTGGAGCGGCTTTGACGATAAGCATGTGGATGGTGTTCGACCCGATATCGAGAACGCCAAGCCGGACATGCCGTTTCCGCTCGGTGGACGCTGATTCCTTGACGGCTTTGGAGCTCTCGCTGGACTTGTTGGACGCTGTTTTCTTTGCGGTCTTGTTCGACATGTTTACCTTGTCTGATGTGTATCACGCATCGCACGGTTCCTGGAGGCGATTTCCGCGAACGGTTTGCGCCAACAGTTTCCGTGATGCTGGTATCGTTCGCGCCTGCGGCTGGCAGACACGAGCGGCCGTGTTGCCGGCCGCCATCACATCCCCTTTACTTGGCAGTGTACATGCGGGTGCCGCCGTTTGGGCGCTGTAAGACCGCTTGATGACCGGGTATCGGTCGCGGCTCTAACCGGGGTCTTGCGTGTTCGCTTTTCTGATGCTTACGATGGCTGCACTGCAGTGGTTCATCGCGTGGAAAGCGGCGGATGTGTCGGGTCCCGGCGATGTTGTGATCGCTGCGGGCGGCGGTCGATTGGTGATCGAATCGAATGGACAACAGAAAGGAGCCTGCTGAAATGTCTCGACCGATGATGCATTCCATTGAAGGAATCAGCCGAATGTGTCGCATGGCGGGTTCCTGTTTACTGACGATGGCCGGGGATAAGGCCGTCCGCTGACATTGCGGCGGTGGGCGAAATCGTGCAATAGCGGCGACCGGGCTGCTGTTGATATTCCGGTTGATGCCTGCTGTGACGGCTCGGCGCTCTCGGTTTGACGTTCGCCGGAGCGCGCGGGAATCCGGGAAGTCTGGGCGATGCCTGGGACAATCCGGAGGAAAACAACGAATTCATTGAAGGCGAATCTGCCAATGGCGGGGTTCACGACGAAGAGGTGATGATAGTGGAATATCAAGGATATAAAGGACATGAGATGGCAAGCGGACAATCGGCATCAGACACGATGGTGACGTGGGAGCGCCGGATCTGGGAGCGGCGACTGCAAGCGAACGCGGATTGGCAGCGGCGTCAGCGCGGTAGGCGCGTGCGTGCGAGCCGCCAGCCCAGCCCCGCGGGTGGCTATCTGCCTGTGGTGTGACTGGCGGGTCGCACAGCCGGCAGATAGACCGGCGCAGTAGGCGTATAGGCCAGCTATCCGACCGCGGTGCGACTGGGTGGTTGCACCGCGATCGGGTTGAGTGGCAGGGCCGGGGATTTGCGGTGTATCTGCCTGCGGTGTGACTGCTGAGTCGCACGGCGGGTAAATAGGCCGGCAGGACAGGAGAATCTGTCGGGTATCTCCCTGTCCTGTAATCTGTCGGTTGCACCGCGATCGGGTTGGACGGTGTGGCAGCGGTTATGAGTTGGGGTATCTGTCTGCGGTGTGACTGGGCGGTCGCACGGCGGTGAGGTTGGGTGGCGGGATGGAGGAATCTGCCGGGTATCTGTCTGTTGTGTAATCTGTCGGTTGCATGGCGGCCGGGTTGCACGTTGTGGTGGCTGGACAAGTCGGTGTATCTGCCTGCGGTGTGACTGCTCAAGTACATTGCAGGCAGATACTAAGGCGGCAAGTACCCGTCGCCCCGGCCACCGCCCGGCTGCTGCCCGGCCGCCCGCCGACCCTACTGCCGCCGCCGGTGCGCGGCGATGGCCCCCAACAGGCCCGCGGCCGCAACCCCAATCGCCCCCGCGACTTTCGGCCGGCGCAGCTGGTTGCGCACGGTTGCGGCATCGGCGGCGCCGTAATCGCCAAGGAACACCCGCAGCTTGTCGTGCACAGCACCGCCGCCAAGCTCGCCCCACGTAATCATGCGCGTCTGGTAGGCTGCAGGGTCATTTTCGCGGAAGGTCAGCAGCCGCACCCCGCGCAAATCGGCATTGGGGCCGTAGCTGGCGAATCCGCAGGTCGGCGCGTAACCCAAGTCAAGCCCGCCGGCGTGCCCGACGTACGCGTTCTTGTGGTCGTGCCCGGCGAACAGCGCGAAATACCCGCCCGCGCGTCTCATCGCGGCGACCTCGCCGACATTGATATCCGCGCAGTTCACCGATTCACCGAGCATGGAACCCGGTCGGCACACCGTCTCATCGAGCAGGAAGCACCGCCCGGAGAACGCCCGCGTCCCCTCGACGGCGTTCATGGTCCACCACGGCACTTCGCGCAGGCAATCGTAGAACTCCTGTGTCGGAATGTGCTGGAAGGCGATGGCGGGAACAGGCATGCCATCACCGTTTCGCGCGCTCAACTCGTGTTCGGCATCGGCCAGCCAGTCAATCGCGGCGGCCGACGGCACACCATACCCGTCGGAATCCACGAGATCGAGCCCGCGCCCCTGCACAACCGGATGCGCCCCGGAACTGACCGGGCCAGTAGATGGCACCGCCCGCGAGGCGTCCCCATCAAGCGCATAATCGCCGGAATTGACCATCATCACACCCATCGCGATGCGCTCGCCGCCGCTCGAGAGCACCGGAAGCGCGAAAGTGCCGGGTTCCAATGCGAGTGGGCCGCTGCCGGCGACCGGATTGAGGCATCCGTCGATCTCGCGGTACAGGTCGTCCTGCTCGTCCACATCAATGCCACACTGGAAATCATGGTTGCCGTAAGTGGCGGCGAATGGCACGCCATGGGCGGCGATTGGCCCGAGGAACTGCGAGAATGTCGATCTCACGTTCTGTCGTGTGCGCTCCATAAGCGTGCCTTCGTCAGGCGCCGGCAAGGTATTGCGACGGCACAGCTCCCGTTGCGATGGCACGTGTTCGATCGCGGCCTCCAGCCGGCTGACGACGCGCACATGGTCGCCGGGCCTGTCGCCGCGGCGTGAGATGAATGTGTCGATGTATGCGGGGTCGTACCCGCGAATCTGGTCGCCGGTGAGCACGACCAGATCAGGGTCGGCCTCACGCACGGCGTCGCCGATCAGCTGCAAGGTGTCCTCGTTGACGTGCGGGCCGTCCTGGATGTCGGAGACCTGAAGGATACGGAACGTGCCGTCATCACGGAATCGAAGCGTCATGCATCCCACTCTACGGCGGTACGTCGGGGGCAGGAACGCGTCGCGCGCGGAATATCCCGATTGTTCATCTGCGGTACACGCGGCGTTCCCATGACCGTGACGCCGCCCGGATACCCTGCAATGGTCGACACGCAGGAGACGGGTGTGCAATGCAGGATTGTCCCCGATGTTTCATGGTCATATCCCGAAACCTGCCGATGGAATATGGATACCTCCCGGTAGGATGAAACCGTCTGTGTTACGCGGAGGTAAACGCGCAGCACGGCACCCATCGACGCGGATTGCCGCGCCTGAAACGCTGCCGTGGTTTTCGCGGCACAACCAAGATAAGGAGGAGTGATGGGTCAGGATCAATCATCGGTATTTGATCTCGCGGCAGTCGCCGCAGCGTCCAACGGAGGGAACAACGACCCGCTGCTGCCTCCGGCGCGATTCATCGGCGGCCCGCAGAAGCCGAGCAATATGCCGTACAACAAGTACGTCGCCTACGACAAGCAGGTGCCGTTCGAGTTCCCTGAGCGCACGTGGCCGAACAAGAAGCTGCACCGCGCCCCGCGCTGGTGCTCCGTCGATCTGCGCGACGGCAACCAGGCGCTGGTCAACCCGATGGATTCCGAGCGTAAGCTGCGCTTCTGGAATCTGCTGGTGTCCATGGGCTTCAAGGAGATCGAGGTCGGCTTCCCGAGCGCTTCGGAAACCGACTACGATTTCATCCGCATGCTTATCGAGCGTGAGCTCATCCCCGACGACGTGACCATCATCGTGCTCACCCAGGCGCGCGAGCACCTGATCCGCAAGACGTACGAATGCCTGCGCGGCGCTAAGCGCGCGGTCGTGCACTTCTACAATTCCGTCTCCGTGCTGCAGCGCGAGGTCGTCTTCCGCAAAGACAAGGAAGGCATCAAGAAGCTCGCCACGGACGCCGCCGCGCTGTGCAAGCAACTCGAGGGCGAAGCCAAGGGCACGGACCTTTACTACGAGTATTCCCCGGAGTCTTTCACCGGTACCGAGCCGGAGTACGCGGTCGAGGTGTGCAATGCGGTGATTGACGTGATCAAGCCGACGCCGGACCATCGTATGATTATCAACCTGCCGGCGACAGTCGAAATGACTACGCCGAACGTGTTCGCGGACGAGGTCGAGTACGTGTCGAACAACCTCAAGGACCGCGACTCCGTCGTGCTGTCCCTGCACCCGCACAACGACGAGGGCATGGGTGTGGCCGCCACCGAGCTGGCCGTGCTCGCCGGCGCCGACCGCGTGGAAGGCTGCCTGCTGGGCAACGGCGAGCGTACCGGCAATGTGGATCTGGTCACGCTCGGACTCAACATGCTCACCCAAGGCATCGATCCGCAGATCGATTACTCCAACGTGCCGGAAATCCGTAAGACCGTTGAATACTGCAACCAGCTGAAGATCTCCGAGCGTCACCCGTACGCCGGCAACTTCGTGTTCACTGCATTCTCCGGATCTCATCAGGACGCCATCAAGAAGGGCCTGGAAGCTCGTCAGGTGGCGGCTGAGCGTGCCGGCGCCGACCTTGACAAGTTCGTGTGGCTGGTGCCGTACCTGCCAATCGACCCGAAGGACATCGGCCGCAGCTACGAGGCGATCATCCGCGTCAACTCCCAGTCCGGCAAGGGCGGCATGGCTTACCTGCTCAAGACGAACCACAATCTTGACCTGCCCAAGCGCTTGCAGATCGAGTTCGAGAAGGTCGTGCAGGCCTACGCGGACGAGACCAAGCGCGAAGTCAAGGACGAGGACATCTGGCGTCTGTTCAAGGACGAGTACCTGCCGGTTGAGGATTCCGGCGCCACCGCCGCGGGTGCGGTTGTCGGCGACCATGGCGACGAGACCCTGAAGCAGTGGGGCCGGCTCAAGCTGCTCAACGTGTCCGTCTCCTCCGGTGAGGACGGCTCCGACACGGTGATCAAGGTCAAGCTGCTTGACCGCGGTGCCGACCTCGCTGACAGCGGCGACGACCATATCCGCGAGCTGTCCGGTATGGGCAACGGCCCAATCGCCGCGTTCATCAACGCGGTGAGCAATTTGGGGATCAACGTGTCCGTCATGGATTATGTCGAGCACACGATGACCGCGAGCACGGACGCCATGGCAGCCTCCTACGTGGAATGCCAGATCGGCGACGAAGGCGACAGCCAGATCATCTGGGGTGTCGGCATCGATTCCTCGATCATCACCAGCTCGCTCAAGGCGATTATCTCCGCAATCAACCGCTCCGAGCGCTGAGCTTGAGTTCAGCAGCCTGAGCTGATTCGCCGGGACGCGTATCGGCTTACGGCATCTTCGGGCCCGGTCACTGTGCATCACGGTGGCCGGGCCCGTTGTTATCTGGATTGCGGTTGTGCCGTGCCGGACGGGTTGTGCCGTGCCGGACGGGTTGTGCCGTGCCGGA
>NZ_JBJEIH010000018.1:21933-26586 GCF_051876855.1 Bifidobacterium sp.
GGTTGTGCCGTGCCGGACGGGTTGTGCCGTGCCGGACGGGTTGTGCCGTGCCGGAAGGTGGACGGTTCTCACTTCCCCTCTTCTTATACAAACTGGCTACGCTGAGAAGCCGCTCAGCGTAGCCAGTTTGTATAAGAGAGACGGTTCTTGTCTCAGAGGCGACCAGAGAGGTCACTGCTGTGGCGTGGTGCCGTTGCCGCCGTCTCCACCAGTACTGTCCGTTCCCGTTCCCGTACCGCCGGTGCTGGTATTCGAGCCGTCGCCGCCTGCCCCGGCGCCGGAACCGCCAGAGGTCGTATCGCCGGTGTTCCCCTCATCGGCGGAACCGGTCGAAGGCGCGGTGCCCGTAGTCGCCGATGCGGAGGGGGACGGGCTGCTCGAACTGGACGAGCCCGAGTAGGAGCGGCGAGTGACGCTGCCGCCCGTTCCCCATGTGCCGTCCGGTCCGCCGACCTTGCCGTCGTCGGTGGCGGTCGGGAACGCAGTGTCCTCGGTGCCCTTAAGCGCCTGCTTCATGAATTCGGTGAACAGATGCACCGGATACTCCGAATGCGTATACCCGTTGAAATCGGGGATTTCCTGCGGATTTCCGTTCGCGTCCGGATACCACATGGCCCAGGTGCTGATCAATTCCGGCGTGTACCCGACGAAGGACGCGGCGTATGCGTCGTTTGCGGTACCGGTCTTGCCGGCGATGGTGCGTCCGATGGATCGTGCTTCCTTGCCGGTGCCGTACTGTACGGTGCCTTCCATTGCTTTGATAACCAGGGCGCAGTCGTTCTCTTCGAATACGCGCTCGTCACCGGTTTTCGCGGTGTAGAGCTCCTTGTTGTCGGAGCTGAGGACTTTGGACACGCAATGCAGGGTGTGCTTGACCCCGCCGGCGGCGATGGTCGCGTGGGCTTGCGTGAGTTCCTTGACGGTCACTGAATTGATACCGAGCACGTTGTACGGCGAGGTTTCGTCGATATCGCTCGTGATACCCGCGGAATGCGCGATTTCCGCGGTTTTCTGCGGTGTGAGCTTCTCGTTGAGGTTCATGAATGCCGTATTGACGGAGTATGCGGTCGCCTTGTACAGGTTCACGTAGCCGTAGCTGACGTTCCCCGAGTTGGCCACCGAACTGACCAGACCTTTGAAAGTTTGCGGCGAGTTGCCGTTGAATGTCGTGTTAAAGCTGACGCCGGCCTGTGCAGCTCCGAGAAGGGCGAAGGGTTTCATCGTCGAGCCCGGCTCGTAGGTGGCCTGCGTGGCGTTGTTGAGCTGGTGGGTCAGATAATCGGTGCCGCCGTAAATCGATTTGATGCTGCCGTCGCGCGGGTCCGCCGCTATGGCACCAATCTGCATCCCATCCGGCATGCCGGACGCCCGGTTGTCGCCTACGGATTGCATCTCGTTCTGCAAGGTGGAATCGAAAGTCGTCACAATTTTGTATCCGCCGGTTTCCAGCTCATCCTTAGTGAATGCCTTGGAATTGACCAGCTCTTGTTCGACCATGGTCAGTAGGTAGCCTTTATACCCTTGATAGGTGTTTTCCGTGGTTTGGGCGACGGTTTGCGGCATGGCGGCCTCCGCGGCCTGCGCCGAGGTGATGTAGCCGTCCTCCTTCATGATGCGAATCACGCGGTTGAATCGCGAAGTCGCCTGTTTGGGGCTGATCGCCGGGTCCCAAGTGCTCGGCGCGGGGATGATGCCGGCAAGCATCGCGGCTTCGGACACGGTCAGATCTTTCGCATCCTTGTTGAAGTACGCTTTCGCCGCGGCTTGGATGCCGTACGCGCCGCGTCCGAGGTAAATCGTGTTCATATAATTGCACAGCACGGTGTCCTTGGACTGGGTCTGTGCGATTTTGATAGCGAGGATCGCCTCGCGCAGCTTGCCCTTGTATGTGGTCGTTTCGCCCAGATAATACCGTTCCGCATATTGCTGGGTGATGGTCGACCCACCCTGCCGCGACCCGGTGCGCAGATTGGTAATCAGGGCTCGGGTGATACCGCGCAAATCGATGCCTTTGTCTTGATAGAAGGTGCGATTCTCCGAGGCGACGATGGCTTGCCCAACGTATTTCGGCAGCGTCGAGCAGTCGATGATTTCGCGGTTCTGGGCGGCGTAGCTGCCGATCGGGGTGGTGCCGTCGGAATAGTAGACGGTGGTTTTCGCGGCCATTGCGACTTTTTCTGGCTGCGGGATCTCCGTGGTCACATACAGGTACGCGAACGCGCCCACGGCGACCGCGATGAATGTGAGAATCAAACCGAGCGTCCATTTGAGTATCAGATGACGGCCTTTGACGCGGGTTTTCGGGCCTTTGCCCTCGGCGCGGTGGGTTCCCGGCCCGCTGTGACGTGTTGCCGCGACTCGGCGCGATGATGCAGAGGATGAGGAACGGCTGTTGCGCTGGCTGTGCGAGCCGTGTGCGCGATGGGAGCCGTGTTGGGAGGCGCGTGTACCGCTTGAGCTGTGTGATGCCGAGTTTGAAGCCCGTTGTGAGCTGTTGGAATCGTATGCGTCGCTCCCGGCGCTGCGCGTGGATGATGCGCTGCGCGCGCTGCGTGGGCGTGATGAAGCACTACGTTTCTGTGAAGCCATGGTTGCAACCGTAGCCGGAGCACCTGAAAAACCGCTTCTTATGACCGGAACTCTTACAAATTTGAGACTCGCCGGCGCTGATTGCCGGTTGGGGGAGAGCATCGTATCGCTTGCTTCGGTATCTTGGCGACGATCATTGGTTCAGACTGGGGCAGTGCGCGGGGGCGAACTTGGTTGGGCGGCAGCGCACCGCCGGGATGGGCTGGTGTGGCACTGGACGGGGACAAGGCTGTGTGTTGGGCTCGTAGCTGGAGCTGTGTGCTATGCCGCCGCCGGATGCGGTTCCAGACAGTACCTTCATGCCGTAATCTCCCTGCCGTGCGCTCGCCCTGTCGCACTGTCTGGCATTCCAGCGACCGGTCCGCGTCGGAACTCCCTGCCGTGCGCTCGCCCTGTCGCACGCCGGCCGGGTATGTCGTTGGTGTGGGTTGATTTGTTGTGTATCTCTTTGGTGTGTGATTGTGTTGTCGCATCGTATCGAGGTGTGTATGCGGATTCTGGCAGAGTTGCCGCGCATTCGGCTCGCGTGCGACCTGAGAGTCGCAGCGGTCGGGGATACCCCTGTTTGCACTCCTATCGGTCCCGGATGTAAGCATCCCCAGCCTGAACCCCTGACCCGCCGCCGACTGCGCCTGGATTCGTGCAGCCCCGACACCCCTGAAAAACCATCAACGAGCGCCGATTTGTCTGTACAAGGCAGGCAGACGGAGCATATCCGCCCCAATTGGCGATGTTTCTTCCTGATTTCGTGTGTGATTCTCCAAACGAAACGGTATGCTTGAAGTTTGGAATAACGCAACGCTTAGTTAAGAGGAGTCCAAATGAGCATTCGCGTGGCAATCGCTGGCGTGGGAAACTGCGCCTCGTCTCTCGTTCAAGGCGTCGAATATTACAAGGATGCCAAGGACGATGAGAAGATCCCCGGCATCATGCACAACGTGTTCGGTGGTTATCGTATCAAGGACATCGAGTTTGTCGCGGCGTTCGACGTTGATGCCGCCAAGGTCGGCAAGGACCTCAACGAGGCAATCTTCGCCAGCATGAACAACACGTACCAGTTCTGCAAGGACATGCCGGTTTCCGGTGTCACCGTGCAGCGCGGTCCGACCGGCGACGGCCTCGGCGAGTATTACCGTCAGGTCATCACCGAATCCGACGCCGAGCCGGTGGACGTTGCCCAGGTGCTGCGCGACACCAAGGCTGACATCCTCATCAGCTACCTGCCGGTCGGTTCCGAGCAGGCTGACAAGGCTTACGCCCAGGCCGCCATCGATGCCGGCTGCGCGTTCGTGAACTGCCTGCCGGTGTTCATCGCTTCCGACCCGGAGTGGGCTGACAAGTTCCGCAAGGCCGGTCTGCCGATCGTCGGCGACGATATCAAGAGCCAGGTCGGCGCGACCATCACGCACCGTGTGCTCGCCCGCCTGTTCGAGGACCGTGGCGTGCGCCTCGACCGCACGTACCAGCTCAATGTCGGCGGCGACATGGACTTCATGAACATGCTTGAGCGCAAGCGTCTGGAATCCAAGAAGATTTCCAAGACCCGCGCCGTCACCTCCATCGTTCCTCACGAGATGGATCCGCACAACGTGCACATCGGCCCGTCCGACTATGTCGCGTGGCTTGAGGACCGCAAGTTCGCGTTCGTGCGCCTTGAGGGCACCACTTTCGGCGATGTTCCGCTGAATCTCGAGTACAAGCTCGAGGTGTGGGATTCCCCGAACTCCGCTGGTGTGGTCATCGACGCGCTGCGCGCCGCCAAGATCGCGCTCGACCGTCATCTGGCTGGCCCGGTGCTGTCCGCTTCCGCGTACTTCATGAAGTCCCCGGCCGTTCAGCACGAGGATGGCGAGGCGAAGGCCCTCGTCGAGAAGTTCATCACCGGCGAATCCGAGGCCAATGAGGCCCAGCTTGACGCCGATGTCGCGGCTGCGAAGGCCGCAGGCAAGGACGTGTGGCACGCCTGATTGGGTGCGTTGCGTGTCTGGCGGGCAGATGATTGTTGATTTTGGCCGCCAGATGCCGTGATTACCCGTTGTTGATAACCGTCTGCCGACGCTGAGA
>NZ_JBJEIH010000018.1:26686-31133 GCF_051876855.1 Bifidobacterium sp.
GTGTGATTGCTGTGTCGCACGGCGGCGTGATTGGGTCGGTTTTCCGGCGCGTGTGGGCCATAGTTGCCAGTGCTGCGACTGTTCAGTCACACCGGGATGAGATACGTCCTACGCCCGGTGTCCACCGTGGCACAATACGCAAACGCCGGCATGGAATCAGCAATCCCATGCCGGCGTTTCGGCTGTTTCAGTGCGATCCGGTGCGATCACCATCGCCTCGGTCTCAGCCGAGCAGCGGCGCCACCTGCTCCTCGTAAGCGGTGAGCGCGGTGTCGATCACGTTGTGCATGTCGTAGTACTTGTACGTACCCAGACGGCCGCCGAACACGACCTTCGGCTCCTGTGCGGCCTTGGCAGCATACTGCTCGTACAGCGCCTTGTCTTCCGCGGTGTTGACCGGGTAGTACGGCTCATCCTCGCGGGTGGCAAAGCGGCTGTACTCCTCCCAGACCACCGTCTTGTCGGGGTTCTGGGAGTCCTTGCGTTCGGGGTTGAAGTTCTTGAACTCGATAGCGCGGGTGTACGGCACGTCGGAATCCGCGAAGTTCATGACCGGGCAGCCGAAATGGTCGCCCTCATCGTAGCGGACTTCCTTGAAATCGACCGTACGCCACTTGAGATCGCCGAGCTCGTAATCGAAGTACCGGTCGACCGGACCGGTGTAGACGACTGGCACCTTGCCGACAAGCGCCTTCTTGTTCAGCGGCTGGGATTCGTCGAAGAAATCGGTGTTCAGGGTCACGTGGATACGCGGATCGTCGATCATGCGCTCCATCCACGCCGTGTAACCGTCCTTGGGCAAGCCCTCCCAAGTGTCGCGGAAGTAGCGGTTGTCATAGTTGAAACGCACGGGCAGGCGCTTGATGATGCCGGCCGGCAGCTCGCTCGGGTCGGTCTGCCACTGCTTGGCCGTGTAGTTCTTGATGAACGCCTCGTACAGCGGGCGGCCGATGAGCGAGATGCCCTTGTCGTTGAGGTTGGCCGGGTCGGTGCCGGCCAGCTCACCCGCCTGCTCGGCGATCAGTGCCTTGGCTTCGGCCGGCGTGTAGTGCGCGTGGAAGAACTGGTTGATGGTACCGAGGTTGATCGGCAGCGGGAACACCTCGCCGTTATGCGTGGTGTACACGCGGTGGACGTAGTTGGTGAACTCGGTGAAGCGGTTCACGTATTCCCAGACGCGCGGGTTGGAGGTGTGGAACAGATGGGCGCCGTACTTGTGGATTTCCGCGCCCGTTTCCTTGTCCATGTATGAGTATGCGTTGCCGCCGATATGATCGCGCACGTCGATGATTTCCACCTTCGCGCCGTGCTTCTCGACCGCCTGCTGCGCCACGGTCAGGCCGAACAAGCCTGCGCCGACGATTACCAGATCCGCGTCCATATTTGCCTTTCTGTTCTTCGGAACCGCTGCCGGCGCCCAGATGACGCCATGTGCGGCTTCCCGTCCCCGCGCGGGAACCGTTGGGGTTCAGTCTAGTCCCATGTATGCCTATCGCCGGATTCTCGCGGAACGGGTTTGCGAGGTTTTCACCGAGTCAGGATTCAAATGCCAGATACAGGAAAGCCCGGCGGCGGCACGGATTGAGATGCCGTGCCGCCGCCGGGCTGTGCGCTCGACAGACGAATCAGGCGAAAATCGTCTTGAACAGGAACGCGCCCAGAATCGCGCCCAGAATCGGCGCGACCACCGGAATCCAGGCTTCACTCCAACGGGAGCCGCCCTTGTGCGGAATCGGCAGCAGCTGGTGCAGCAGGCGCGGCATCAGGTCGCGGGCCGGGTTGAGGCCAGGTCCGGTCGGGCCGCCCATCGAAGTAACCAAGCCCCACACAATGAAACCGACGACGATGGATGCAGCCGCCGGATCCTTCTGGCCCCACGGCATGGACAGGCAGCACAGCGCGCCGATCACCAGCATGAAGGTGCCGAAGAACTCGTTGAGGAAATAGTTCACGCGGTCGTTTTCGGCATCGGTGGTGCAGAAGGTGCCGAGGATTGCTTCGGCGTCTTCGGTGTCGCGGTAATGCGGGTAGTAGGTGACGTAGACGATGAGCTGGCCGACAATGGCGCCAAGCAGCTGGGCGATGATATACGGCAGCACCTCGTTCCATGGGAACAAGCCGTTGACGGCTTGGGCGATGGTCATGGCCGGGTTGATGTGGGCGCCGGAGACCGCGCCGAACATGAGCACCGGGAACATCACGCCGAAGCCGTAGCCCATGGCGATGTTCAGCCAGCCGGCATGATGGCCTTTGGTGTTCTTGAGTTCGACGTTGGCGACGGAGCCGTTGCCGAACACCATAAGGATGGCGGTGCCGACGAATTCGGCGGCCAGTTTGACGAAAAGTGAGTGAGTCACTGCTCTGCTTCTCTCTCGTTTTTGTGTCTTGTGTTCTCTGGTTTTCTTGCGCTTGCGCGACGAAACGAATGTATTCGCGTGCCAAGGCGTCTGTGCCTCCATGGGCCGCATGACCCTCAACGCGTAGTGGCCGGTGGTCGTCGCGCTGCCAGCTTCGGACATGATTGGCCCGTGGCAGGGTTCGCGGATGGATGCGCCGGACGTCGGCGCGAGTGCCAGTGTAGCGGGAACCATGGTCTTGGCTGTCTGATGCCGGCGGACCGTTGCCGGATTCGTGTGGTGTACATGATGTTTGTGATTCGTTCGCGGCTTGCTGTTGCTCGACCGCGGATTCATGGTGGTTCGATTGTGCTGTTGCCGCGGATTGATCGCGGTTTTGTCGCGGTTTAGTCGCGGTTTGATTATGGTTCAATCGCGGCTATCAGGAATGCGACACGCCGAAGAGGTGGATGAGTTGCGTTCGAATCAGAGACGAGTATAGTAATCACTCGGTTCGAGAAATCGACTAACCAACTTGCCCCTTTAGCTCAGTTGGTTAGAGCAGCTGACTCTTAATCAGCGTGTCCGGGGTTCGAATCCCCGAGGGGGCACTTTCAACCGCAGCTTTGGCTGCGGTTTTTTGTTTCTCGCTCCAGATTCCATGTGATGCTGGCGTGCATGGTAGGCTGATGCCATGATGCTTGCAGATTGTGGCCAGGATTTTGTCACGGATCCCAACCTTCTTGCACTGGCTTGCGAAGACGCGGAAGTCTTCGGGGATTGGGTCATGCCTGACTATCGGCGGATTGCCGCCGAACTGGGTCGCACGCCCGAGTCAACGGTGTTCTCTATCGAGGATAGTGATTATGGCAGTGGCGGCTGGGCGAGTTTTGTCGAAATCCGCCTGGCTCGTAGAGGCGCGGAGCCTGAGATTCGTGACGGATACCAGGTGACCCGGTACGCATCTGTGGTGGTATGCAGAATCGCCCCGTTGGCCGCGCTGATGAAGGTGGTAGAGGCGAGGGTGGCGTTGGACGGCAAGGGGAGCTGTGGCTACCTTCCGGTATCCGATGATTTGGTCTCTGCCGTGCCATGGGATACGCGACAGCGCATCCCCGAGATCCTGGCGAACTATGGGTATCAGATACTCGCCCCCGAAATCGGCCGTTTGCGTCTACCTGATGGCTTGGGAGTGGATACCCTGCTGACCAGCAAGGACGAAAAAGACTGCTACATCGGGCATCATGTTTTCGACGCCTGGTTCCACTGGATGGATTGAAAGGACCGGCCGTGCCGTGCGTTCCATGCGGGCCTGGCGACAGATCGGGCGGCAAAGGCTGCACGGCCGGATACACGGCCGGATACACGGGCGGATAGACTGCAAGCGTGGAACATTCAGCGGTTATCGGGCGCCTGGCACCATCGCCGACCGGACGCATGCATATCGGCAATGCGTATGCGGCGCTCGCCGCTTGGCTGGGCGTGCGGTCCCGCGGCGGGAAACTGATCTTGCGGATCGAGGATATCGACGCCCCGCGCGTGGTGCGGGATGCTGACCGGTGGATCATGGATGACCTCCACTGGCTTGGGCTGGATTGGGACGGCTACCCGGTCTATCAGTCATCAAGACTTGACAGATATCGACAGATACTTGATGCCCTGCGTGGTATGACGCTGGACGATATCCTGACGCAGGATATCTTGCAGCCAACCGTCCCTGCGGACGGGTGCCCAGACTCGAACGGAGAGCCGCACGAGGAATCGCCGCTCATCTACCCGTGTTTCTGCTCGCGCGCTGACATTCGCGCCGCATCCGCCCCGAACGAGGGCGACGGCTTCATCATCTACCCGGGAACGTGCCGTCGCTTGTCTGCCGCCGAGCGCAATACCCGTATCAACCGCGGCGACCGCCATTCCTGGCGTATTGCGGTGCCTGGGCGAGCCAATCCCGTGGGCACGATCGTTTTCGGCGATGAGGTGTTCGGGCCGCAACGCATCGATTTGGGGCGGCAGGTCGGCGATGTCGTCATCCGGCGTTCTGACGGGCTGTTCGCGTATCAGTTCGTCGTCAGTATCGATGATTTCGATATGGGCGTCACCCAGATTGTGCG
>NZ_JBJEIH010000018.1:31233-56342 GCF_051876855.1 Bifidobacterium sp.
ACGATCATCGTTGCGATACACAAGACCTACTACGATGAGGACCAGGAAAACAGGACAACCTGCGGGGGCGAGCCGTGTCCGCGGGCGGATGTGAGGCATGCATGACAGCGTATATGGATCACAAGGATCTGGCGAACGAGACCATTGACGAGGGCCGGGCGCAACAGATTGCGGACGGCGTGCATCGCGTGCTGGACCGCATCGCCCAGGCGGAGATGGAGGCCGGCAGAGAGCCGGGTTCGGTCAGGCTGCTCGCCGCCACGAAAACGCGTGATGTCGGCGAGATCATGGCCGCCATCGATGCGGGCGTCCGTATGATCGGTGAGAACCGCCCGCAGGAGGTCATCGCCAAGGCCGAAGGACTTGCCCGACAGTGCGCCGCGCGCGGTTTTTCGCTGGGCGCTGCCGTCGGTGAGGACGATGTGCATGACGACAATCCGGAACATCACATCCCCTTCCATCTCATCGGCCAGTTGCAAAGCAACAAAATCGGCAAGGTGCTGCCGGTGGTCGAAACCATCGAATCCGTAGATTCCCTTGATTTGGCGCAGAAAATCGCCCGTCGCGCCGTCGCGCGCGGCATCACCGCCGGCGTGCTGCTGGAAGTCAACGAGTCCGGTGAAGAATCGAAGTCGGGGTGTGACCCGGCTCAGGCCGTCGATCTCGCCCAACAGATCGGAGCGCTCGAAGGTCTTGATTTGCAAGGCCTCATGACTATCGGCGCCCACGTGGACGACGAAGCGGTGATTCGCCGTGGCTTCTCCCACTTGCGCGAGACGCGTGACCGGATTCTTCAGGCCGGCACGCCCGGCACCATGCACTGCCACGAACTGTCGATGGGCATGACGAACGATATGGCGCTCGCCATCGCCGAAGGGTCAACCATCGTGCGCGTGGGAACCGCGATTTTCGGCCCGCGCGCGTTCATCTGATTCCAGGTCGGTTCGGTATGGCGTCGCAGACGGACAGGCCCGCATCGCACTCACGTGTGCATATGCTGGTCACCGGCATGGTGCAAGGCGTGGGATTCCGCTATTTCACGGTGATGGCAGCGCGTCGGTACGGGCTGACCGGCTGGGTGCGCAATCGTATGGACGGCTCGGTCGAGCTTGAGGCTCAAGGCGAGGGGATTGACCTGGAACGTTTCGAGAGTGCGGTGGAAGCGGGGCCGCGCTGGAGCCGTGTTGAGCATGTCGATATCGATGTCGTGCCACTGGTATCGGGAGAGAGGGATTTTTCCGTCCGTTCTGATCGATGATTTCGGTGTTGCGTTGCAGCCGTGCGTGTCGTCTTCGGTTGCCGTCCATGATCAAATTGATGGGGAATGTGGCGTTGTGCGGCCATGGGCGTTGCGGGCGCAGATGCCGGCGTCGCCGTTGTCCCGGCATGTTCTGTTTGTCATCGCACACCCGCCTTCGGTAGGGTCCTGACTGCCGTGAGGTCTTCCACGTCGCTGAATGTCCAATATTCGGACAAATACGTGAGATAGGGGAGAAATCGCGAAAAACGAAGGGTGGAAGGGGGAGTATTGCAAGTCGCCTGAACCGTGCCGGTGGACAAGTTTAACGGGGGAGAAGTCTCCCCGTCCCCGTGATTCGGGGTGAATATGGGGGTTCCGCGCAGCGTGGCGCGGATTTTACACTGCCGCTATCGACCACTGAACAGGCGGTCTCCGGCATGGAAGCCGCGTCTGAGGAGGAAAAGCGAGGAGCCATGACACGACGACGGGATGGAGGTACGACGGGAGTCGCGAAGCGTTGTCGGCGTACCGGTTATCGGTATCGGGCCATCTGCGCATTCGCGATATGTGCGTTGACCTTGTTCGCAATGGCGGTTTGTGCGCTGCCGGGTGAAGCGTCCGTGAATGCCGCTGAACAGGCTGGGCTGGCACAGTCTGGATTGGCACAGTCTGGATTGGCACAGGCCGGCTCGGCACAGGCCGAATCGGCGATAGTCAGTTCGGCGCAAACAAGCTCAGCGCAGGCCGATTCCCAACAGGCTGGTCCGCAACCGACGGCACGCCCCGCGGCAGACCGCGCAACTGCGCAACTTCCTGAACCGGAGCATACAAAAACCATCGAACGCCTCGACGATGCGCGGTATCGGCTCACATTGAGCGTTACCGGTGCAGAGAGCACCAGCGGCAGCGTCGACCATAAAAGCGCCGACGTGGTTCTTGTGCTGGACTCCTCGGGCAGTATGGCGGAGCATGAGGATCCTGACTGCCACTGGCCAAGCACGTGCCTGACCCGATGGCAGGTGGTTACGCAGGCGGCGCAACGGCTCGCCACGACGCTACTCGACCCGTCAACCGGCGGCAATGTACGCATCGCGTTGGTTGATTTTGATACCAACGCAAGCATCGTTCCCATGAATGGCAGCCAATGGACCGGTGACGCGGCCGCGCTGTCCACGGCGCTTGAAGGGCTGGATGCGTCATCGTCCGCCGGCGGTGGCACGAACTGGGAGGCCGGCATGCATGCCGCGAACAGTTTGCTGAACGGCAGTACTGCCGATTGCCGATATATCGTTATGCTTTCAGACGGCTCGCCGACCTTCCGCACGTCTGTCATGGGCGGCGATGACTGGAACAACCGGTACGGCGTCTACGGCAACGGCAGCTCCGATCCCGACGGCCGCTGCTTCGATGCGGCCGTCGCGGAGGCCAACAAGCGTGCGACCGGGACGGCGCTGTTCACGGTGAGTGCCGGCAAAGCGGCGGAGACGAATATGGCGGCGTTGGCGACTGCGGCCAACGGTGTCCATTATTCGGGCACGGATCCGGACAGTCTTGCGGATGCCTTCGACGATATCGCGATGATCATCACATCGACCATCCGGTACCGTGACGTAAGTATCAGCGACACCCTGTCCTCATGGGTGGTCGCGTTGGACGACGACGGGTCGTCCGCCACTGATGCCCACGCGGTGGTCACCCCGCAGATCAGCGCCAGCAAGGCGGACGGCTCGGCGGTATCCACCGACGGCATGGTTGCCGCCTTCGACCAGGCGACGGGGACCCTGACCTTGCGCATGCCCGACGGTAAGACCTTGGACCCGGAAACCACCTACCGCGTATCCATTGACATCACGCCGACCGCGGCGGCATACCGGAGTTTCATTGAAATAGGCGAGTACCCGGACACCGGAGACGAACTGACCGATGCTCCCGGAAACGCCACAAGCTCCGGGCAGCCCGGATTCTTCTCGAATGCGGAAGGTTCGGCACTGTTGCGCTACAAGACCGTCACGCTCACCGTCAGCGGGGATAGCAGCGAGGAAAGCGTGTCCGACGAACTGACCGCGGCATACGCGAGGCCGGTCGTACAGGTCGCCGCGCCGAGTCTGACGCTCGTAAAAACCGTGGATAACACCCACGCGACCGCGTACACTCCCGCGCAGCCGGCCGCCTGGAATCTGTCGGCATCGTTGGTCTCCGCCTCCGCCCCACAACCGGGAGCATCATCTGGGGACGCGGCAAGCGGGAGCGGAATCAGCCCGGCCGCGCCATCCGAACGCGAGGACGAGCATACCGCTGCGTTGCCCGCGAAGATGGTCGAACCGGGAACCTACCGTCTGGCTGAAACACACAACGACGACTACACCGTAGATGGCGAACCGTACCAGAATTACGCGCGGTATGAATCCGGCAGCTGGGCATGCGCTGATGCGTCAGGCAACCCGCTCAGCGTCTCATCCGAAGGCGATGTGGCAATCGCGCCCGGTATACACGCCACCTGCACGATAGTCAACACCGCGGCCCCCGCTCTCGCCGACCAGATTCCGCTCACCGGCGCCTCCGGTATCCATCTGGACCGTCCGTGGCTGACATTTGCCGTCGGATTGTCGCTCGCCGGAACAGGCGTGTGGATTCTGAGGCGTTCCCGCAGGCGTGTCGTCGAAAGGGACGTCCGATGAACCAGATTCGTCCGATACGCCAGATTTGTCCGATTCACCCGGCGAGTGTGCTCAGTGCGCTGAGTCGGATGGCTCCAAAGAGCCGAATGTATGAGAACCATGCGTTCCACGCCGGTCGGGAACGCCAATCCGGCGACCCGCGCTCACCGCCGCAGCACGGATTCGCACCGCTGTAGCCCAGACCATATTCAAGTTCACGCCCACCGTGACCAGCAACACACCGCAGGAGGAGGAATCATGACATCCCTGATACATATCGTTTCGCAGGCCTGGAACAGGGCCTCGTCCAGAACAAGCCATCCGTCATCGCCGTGGGGAGACAAGCCATCGCCGATCCGCTCGATTGCAGCGGCGGGCGTGGCGTTGCTCGGCATCATCGGGCTCGGTACGGCGGCGCTCGCCCCGAGTCCGGCTGCTGCGGCGGAAAACGACAAATCGATTATCATCCAAGCCGGTACGCGAGGCGAAATCATCGGCCATACCTTCGCTGTCGCGCCTATCGCCACATTCAACGGTGACGATTCCGCCGAACTGACCACCGTAAGCCAAGCCGACTCCGCGGTCCGCCAGGCCATCAAAGCGGCGCTGCAACAGGAAGCGCCCGAAGGCGTCGACCCGCTCATGTGGGCGCAGGCCGTCAGCGGCACCCCAATCGACCAGAGCACCACCTTCCCGTGGGCCGCAGATGCGAGTTCGCGTCTGTTCGCCGATGCGCTCGCCGATTATGTCAAGACAAATGGCGCACAATACACTGCAACGCAAGACCCCTTGACTATCACTGGGCTGCAAGGTGGACTGTACGCGATCGTCGATGTCACCGAGAAACTGCCGGACGGCGTCACGGACATGCCCGCATCCGTGCGCTCGCTGACCATGCTGGTCGGCACGAAGCACGATATCTTCAAGACCGACGGCAGCGTCATCGTGAAAAACGAGGCGTATCGCACCCCACCGACGAAAACCGTGACCGGCGACCAACAGGGCACTGTTCGGGTGGGCGACGAGCTAACCTACCACATCACCGGAACCGTCCCGTCGACGACCGGCAAGGGCGATGATTTCACCTACGTGTTCGAGGATTACGCGAGCCGCGGGTTGAGCATCGACACCTCGAAAAGCAATATCACCGTGACATACGGCAAGAACGGCACCGCCCTTCCGGCCGCCGACTACACCGTCGATCCGGCGGAGCAATCCGTTGATGGCAAGGGTGTGGAGGACGGGTCCGCCCCGACCTTCACCGTCACCATCGCCCGCAGCGTGCTGGACACCATGCAAAGCGCCGCGGGAGAAGCGTTCACCGTCACCTACAAGGCCACCGTGAACGACCATGCCGCTGACGACCAGGTGGCCGGTAACTGCGCCCAAGTGACCGTAGGCGGCGTGGCATCCGGGAAATCCACCACAGTGAACGTGTACACCAACACCTTCCAATTCGAGAAGTATTTCGCGGACGGCTCCACGGTGACCGGTGCGCGCTTCACGCTATATGATGCGGACAACAGCGAGCCGGTGCAGATGCACAACAAGGATTATGCGGCGGATGTCGATGAGCATGGCCGGGTCACCTTCTCCGGATTGGAGGACGGCACGTACACCGTGCGTGAGACCCGTGTCGCGGACGGGGCCGCGCAGGTGACCGGTTCGTTCAAAGTGACGCTCACCTACGATGTCACAGACCGGCGTACGGTCGTCACCTTCAGCGACACCGGACTCGACCCGTATGATTTGGTCACTGTGGACAAGGACGGCGCCATCCGGGTGCGCAACGTCAAATCGTTGACCGAACTGCCGTTGACCGGTGCGGCAGGCGGCATGCTGATTGCGGGTTCGGCGGCGGTGCTTCTGGCGCTGGCAGGCGTCTCGCTCGCCATCGTCCGCAGGATGGAACGACGCATGTAACGGCGTGCGGGGCGGCCCAAGCCGACGAAGCTGCCGAGGCCGTGCAATCGAACACAATCGCACACGGTGTGCTGTTCGGATGTACGCCCGGGGCATATATTCAGGCTTCATCAGGTACTATGCTGCCCCAATGCCGTTCCGGGGCGGTTGCCGGCTGGCGGGGGAAGCCGGCCGGCGCCGAACCGGAAATGAACACCGTTACCAACGTGAACAAAAGGAGACGACGATGACGCGAACAGCGCCACATCGCCTGCTGGTTTTGCGACAACTCAGCCGTGCTCGACAACGGCTGGACCTGCCGGACGGCACATTCACCGCGGAAGAGCTGCGATATCTGCGATCCCTTCCGGCAGTAGTCGCGGTCAGTGCAGGCAGAATACGGTATACGGAAGCGTTCAAGCGCGTCTGCATGCGCCAATATCGGCAGGGCAAGTCGCCAGCGCGGATTTTCCGCGAAGCTGGCTTGGACTCCGCCTTGATCGGATACAAGCGCATTGAGCGGTGCATCGCCCGGTGGCGCAACATCGGCACGGAGGAGACGCCTGAACAGCTTGCTGAAGATCAGGCGTACGAGCGGGATCTCGACCGTTGGCGTCAAGCGCAGACACATATGCGGACGGGTGCCGGCATCGGTGGGAGAAGGGCAGCGGCATCGGCTCCTCCGGCGGCGCCTGGTGCGTATGCCGCGTCCGGTGTGCCGGTCTCGCCAGCCGCATCCGCCATATCCGCTTCGCCCTCGACGCGGATGGTTTCAGCGGCGGCGACATCAGCCATGGGCGTTGCCCGCAATTCGAATTCGGCCGTGAACCCCCGTGCGGCCGCCGACCGGCAATCACGGCCGGACAGGCGGCAATCGGAGGATCTGCGTGACGTGCTCATCTCCCAGCAGATCCGGCGAATCGTGGAACTCGAGCGGACCATCGAAGCCATGCGGGCGGCCTGCACATGCGGGGCTTGCCGGTGAAACGGCGAATCATCGCCATGAGGGTCGTGGCTGCTGTGCTTCTTGCCGCGGCAATCGTTCTGATTCTGCTTCCGCCGATTGTGCGCGCATGGTCAACGGGACGCCTCGCCGCAATCGCGGACGATCATGAACGCGCCGTGGCGGCGTGGCCGAGCACAAAACGCGACCGGGCGCTCGCCCAAGCGCAGGCGTACAACCGTTGGCTGGCGGCAAGCGGGCAGCCGACACTTGGCGTTGCCCCAGACAGCCAAGCCGCCGAAGCGTATCGGTCGGCGCTCGAAACTCCGGATGGGGTGATGGGCACCATTTCGATTCCGTCGATAGGGGTCCATTTGCCCATCAGACGCGGTACATCGTCGGACGTGTTGTCCGCGGGGGCCGGGCATTTGATGGGAACAAGCCTGCCGGTGGGTGGCGCGTCGACTCATGCAGTAATTACCGCACATCGCGGGCTTGCCGGGGCGTCCATGTTCACCCGGCTCGATGAGATGGCTGTCGGCGACCGCTTTTCCCTGACGGTGCTTGGCATGACGATGACGTACCGCGTTGACCGGGTGACGGTGATCAAGCCGGAGGACACCGCGATATTGCGGATTTCCGGCACCGAGGATCGGGTGACCCTAATGACCTGCACGCCGTATGGCGTCAATACGCATCGGCTGTTGGTCTCCGGGGTGCGTGTGCCGAACGCTACGGCGGAGGCCGATCGGGGGCGCACATCGCATGCGGGGCCGACGACGCGGGTGTGGTGCTGGATTGCGCTCGCTGCCGGCGGTCTTGCCATCGGCGGGGGAATCGGATATCTGGTGTGGCGAGGCCGGCGGAAGTCGGGCTCATAACCCGTGATGCATGGCATGGGCGCGGATGGTCGGTTCCTCGTCAAGGGTGACGGGCGGATACTCATCCGGATGGTGGACAAAATCTTGGATAATCAGCCACTGCCGGCGTGAGATGCCGATGCGCTCGTCCGGACGGATCATCAGCAGGGGCGCCGCCGGCTTCCACGTTTCGATGTACTTGGCTCGCGCAGGGTAGCATTCCTCGTCATCAATCCAAATGATTGGCGACGGGTCTTCCTGGTAGGTCTCGAAGCGCAGGCGGGAGAATATCGTGTCGAGTTTGCCGGAGAATCGTCCCTGATTGGTGACGGGATCGTACCAGCGTACGGTATGTACAATGTCCGGATTCCAACCGAGTGCCGGGTCGAGGGTGTTGACGCAATACGGTTGCCAGGTGGTCAGCCAGGCCAGTTCGACCATGCCCGCGACGGCGAGCTTGTGAAGCCCGTCAGCCAGTTCGCGCGACCAACGGAGACGGTATCTGCCGGGCGTCACCTCGACCACAAGATTGCCGGTCAGAGGGAACGCGCGGTCCCGGCTGTACAGGGACGCGCGTGGGTCGTCGGGCTTGAGCCACCCGGTGTGGCCGACACCGCCGCGACGCTGAATCTTGCTGTCAGGGAAGGCGTTGAGGACGCCATCGAAATCGGTGTAGATGACCGGGCGGTTCATGGTGTCCTCCTTCCTTGGACCTTGGGCGATCCCCGTTCGCGTTGACGATACAGGCACGGGCGGCCTGCGTACCAAGCGTCGATGTGCAAGACACTGTACTCCCGCGTCGGGAAGTTCGCGGCGGCATGATCGCAGTGCTTCTGCTGTAATTTGAGTCCGGACGTTGCCTGGGTGCACTGGCTCAAACCGCCCGTTCCTTGACCCCGCCCGGCGGTACAGTCGAGGTATCCGCAACCGGGGTATCCGCAGCTGGAAAATGCCTGCGGCCCCTGAAATCCGAGGGCACGGCACGGGCGGTGCACCACCCGATGACGGACCGTTGCGGTGAAACGCGTAGAGAAGGAGGCCCATGATGGACACCATTGCCCAGACGGCGGCGACCATCGCCCCGGCGACATTCGTTCTGATTGCAATCAACGTCATCGTGTTCATCATCGAAACCGTCTCCGGCGGCAGCACGAATATCGACGTCGCCCGCCGGTTCGGCGCGATGACGGTCTGGGACCTCGAACATGGCCAATGGTGGCGCATGATCACATCGATGTTCGTGCATTTCGGCATCACCCACTTGGCGTGCAATATGCTGTCCCTGTTCAATCTTGGTGTGCTGGTTGAACGAATATTCGGCTCGAGCCTGCTGGGTGGGTCCCTGTTCATGCTGGTGGTGTATTTCGTCTCCGGATTGTGCGGCAACCTGCTGACATGGCGGGTCCAGAAATCCCGCGGCGAATACTATGTGGTGTCCGCAGGGGCTTCCGGCGCAATCTGCGGCCTGCTGGGCGTCTATGTGGCAATGCTGTTCGTCCCCGGGCTCAACCAGTTCCTTGACTTCAAGGCGGTGCTGCTCAATGTGGCGTTGTGCATTGCGCCTGGCCTGACGAATAAGGAAATCAACATGTGGGCCCATCTGGGCGGTCTGATTGGCGGCATCGTGGTCACGCTGGTGTATTTCGCCGTGCTGTTTGTACGGTGATGTGGCAGGGGCGTTTCCCGTCCCCGTCAATCCGCCAGCCCGCCGCCCAGACGCGTTACTGGTGGCGCGGGTCGTTTCTCATAGCCGCCACACCACTGGGCGCTCGCCATCCTGGCCCGATGCCCCTACTCCCGGGTGGTCGCCCGGCGGATCACCCGGGTCGCGCGCACGATGTCCTTCGGTTTGATTGGCTTGTCGTGACTGATTCGCTCGAGAATCCGCTCGACGGATGTGGGCGCAATCCAGTCGATCATCGAATCCATAGTGGTTAGCGGCGGCTGGAAATACGCGGCTTCGTCGATATTGTCGAACCCGATGACCTGCACGCCACTGGGGACGGCGATACCGTTGGAGGCGAGCGTGAACAGCGCGCCCATCGCCAGCTGGTCGTTGAACGCAACGATTCCGTCAAACGGGATGCCGGTGTCGATGAGGTGCTGTGCCATACGCGCCCCCGACCCAATCGACCAGTCGTTGCCGGTGTCGCCGATCAGATGCGGGTCGAGCGATAGCCCGCGCTCCGCGCATTCCTCAAGTACGCCGCGCAACCGCAACTGGGCGTTGCCTTCCGTCGCTTCCAATGCGAGCGTCGGATCCTTGGACCCGTTGCGAGCGCCGATTACGGCAAGTTTGCTTGAACCGTGGTCGATCAGGAATCCGGCGGCCTGCCTGGCGGCCTGCACGTCGTCGGTGGTGACATGGTCGGCTTTCCCGTGGGTGGAGCGGGCACCGAGGCAGACGAGGGGATATTCCACGTCAAGATCGTCTTCGGTCAAATCATCGGCTTCCGAAACGGACAGGATCATCCCGTCGGAGACGGTGGTGTTGAAATTGGCGAGGAGTGAGCGCACGCCGGCTGCAGGGTCTTCGGCATAGGTGATCACGTACACGGAATATCCCCGGGCTCGAGCCGCGTCGATGACCTTATTGGCGAGTTCTGACAGATACGGCGGGGTCAGGCTGGGAACGGCGAGTGTGATGACCCCGGTGTGGCCGCGGTTGAGATTGCGTGCGGCGACATTCACGCGGTAGCCGAGCTTGTCGATGACGTTCTGGACTTTTTCTCGCGTGGCGTCGGACATGCGTCCCGAATGGTTGATGACGTTGGAGGCGGTTTTCAGCGAGACGCCGGCTTCTTCGGCCACTTCGCGCAGGGTGGCGCGTTTCTTGCCCTGTGTTGATTCGCTCATATCGCCTCCGTTTTCGTCTGATTCTATCCCAAAATCAGGGCGTGTTCCCGATTTCGGCGCTATTCATCGGCGCATGGTGTCGTAAGGTTTCTCATGGTGATGAGCACGCCGTTGCGTTGCAATGTGTATGAGCCGGTGCCGGAGCCGGGTGAGCCGCGGAATATGACGAGCGGTTCGCCCGATGCCTGGCTGATTTCCGCGCCCTGCTTGCCGCGGGCGAAGTAGAAGTCGAAGGTAGCGGTGTCGCTGGTACGCACGGTGTGAAGCACGTCCGGATTGGGGTGCGTATTCGTTGCATCGAGGTTGAGACGAATGAACGTCGTGAGGTCGTTGACGCCAAGGTCGCATCCCAGAAAATACGCGATACCTTTGCCGGCCCGGTTGCGGGTGATTGCCGGTACGCCGTCCAGATCCCAATCGTCGGCGGCGTTGCCGTGATAGATGGCAAGTATTTGCGCATGCGGGTCGGTGATACTGATGACGTTCTGCCACAGTCTGCTCGTCGCGGTGGTGTGGCTGTTGGTGGGGTCGGAAACCGCCCCGGTCGCCGTCAATGCGATCGCGTCGGCATCCCCGTCGGCTTGGGGCCCGATGATGTTGAACTCCTCACCGCGAATCCCCAGCATGGAACGCAACAATCCCTGACCGGCCCCTGGGTATCCGCCCAGCCCGACGTGGAAGTGCTCGTCCACCAGCCCGGTGGCATACCCGACGACCACTGTGCCGCCGGCTTGTGCGAAATCAACGATTCTGCGGGTGTCGGCATCGCTGAGCATCAAGACAGTGGGCAGCACGATGGTGTGGTACCCGCTCCAGTCGTATGCCAGCGGCACCACGTCGGCGCGCATCCCGGTGTTGAGGAACGCCTGATACCAGTCACGAACGTCATGCCAATGGTCGAGTTTGCGGCTCGGCAGGGTTTGTGAGCGCGTCGCCCACTGCGATTGTGCGTCGAAGAGGATGGCGGTGTCGCCGCGTTGCAGTCTGCTGCCGGCCAGACCGGCGTTCGCGAGCTGCTCCAGGGTGCGTCCGAGTGTGCAGACCTCCCGGAAGAGCGCGGTGTCTTCGCCCGCGTGGGGAAGCATGGCCGAATGGAAGGCTTCGGCGCCAAAGGCCGAGGCACGCCATTGGAAGAAGTTGATGGCATCGGCACCCATGGCGATGTGCGCGAGCGCGTCGCGGGTGAGCTCGCCCTTGCGTTTGCGCGCGTTGAGCGGTTTCCATTGGACTGCCGAAGTGGAATGCTCCATCACATACCATGGGCGGTTGAGGGCCAGCGAGTCGACGAGCGCATCCGAACAACTCAACTCGTCCAGGTGCAGGGCTCCTTCATGGAAGTAATGATCGTTGGCCACGAAATCCACTTCGTGTGCCCATTGCGCGTAATCCATGGGGCATTGGTCGGTGGAAATCATGAAATTCGTGGTGAACGGCTTGTCTGGGCAAATTTGCGCGATGGCGTCGCGCTCAGCCTTGTAGAAGTCGAGGAGCGCGTCATTGCCGAACCGTTCGAAATCGAGTTGCTGCCCCGGATTGACCATCGCGTCCGCGCCCATGTAACGCGGGATGAGCACCTGGTCGAAATCGTGGATTTCCTGTCCCCAGAACGTGGTGCCCCATGCGGCGTTCAGCGCATCGATTGAGCCGTATGTACGCCGGCACCAGTCGCGGAAGGCGTGCTGGGCGTCATCGGAGTAGTCCTCGCGGTTGTTCCAGCCGTACTCGTTGCCCATATGCCAGGAGACGACGTAGGGGTTGCGGCCGTAGCGTTCGGCGAGTTTGCGGCACATGGTGAGCGCGTATTCGCGGAACACCGGGCTGTTGGGGCTCCAGGACTGTCGGGCGCCGGGGCCTACCACATGCCCGTATTTGTCTCGCGGCAGGACTTCCGGATGGGTTTCGTACAGCCACAGAGGGGCGGTGGCGGTCGCGGAGGCGAGGTCGACGGCGATGCCGGCGTGCCCGAGCTTGTCGATGATCAGGTCGAGCCAATCGAAATCCCAACGGTGTTCTTCCGGCTGGATGCGGTCCCAGCTGAAAATTGCCAGAGCGACGGTGTTGACGCCCGCTTCACGCATCAGCCTGATGTCGTCGTCCCACACGGATTGCGGCCATTGGTCGGGGTTGTAGTCGCCGCCGAAGATGATGCGGTTGCGCCGGTGTGCTGTTGTCGTGCTTGCGGAGGGGTGCTCGCTTTGCTTGGTTTCGCTATCATGCGAGGCTGGGCTGAGTACTGCTGGCCATTGGAAAGTGCGTCGCATATGATCACGCTCCGATGCTGTGCTGTGCGATGGGTCGGCTGGGGTGCGGTGGTCTGGGCTGCGCCCCAGCCTTGGTGATTGTGCTGATTGTGCGGGTTTTACTGGTGTCGCAGGTTTTGCGGTATCGCTGGCTGGGCCGGTCGTCTATTCCTTGACTGCGCCCGCCGCAAGTCCGGACTGCCAGTACTTCTGCAAGCACAGGAACGCGATGACCAGCGGGATGATGGTTATCAGCGACCCGGTGATCACGAGGTTCTGGATCGCCTGCCCGCCCGCGGTGGATGCTTGGTCCTTCCACTGGTTGAGACCGATGGTCAGCGGGTACCAGTTGGAATCCTTGAGCATGATCAGCGGCAGGAAGTAGTTATTCCACGTGGCGACGATGGTGAACAGCGAGGTGGTCACAATGCCGGGCGACAGCAGGGGCAAGGACACCTGGAAGAAGGTGCGCAGCTCGGAGGCGCCGTCGACGCGTGCGGCTTCAAGCAGTTCGGTCGGTACGGCCTGCTCACTGAAAATCCACATGAGGTACAGGCCGAAGGGGCTGATAAGCGAGGGGATGATCATCGCCCAAGGCGTGTTGGTGAGGTTGAGCTGGGCGAACAGCAGGAATTGGGGGACCGCCAGTGCGATGCCGGGTACGGAGATCGCGCCGATGATCACGGCGAATACGGCTTTGCGCCCGGGGAACCGGAATTTCGCGAGCGCGTAGCCGCCCATGATGGCTAGCAGGGTCGCGCCGCCTGCGCCTGCAATCACATACAGCAGGGTGTTGAGCAGCCAGCGTCCGAAGATTCCGCCGTCGTAAGTGAAGACGGTTCTGATGTTGTCCCACAGGGCGAAGGTGTGGCCGAATCCGAGGCCGAATGTCGAGGTGAAGTCGGATTGCGTCTTGGTCGCGTTGATGGCGAGGTAGACGAAGGGGAACAGGCAGTAGACGGCGAAGATGCCGCAGACGAGGGTCAGCAGGGTGCTTCGGCGCGGGTTGGCCACGTTGGCGAAGCCCGCTTTTGCAGCGCGCTTGCGTTCTGCGGCTTCGTCTTTGGCTACTCTGCGCTGGCGGGCCTTTTCCGCTTGCCTTGCGGCGCGTTCGGCTTGTCGTGCGGTCATGGCTGGTTGCGGTTGATGCTGGATCGATGTGCTGACGGTGCTGACTGAAGCTGTGTTACTCATGATGGGTCCTTTTCGTTGTTTGGATGAGTGCAGGCCGGCGCGGGTCCGTGCTGCGGCTGCGTTGCCGGGCGCGGACAGGCGGCATCACTTCATCTGTTCCTTCATGCTCTTGAGCTGGACGACGTAGGCGATGACCATGGTGATGACAGCCATCGTGATCGCGAGCGCCGCCGCATAGTTGCTTTGCCCGCCGGCGAAGCTGAGGTTGTAGGCGTACATGTTGGGCGTGTAGTACGTGTTGATGGCGTTGCCGGGCACCATGTTCTGCATGATGGACGGCTCGTTGAACAGCTGGAAGGAGCCGATGATCGAGAAGATCACGGTGATGGCGAGGCTGCTTTTCAGTTCCGGCAGTTTGATGGATTTGATGGTCTGCCATTCGCTTGCGCCGTCAATCGATGCCGCTTCATACAAGGCGTGGGGGATGGTGGACAGCGAGCTGTAGAAAATCAGCATGTTGTAACCGGTGAATTCCCAGGTCACGACGTTGCCGATGGAGGCGAGCAGTACGTTCGGGGCGAGCAGGTCGAGATGGGTGCCGAAGGTGCTGTTGAAGGAGCCGACGAGACCGTATTTCGCCCCGTACATGAAGCCCCAGATCAGGGTGGAGACGACTGCGGGGACCGCGTAGGGCAGGAAGGTCGAAATGCGGAAGAATTTCGTGCCGTGCAGTTTCATCGAGTCGAGGGCCAAGGCCATGGCTGCCGCGAGGAACAGCATGATTGGCACCTGGATGACGGTGAACAGCGCCACGCGGCCGACCGCGCTCCAGAACTGCTGGTCATGGAACAGGCGGATGTAGTTGGCGAATCCGACGAATTTTGTGCCGCCGATCATGCGCTTTTGGAAGAAGCTGATGTAGATGGCGTACAGGATGGGGATGATGAATACGAAGATGAATACCGCGGCGAACGGCCACATGAATTTCCATCCGCGCCAATCGGCCTTGTGCTTGTTGACCGGTGCATCGTTCGCGGATTGCTGTGCCGGGGCGGTTACGGCTGCGGTTGCTGCTGCTTGGGTCATGATTTCCTTCTTCTTGTATTGATGCGGCTCCCGAGTCACGCGTCGTTGCGTTTGGTTTGGGATGCCGTGTGATTCCGTGTGTTGCGAACGGTTTGGAAGACGGTGTCGCGTGCAGAAGACGAGAGGCGGGACTGCTGTGAGCTGTTCCCGCCTCTCGTATGCGGCTGTGCGGCTGCCGCCGGGGCAGGTCTGGTATCGGTCGGGTGTCAGCCCTTGTCGGTCACGGTGTAGCCCTGCTGGTTGCCGTGGTCGGTGAGCGCCTTGCCGTAGTTGGCGAAGGCCTGCTCGAGGGTGATCTCCTTGCTGTACGCCTTGGAGATCTGGTCGCCGAAGCTGGACTGCGCGAACGGGTTGTACGGCAGGTAGGAGAACTTGGATACCTTGCGCTGGGCGGATTCAGCAAGGACCTCGTTGACGTTCTGTCCGCCGAAGTACGCGTTGACCTTCTTGTTCGCTTCGGTGTTCGGATCGGTGAAGTCCTTCGAACTCAGGATGCTCTTGAGGGCGGGGAAGGTGCCGGTGTCGGCCATGGTCTGCGCGCCCTTGCCGTGGGTGAGGTACTCGGCGAACTTGTAGGCAGCGGCCTGCTGCTTGGACTGGCTGACGACCGCGAGGGCGGAACCACCGTCCTCGGCTGCGGCCTTCTCACCGTCAGTCCATTGCGGCATCGGGGCGACCCGCCAGTTACCGGCCTGGTCGGGGGCGCCGTTCATGAGGTTGATTGGCATCCAGCCGCCGATGGTCAGCGACGCGATGGTGCCGTCGTTGAGCTCGCGGTTCCAGCTGTCGGACCAGTTGGCGGTCTTCGTGTCGATAAGGTCCTCGTCGATGAGCTTTTGCTGGAAGGCGATGTACTTCTTCATGCCGGCGTCTTTGGTCATGCTGATGGTGATGTTCTCCCCGCTGACCTTCCACGGCTGGGCGCCCGCCTGCCAGGCTTGCGCGGTGAACGGCTGGTATTCCATGGAGGAGCCCGAGTTGTTGGTCATGTACGAGCCGATGGCCTTGACTTTCTTGGCGGCCTCGTAATAGTCGTCCCACGTCTTGATCTTGGTTCCGTCGACGCCCGCCTTCTTGAAGACCGCGTCATTGTAGAAGAACATTTCCGGGCCGGAATCGATGGGCAAGGCGTACGGCTTGTTGTTGTACTGGAGTTTGTTCCAAGGTCCTGCGGTGAAGTCGTCGGCGAGCTTGGTGGCGCCGAACTGGCTGAGATCCGCTAGGTCGCCGGTGACGGCGAACTGGGTGACGGTCGGGTCTTCGAGCATGACCACGTCAGGGGCGCCCTTGCCGGCGGCGATGGCGTTGCTCAGTGCGGTCTGGGTGTCGGAGGCGGTGCCGGTATTGTTGAATTTGACGGTGATTCCAGGGTTTTCCTTCTGGAAGTCCTTGATGAGGCTGGTCATGGTGTGGCCGGTATCCCAGCCCCAGAAGACGAGGCTCGCCTTGCTTGCGTCCCCGGTGCCGCCTTTGTTTGCGGAGCTGTCGCCGCCTCCGCAGGCTGCGAGACCGATGATGGTTGCTGCTGCGGTGAGTGCCGCCAGGGCTTTCTGCGTGTTGTTCATGATGTTTCCTCTGACTGCTCTGTCTGTTTCTTCTGATGTGGTTGTTGCTGGAACGCTGTCTGGCGGGACGTACGATGTCTCGTTTGGCAGCCGGGCCGCCGGCGTGTTGGGCTGACGGTCAGTGATTCGGGGATGGGCGTGTGGTGATCTGCCGTGTGCCGGGAGGATGACAGCCCGGCGATGGTTGATGGACGATGGATTCGGCAGTGCCATTGGCGATTTGATTGCCAGTGTCTGTCTGATACATCGTTGTATCAACCTAGCGGATCCTCACATCGCTGCTCCTTGGAATCATGTCGGTAACTACCTGGTGCAACTGTGTACCATTACTTGACATGATACACAGTTGTACCACGGTGTCAAATTCTCAGACACGCCTCAAATTCTGGGGTTTTATGACGCCGTAGCCGGGCTGCAATGTTGGGTGCTCGCTGGTTGTTTCCAGTCGTATGCACCGCGGAATATCAACGATGCTGCTGTTACCCGGTGTGTCGAACCCTGATACGCGAGAATCCCGCGACAGGTGCTGCAGATAGACAGGTGCTACAGATATCGCAGATGGCCGCGAGCCGCACTTCATGTACTGGCCCGAGCGGAGAAATCAGAATCCGAGATGTCCCGGATACTTGCGGATGGTCGGTTCCTCGTCAAGTGTCAGCTCGGGGAATGTCTCAGGCTTCCTGATGAATTTCTGGATGATGCGCCACTGCCGGCGGCTGATTCCGATTCGGGCGTCCGGCCGCACCATAAGGACGGGCGCCTTGGGGGAGAGCGCACGGATTCTGTCCGCCGCGGTCTCGTAGCATTCCTCATCATCCAGCCAGATGACCGGTGATGGGTTGGCTTGGGTGGCTTCGAAACGTACTCGGGAGAATACCGTGCTCAATTTGCCGGTGTATCGGCGTTCGTATGAGATGGGGTCGTACCAGATGGCGGTGTGTTCGATGTGCGGGTCCCAGCCGAGCAGCGGATCGAGAATCCGTGAGCAGTATGGTTGCCAGGTCGTCAGCCAGTTGAGTTCGATATCGCCTTCAGATGCGAGTCGGTGCAGGGTCTGCGCGATGTTGCGCGACCAGCGGATGCGATAGTAGCCGCATGGGGTGCGCACGATGTCGTCGCCGGTGAGCACGAATGCACGTTCTGTGCTATAGAGCTGTGCACGGGGATCGTCGTCGTCAAGCCATTGTGTGTGCCCGACTCCGCCGTTGTCTTGGATTTCCTTGTCCGGGAACGCGTTGAGCACCCCGTCGAAGTCGGTGTACAGCACCGGCCGGTTCATTGGCTCTCCCTTCGTCATGATCTGCGACCGCTGGACCGGTCTGACGGCCCGCGTGTTCCTATGCGATGGTACGTACGTTCGCTAGCATACCGCGGAATGTCGCGGAATTTGGGGAATTGACCGCAGTGTCGTGCTGTTCGTGTCGCTGTGTTCGTGTCGTGCTGTTCGTGTCGCTGTGTTCGTGTCGCGATGGGCGTCGGGGCTGCACGTGTGCCGTGCGTGTGGTAGCTGTCGTGCGTGCGGAACCGTCGTGTGTGCGGTAACGCCTACTACATGCCGGTCACTCATCGGTATCCTCCAGTGGAACCGTCGTGCGTTTGGTAACGCCTGTATCTGCGTGTGGTGCGATCAGCTCGTCGCACCGCGGCCCGGTGCAATCGGTGTTGATGCCGATGCCGCCGGTATCTGCCCGCTATCTGTTCACTACCTGCTCGTGGTGTGACTGGTCCGTTGCACGGCGGCTGAATACCGTTGCCGTGGACCCCGTTCGGCTTGGCTATCTGCCCGTGGTGTGACTGGTCCGTTGCATGGCAGCGAGATACGGTTTGTTGATGTCCTGCCGGGGACGCTATCTGTCCGTTGTGTGACTGACCTGTCGCACGACGGTTGAATACCGTTGCCGCATGCGCTGTTCGACTCGGTTATCTGCCTGTTGTGCGACTGGTGGGTTGCATGGCGGTTGAATGTCGTTGCCACGTGCCCCGTTCGGCTTGGTTATCTGTCCGCGGTGTGACTGGTGGGTTGCACTGTGTCGGGATATGGTTCGTTGGTGGCTCGCCGGGGGTGGCATCTGTCCGCACTGTGACTGGCTTGTCCCGCGGCAACGAGATACGGTTCGTTGATGGCCTGCTGAGGACGCTATCTGCCCGCTGTGTGACTGGCAGGTCTCATAGGTGTCAATGTACCGGTCGCAGTCAACCTACTTGGCTGGGCTATCGTCTTGCTGTGCGACGTATCTGTCTCACAACCGCAAGATAGGGTTCGTCGTTGGTGGAGTGGGGTCAGTATCTGGCCCTCATGCGATTGCGGTGTCGCACGACAGGCGAATGCCATCGGTGCGGTATCCGTTGGCCGGTATCCGCTGGTTGGTATCTTTCTGTGATGCACGCGGGCGTCTGACTGGTAGCTTGCTTATCGCAATCGTGCATCTCGTCCCACATGCAGTCCCACACGTAGCCGCGATCGCCGTGATGAACCTCAGTGCGCGTGGCTCGCGGTTCCTGAGGCTTCCGTCGCCAGTTCCTCGGTGAGTGCCTGTACTGCATACAGTGGGACACTGCGGATTCCATGGTCGAATCCCATGTTCTTCGTGCTGATTCGAATGACGTAGTCCGGGGTGTATTTGGTTTGGAATGCAGCCAGGCTCCGAGCGGAGACGTGTCGTCCCGATTTCACTTCCAGAGGGAGCGCCCACTGGTGAACAGGAGAGGGCATATCCAGCAAGAACTCGAGTTCGCCTTTGCTGGGAGTACCCCAGTAGTAGGGCTTGAGCCCGGCGGCGACCAGTGTTTGCATGACGAAATTCTCCGCCACGGCCCCGCGAAAATTCGCGGTTTTGGAGTCTGATGGGTTCAATTGCGCCATCGTGGCGCCATACCGGGCCATCAGAAGCCCAGTGTCTTCCATGTATACCTTGAACGCCGTCGGGTTTTCGAATGCCGCCAGTGGGGAGACCGGCTCCGTGACTTGCGTGCACAGGTTCACAATGCCTGCGGACGCCAGCCAGTCAATTGCCGGCGCGTATTGCGCGGCACGTGCCCCCGAACGGATGGCCTTGTACTGGAACTTATGGTTCTCTTTGGCTAATTGTGTGGGAATCGAGCGCCATGCTTCGAAGATTTTCGCGCTGTCTTCGGTTTGCACGTACTTGACCATGTCCGCTTCGTATGCGGTGTTGATGGCGGTTTGCACGGTGCGTGCCGCGGCGAGCGCGTGTGTGGACGGCACATCGTTGAGTGAGTGCGGGCCGTTTCCGCGCGCTGATACGAAGGATTGCACCACTTCGGGCATGCCGCCGATGGTCATGTACAGTCGCGATAGCGTAATCAGCGAGTCATGGAACGCGACGGGAGCATTCGTTGCGAGTCCATGCCGGATGTCGGTGATGGCGTTGGAGAATCCCAGAGCGTCGAGGAATTCATGGAAAGTCAGGGGGTGCACGGGCAGCAGCGTAACCTTGCCGACGGGGAAGGAATACTTGTTGCGGTTGACGGCGACGCCAAGAAGACTTCCGGCGACCGCAACATGGTACTCTGGCGCTTCGTCGCAGAAGTATTTCAATGATGTCAACGCACGTTCGCACAATTGAACTTCGTCGAAGACGATTAATGTATGCCGTGGAATGATGCTGATTCCCAGGAGTAGCTCGAGTCTGCGCACAATATCTGATGGACGGATTGAGTCTTCGAATGCCGATGCTGCCTGCGGGGTCTGCGAGAAATCAATAAACGCGAGGTTGTCGTATCGTCTGTTGGCGAGTTTTTTCAGCGCATGCGTCTTTCCTGTCTGGCGTGCGCCGAGCAGAACGAGCGGTTTGCGTGATGGGCTTGTCGACCAGCGTGCAAGATGGTCATCGAGAGCGCGATGGAATTCCGGCGCGCGCATGAACATGTCGGTTGTCGCGTCTGACGTGATGCTTTGTTCCATACGATTGCTCCTTTTCTAGGCACCCGTACTGTCAGCTACCATCGTAACTCGAAAAAAGTGTCAACATCGACATTTATTTCCGGAAAAAAGTGTTGACTGCCACACTTTTTTCCAGCAGACAGATATGCAGCATGTCGCGTTGGGGAACGCGAGAAGGGAGAATCGCCGTAATGCGAGTGTCGTGCAGACCCGGAAACAGCCAATGGCGTATCTGCACTGCACGGGCGCGTAAATTGCACGGCGATAATCGACTTGCTCGTTATCGGTGGTTACCGGTGCTGGTTGATGAGCTTGGCGAGTTCCTCCGCGCGCTGATGGCGACGTTTGGTGCGGCTCGCCAGATTGATCAGCCCCGGCTTGGGGGCCAGTGTGATGGCGTGTTGGGTGCCGTCGTCGATTTCGATGATGAGGTGACGGCTGTGCTCGTCCTCGCGCAAGGATTGGATAGCAGAATACGGGATGATCTCAGTGTTTTCAAGGTTGATTTCCAGCCCGCATACGCCATCGACTGGGTCGTCGGCGCCCTGCACGATGGACTCGTCGCTTTTCCACAGGTGCAGGTTAGGGCTGATGAAGACTGCGTCCTCCAGGAGTATGAGTTCCCGCATTTCTGCCAAGACATGCTTGTCATTGACGGACACGATCTCGTCGTTGTTTTGCGCTTCGACGATTCCGTAATCGACGAGCCCGCGCTCGCCGCTGTGGGATGGACCCGCGGTGCCTGCGGCGATGGCTTCCTCGCATTCGCTGACCGGCTGGTACCCGTACGTGCGCGCTGTCTGGTCGGCGGATGCGGGCCAGTAGTTGGTGATGTGTCCTGCCTTCATTGGATATTCCTTTCCTTGTGGTTGGTGTTGTCTGGGGTGTTCAGGCCGGTTTGTTGCCAGGTGTTGCGGTGTTGGTATTGGGTGATGTGTGCGGTGAGTTGTTTGGCTTGGTCGTGGCGTTGCTTGGTGTTTTTGGCAAGGCGATTGCCGAATTCGATGATGCTGTGCTTGGGTGTCAGGGCGATTTCGCATGTCGTCTTGTCTGTGAGTGTGAGGACCAGGTGTCGGCTGTACTGGTCTTCCCGGAACGATTTAATCGCGGAGTATGGGATGAGCCAGGTGTGCGCGGGGTCGATTTCGAGCCCGAGTACACCGTTGAGCTCGCCGGGGTCGCTTGCGTCGGCTGCTTCGCTTTTCCATAGCTCGCTGTCGTCGTAATGGAAGATGGCGTCTTCGAGAAACAGCACATACCATGCGCACAGATTATTCGGGGCGTCGTAGAGGATGCTGTTCTCGTTGTGCTGATTAAGTCTGCTGTTCTGTCTGATGCTGGTTTTCGCATTGTTCTGCGGTTTGTGCGTGTGCTGCTTGGCTAGCGGGTGCAGGTTGGTCGTCCGTGATACTCTCCGGGCATGCCGGGATGTCCTCAGCCGTCGATGCTCCATGTTGCTGCGATGGTTGGCTTTGGGAGTGCAGGACACTATCGGTGTCGTGACAGTCGGTATTCTCGGCCGTATTTTTATGGCGGTGTATCGCTCGCCGCAACACAAAACCGCATTTGGAGCCAATATTGATTCCGATATAGAACGCGGACAGCGCTGCGAGCCCAACACAAGCCCAGAAATAGACCCGATACCCGACCATTTCGGCTAGAATGAGCGCCCACCACAGGGTGATCACCAGGGGCCGGGAACCTGTCAAGCCGTCCAAGAATCCGACGATCATGGTGATGGCCGGCCATTGGATGGCGTTTGACATATTGTCATGGCGCAGCCATCCGAAGATAAGCCAAGCAGTGCTCATTGCGAGTCCCCAGCATGTATCGCGTATGGTGTCTTGGAACGAGAATTCCGGTATTTCTTTCATTGCATTCCTGTTGCCGTGTGTTGATTGCTGGATAGAGTCCATGTTGTTTACTGTGGTGTCAGCCAATCGAAGAGTACGCCGTTCATCGCGCTTCCCCACAGAGCCTTCGTATTGTTCTTTGACAGATCGAGAAGTCCACGGACAGTTCGTGTGCCGAAGTATGATGTCTGTTTCAGGGTTGTAGCACTTATTGACTCCGTTCCATGGAATTTGTGGTAAATCCGCCCAGCGGTTTTATCAACGCCAACTGTTCACGCGCCAGCTAATCCTGCCTGCGCGATATCAACATGCCGATCGGAGATGACCTGGTCAGCGACATTTCCGGTGATGCCGCTCGTGAACGTCACGCCTGTGCTGATTGCCTTGGCAGCCAAACCTGTGGCCTTTTTGCCGAGGTACTCTTTCGCGACGGTAACGCCGACAGGCTCGGATAAGCCGCCGATTGCGCCACTGATCCCGCCATCGACAACGGTTCCCAAGAGTTTGCGGCCATTATGGCGAAGTTCCCGAAAGGTCGTCAGCAGATGAGAGTCCTTCGGATTTGCCGTTGTCCTCATGGTTGCTACTCCTGTGTGGCATGGCACGACATTTGACGTGCGAACTATCATCCATTGTCAACAATGATGCAACGGTCAATCACATCCTTACCACGCAGCAGATGCAACCACTCGTCTGGAATCGCGTCCATACCGTAGACGATGCCTGCAAGGCCACCCGCCACCGCGGCTGTCGTATCAGTATCCTCTCCCAGATTGACTGCTTCAAGCACGCAATCCGCATACCTCGTGGTGGTGGTTAGACACCAGATCGCAGCCACCAAGGTGTCGATAACAAATCCGCTGGATGCAACGTCCTTTCGATTCAACTTGGGAATGATCGTCAAATCGTCAACTTGCACTCCTGCGGTAGTGCTTGAAGCAACCCCGCTCAGACCGTGCGCGACCTGCTCGTCATCCAAGGCCTCGAGCGGCGACGCGCCATCCCGCAGCAACCGCGCATACCGAACATACGTGACGCATGCTTCACAACTTATCGGATGAGCGTGCGTAATCGCGCTCACTGAGCGGATTTCGTCGTCGCCAGCATCCGTGAACGCCAGCGGGACGATGCGCATGAGCGAGCCGTTGCCGTTGTCGCGCTCGCCGGACAATCCGTGCCCGCTCGCGAGTGCGCTCGCTGTAGCTCCGCCAATGTCGAATCGCAGGTCAACGTTGTAGTCCTGGCTGTCGCGCCACCGTATGAACTTGTCACGCATATCGGCAACGTCCACTCTGTCGAGTTCCCGCAGCGAATCACAGGTTGCCAAGGCCATCCCGGTGTCATCGCTCCATGTGCCGATGGGCTGGTGCCAAGCCCCAACTCCACCTCCGACTCCGACGCTTCCATTCGCGCGGTCCCATGCCATGCCTGTGCATGTGAAAGTGTCACGAGCCCTGAACTCGAATGGGACGCCCAATGCATCACCGACAGCTTCCCCATACATGGCGTCTCGAATCGTCCGTGCGGACCCATCTGCCGACTTACCCCAATGCCAGATTGTGTGCTGAATCATCATCTTTCCCTTCTGTGCTGACCGATTCTGATCTGCCGTATTCTCGCAGTTCCCTTGCCTGCGCCCCTGCTTCGTGGAGCACCATCGTTACTTCCGAATGCGGTGGTTCGCAACCGGATTGAGTATCATCGTATCGCCGCGACACGCCGATGCAGATAGTTGCCGGCAATGGCATGTCAAGGCCGAAAATGGGATGCGCACCCATGTACGGTGCCGAGTACCAGGAAAGGTATAAGGGCACGAGGGAAATGAACAAACCACTCGAGGAGGAGCCCATGATGGACGAGTCATTTGGGAGAGCGGGCTACGGAGAAGTTTCTAACCAAGAACGCCGATCGGTTGACACCTTGCTTGATGATGATTCCCAACCGATTCGCATCGAATTTCCCCGGATGCAGCAGACGGCACAACGCGAGTGGAGACAAGCTGCTGACGAGAATCGTAACGCCTACAAAATCCCGATTGCAGCAGCCGTCGCCGTCACAATCGCGTGGATGATTGCGTCAGTATTCGTCAACAGATTCGCGCGAAGCATCATGTTCGGTATTACGCCGATTGGGTTTGCTGCCATCACCGTCCTGGTCGCGCTTCGTTGGCGAAAACAGCCTGAAATCTATACTCGAGCTCGCATTTGGGTGTTGAGATTCGGCGCAATCGTCACCGTCCTGTGTGCTGTTTTGTTCATGCCATCCGCCGTCCGACACCTCTTGGACGTCCCCTATCTTGATATGCCGGAACGAGTTGTAATCACCAAACCGAGTGTGAGTTACGAAGAAGGTACTTGGCACGGTGCGACTGAAGCCGTCAATGATTTGCTCGACCATACGCCGGAAAGCTATTACGTTCAGGCGCAGGCAACACTACAGCATCTGTACCCGCAAAAATACCGCATCGGCGAACAGGATTTCCTAACGTGCCAGGATGCGATGAATACGAGGGGAGAAGCGTCGGAACATGATGACGGAACTTGGTATGGGGTGCTCGATTACCTTCCGCATTCGAAAGAAAGTGTGTCACTCAAATGTGCAGTTGGGGCACCGCCAGCGGATGGCTCAATCGAAAGGATGTCGACTGATTGAATCGGGAATAGTCGGGGTACGCCAACTTGGCTCTGTGTGTGGCAATGGGTATGAGGGTAACCGGATTTGCTGCGACTAAGCGTGGCGTGTGGTGTTGTGGGTGTGTTTTGTGGTGTAGCTGGTTGTTTTTGGTGTTTGGTTGGTTTGTTTGGTTGTGTTGTTTGGTGTTTTCGACACGCCGGTGTTTGCGTGTGTTTTGTAGGGTTTGTGGGGTGGT